>JAPOJK010000044.1 GCA_029978465.1 Actinomycetota bacterium
TTTTTAGCGCGGTCCAACATATCTGCGTAAATTTCGGGGGTTGCAATTGGCATAGTGTGACTCCTATGGGCTCGTTGTAAATCTTTAGACTGAGCGCTTCGTTGAGTCGTCTAGAGGCTTACGACCAATCCTCTCACCTTCGCCCGAATGGCACAAAAAGACCCTCCGCAGCCTTGCTGGGAGGGTCCTTATGCCTGGCTTTTACCTGTTAGCTCACCGTTTTTAGGGCGTTGGCCAAGAACTTAGCCAGGGCCGCCACTAACACCGGATTACTCAAAAGCTTGATGAGGGCCAGAATAAATGAGGTCAGCATTGTGTCTCCTTTCCTTTGGTGCATCTTCAGGGCAGCCCTCTAGTTGCAAATTTCATTGCGAATTCTCTGTTGATAACAAAGTTCAACAGGTAGCCTCTAGCGTTATGAGTCAAGATCATGAATCACTAGAGAACCTGCTCAATGAGGATCGCCAATTTCCACCCACGGCGGAGTTTGCGGCACAAGCTAATGCAACAGCCGCTCTTTACGATCTAGCTGAAAAAGATCGCTTAGCCTTTTGGGATCTGCAAGCAAAAGCTCTTAGCTGGGAAACTCCGTGGACGCAAACCTTGCAATGGGAAGCACCTTACGCACAGTGGTTTATCGGTGGAAAGATCAACGCATCATTTAACGCTCTCGATCGACATGTGATTGAAGGTCGTGGAGATCGGGTTGCATTTCACTTTGAAGGTGAACCTGGCGATACACGAACAATTACTTATGCGCAGTTACTAGTTGAGGTTAAGAAAACCGCAAACGCGCTCATTGAGTTAGGCATTCAAGCAAAGGATCGTGTCGCGATTTATATGCCGATGATTCCAGAGGCTGCGATTGCAATGTTGGCATGTGCGCGCATCGGTGCAGCTCACTCAGTTGTCTTTGGTGGTTTTTCTGCAGATGCGCTGTTGTCACGAATTCAAGATGCAGATGCAAAATTAGTTATTACCGCAGATGGTGGATTTAGAAAGGGTGGAGCCTTTGCACTGAAGCCCGCTGTTGATGAAGCGTTAAAGGGTCAGCACAATGTTAAAAAAGTTTTAGTTGTGCAACGCACCAAACAAGAAACCGCCTGGAATTCAGCAACCGATATCTGGTGGCATGAGATTGTCGATCGCCAATCAGCTGAACACACAGCGCAGGGCTTTGATTCTGAGCACCCGCTCTTCATTTTGTACACCTCTGGTACCACCGCAAAGCCAAAGGGAATCTTCCATACAACCGGTGGATACCTAACGCAGGCCGCGTACACGCATCGAGTTGTCTTTGATATCAAGCCTGAAACAGATGTGTACTGGTGTACCGCAGATGTTGGTTGGATTACCGGTCATAGTTACATTGTTTATGGACCGCTGATGAATGGTGCAACACAAGTAATGTATGAAGGAACACCCGATACACCGCACAAGGGACGCATTTTCGAACTTATTGAAAAGTACGGCGTCACAATTTTGTACACAGCTCCTACTTTGATTCGCACCTGGATGAAGTGGGGCGATGAGCACCCTAATAAATTCAATCTTTCTTCTTTGCGTTTACTTGGTTCAGTTGGAGAACCAATTAATCCTGAAGCATGGATGTGGTACCGCGAAGTTATTGGTGGAAATCGTTGCCCAATCGTTGATACCTGGTGGCAAACTGAAACAGGTGGAATCATGATTTCACCGCTGCCTGGAGTCACCGCAACTAAACCTGGTTCTGCAATGACAGCAATTCCTGGAATCAGCGCAGTTGTTGTTGATGATGGTGCAAACCCAGTTGCAAAGGGTCATGGAGGATTTTTAATTCTTGATAAGCCATGGCCCGGAATGTTGCGCGGTGTGTGGGGTGAGGATGAGCGGTACAAAGAAACATATTGGTCACGATTTAAGGGAATTTACTTTGCTGGAGATGGTGCAAAGTTAGATAAGGATGGAGCAATCTGGTTGCTCGGTCGTGTCGATGATGTAATGAATGTTTCCGGACACCGTATTTCGACAACTGAAGTTGAATCAGCGCTTGTTTCTCATGAAGCTGTTGCAGAGGCCGCTGTAGTTGGAGCCCAAGATGCAATGACAGGGCAAGGAATTGTGGCCTTCGTTATTTTGCGTGGTGGAATCGCACATGCAAGTGGGGAACAACTAGTTACCGAACTTCGTAACCATGTTGCAAAGGAAATTGGTGCGATTGCAAAGCCACGACAGATTTTGGTTGTAGCTGAACTTCCTAAGACTCGAAGCGGCAAAATCATGCGTCGATTGCTCAAGGATGTTGCTGAAAACCGTCAGGTTGGAGATGCAACAACCCTTGCCGATCCAAATGTTATGAAGCTGATCTCAGAAGGTTTGAACACATCAAAGGATGAGGATTAAAGCTTTACCCCTAGATGTTTTTCAGTCAGTGTCACAATTTGATCGAGATCTTTGATGATACCGACATGCTTATAAGCAACCGATCCATCAGCTGCAATAAACCAGGTAACTGGAACACCTAAACCAAAGTACTCACGTGAGCGACCATCTGGGTCATACAGATTTGGCCATGTAATTCCGTTGCGTTCCACAAATGTGCGGCCATCATCAAAGTTAGCTTCTTCAACATCAACGCCGATTAATTGAACCTTGCCTTGTGCCTTGTCATGGAAAGCGCGCAGGACTGGCATCTCTTTCTTACATGGGCCACACCATGAGCCCCACACATTTACAACCATCGGTCCACGTAATGCACCTAGTTGTGCGCCTCCACTGCGGTCAAGGCAATCCATTTGAATGCCGCCGGTAAATGTTGAATCCTGTGAAATTGTTTCGCAGGAAACAACTTCGCCCTTTACATAAGATGATGAAGGAGAACAAGCGGTCAGCAAAACGAGCGCGACTGCAATCACTAGCTTCTTCATCTGAAATCCTTATCTGTTTTCACCAATAGTAACGCCTTCTCTTTATCCATCTCACCAATTCCAACGCTTGGGCAAATTTTTGCAACTGGACATGCTCCGCATGCAGGTTTACGAGCATGACAAATTCTTCGACCATGCCAGATTATTCGTTGTGAAAGATTTGTCCATTCAGGTTGTGGAATCAATTGCTGAACAACCATCTCAACTTTTACTGGATCGGTCTCTTTAGTCCAACCAAAACGTCGTGACAATCGTCCGAAGTGTGTATCAACTGTAATTCCTGGAGTATCAAAGGCATGTCCTAAAACAACATTTGCTGTTTTGCGTCCAACACCTGGCAAGGTAATCAACTCTTCAAGAGTGCGTGGAACTTCTCCCCCGAAATCTTCAAGTAACTTTATGTTCAACGCCTTTATATTGCGGGCCTTTGCTCGATAAAAACCGGTGGAGTGCACTAGATCTTCAATTTCGTGCAGATCAGCTTTTGCATACGCCTTTGGACTCTTATACTTTTTAAAGAGGGCGGGAGTAACGGTGTTAACTCTCTTATCTGTGCATTGAGCGCTCAATACAGTCGCAATGATTAATTCCAGCGGGTTTGTAAAATCCAATTCACAGCGAATATTTGGGTAGGTTTTTGTGAGGATGCGATAAACCGCCCTTGCCCC
Organism: Actinomycetota bacterium; assembly: GCA_029978465.1. Lineage (GTDB taxonomy): Bacteria > Actinomycetota > Actinomycetes > Nanopelagicales > Nanopelagicaceae > Planktophila. Next base: position 3,575 of record JAPOJK010000044.1, read on the forward strand.
TTTGCGGGTTTCGCTATCGACCTTCATGGGTAGTAAAGTACTCCTCGTGAGCACAGAACAAGATGTCGTACGTAAAGCCCCATTATTTACCGCCCTCGATGATGCAGCGGCAGCTTCTTTGCGTGCATCTATGGACTCGGTAAAGATCGCAAAGGGCTCTGTCCTCTTTGCTGAAGGTGACGAGGGCGATCACCTATATGTAATTGTTGAAGGAAAGTTAAAGCTTGGAACTTCAAGTGGAGATGGTCGCGAGAATCTGCTCTCAATCCTTGGACCCGGCGAAATGTTTGGCGAGTTAAGTCTCTTTGATCCAGGCCCACGTACTTCAACTGCAACAGCGGTTACCGATGCGAAGTTATTAAGCCTTGGTCAGGAAAAGTTAATTCCATGGCTTGCTGAAAATCCACAAGTTGCTCTACAACTACTTGCTCGATTAGCACAACGCTTGCGCCGTACCAATGAAGCGGTTGGCGATTTAGTGTTTTCAGATGTTCCAGGTCGTGTTGCAAAGGCTCTTATCGATCTAGGTGAGCGATTTGGAAAGCAGACTGATGAAGGTCTATTTGTTCACCACGACTTAACTCAAGAAGAGTTAGCTCAATTAGTTGGTGCATCCCGCGAAACCGTAAACAAAGCACTTGCAGATTTCGCAGGACGCGGCTGGTTAAAGCTTGATGGTCGTGCAGTTCTGATTACAGATTTCGAACGCCTATCAAAGCGCGGTAAATAGTTAGTCTGTAATTTCGACTGTTAGTTCGATCTCCACAGGTGAGTTCAGTGGAAGCTCTGCGATACCAACAGCGCTACGTGCATGTTTTGCACCATCGCCCCAGATAGCAATAAAGAGCTCTGAAGCTCCATTTACTACTCCTGGATGTCCGACAAAGCCTGGTACGCCATTAACGTAACCAACCACGCGAACAATCTTTGTAATCTTGTTTACATCTGCAACTGTTTCCACAGCTGCAAGACAGTTGAGTGCGCAAATCTGTGCAAGCTCCTTTGCACGCTCAGGAGTGATCGCTCCATCAACCTTTCCGACCCCTGCCATTTCGCCATTAGCTAATGGAAGTTGTCCGGCGGTGAAAACTAAATTACCTGTGCGAATCGCTGGGACATATGCAGCAACTGGCTTTGCAGCAACTGGAAGCTCTAAACCAAGCTCTGCAAGCTTTGCGCGTACATCAACCTTATTCATGCAACTGCTCGCTTCATGTAAGCAACTAGCTGCTCACCAGTTCCTGGTGCGGGAATAACTTGTACGAGCTCCCAGCCATCTGAGCCCCAAGTATCAAGAATCTGTTTTGTTGCGTGTGAAAGAAGTGGAACCGTTGCGTATTCGTACTTTGTCATTTGTTGAGACTCTCCTTCACTAGTGATGAAACAAGTGCTCCATCAGCCTTTCCTGCAATCTTTGGCTTAATCGCGCCCATTACCTTGCCCATATCTGCAGGACCTGCAGCACCGGTTGATGCAATTGCATCAGCGATGATCTGCTTGATCTCATCTGCACTTAACTGCGCCGGCAAATACTTTGCGATTACTTCACCCTCGGCTTTTTCTAGCGCCGCCTTTTCCGCATGACCTGCACCTTCAAATGCTTCAGCGGCTTCGCGACGTTTCTTTGCTTCACGTGACAAAACAACGATTACCTCATCATCGCTCAGCACGCGTGCCTCTTTTCCTGCAACCTCTTCATTGGTGATTGCCGTCAGAACCATGCGAATGGTGCTAGATGTGATCTCGTTGCGACCACGAATTGCTTCTGTTAAGTCGGTACGTAGGGTTTCTTTAATGCTCATTGTGTTAACTCTACCGCCAAAAGTTCAGCGATTTGAGCGGTGTTAAGCGCAGCACCCTTACGAAGATTGTCTCCGCAAAGGAATAAATCAATAGATTTCTTGTCATCTAGTGACTGGCGTACGCGACCAACCCAAGTCTCATCAGTTCCAACTACATCATTTGGAGTTGGGAACTTCTTGTTTTCTGGATCATCCAGCAAGATAACTCCGGCAGCTTTTTCAAGCACCTTTTGTGCAGCTTTGCGAGAGATCTCAGTCTTAAATGTCGCATGCACGGCTAGCGAATGTGTGGTTAACACTGGAACACGAACACATGTTGCTGAAACTTTGAGCTTTGGCATTCCAAGAATTTTGCGAGATTCATTGCGAACCTTTAGCTCTTCAGATGAGTAGCCGGCTTCTTTGAGCGAACCTGCCCATGGAACAACGTTTAGGGCCAAAGGAGCTGGGAAAACATCGTTATTAGTCACAACGGTGCGAACATCACCAGTTGCTTCACCGAGATTCTTTCCGGCCACGGCCGAAATCTGTTCACGTAATGCATCAATTCCAGGTTGTCCTGCACCTGATGCAGCTTGATAGGAAGCAACAACAAGTTCCTTCAGACCAAACTTCTTGTTGAGTGCACCCATTGCAACAATCATTGACAATGTTGTGCAGTTTGGATTTGAAATAATTCCCTTTGGACGCTTCTTAATATCCTTTGGATTAACTTCAGGTACCACCAATGGAACCTTTGGATCCATACGGAACGCACCTGAGTTATCTACAACGATCGCACCACGTGCAGCTGCAATAGGTGCCCACTCTGCTGAAACCTCATC
>JAPOJK010000045.1 GCA_029978465.1 Actinomycetota bacterium
CTTGTGCACCCTGATGCAGCGCAGATCTGTGTTGCTTTACGCACCATGGCCAATGTAATTCCGGATTACCGCACACCTAACTCAATCCGATTAGCTATCTCTCCCCTGCCAACCTCTTATGTTGAGATCTGGGATGGCTTTGAACGTATGCGTGATTTAGTGGCATCTGGCCGCTATAAAGAGGTTAAAGAAAGCGGTTCACGAGTCACATGAGTGAAAACTTTGATTCAGCACTTACCTATACATCTTATTTAGCCGTTGATGAACTTCTGAAGTTGCAACGTCCGCTATCTACTGGACCTGAACATGATGAGATGTTGTTCATCATCATTCATCAGACTTACGAACTATGGTTCAAGCAGTTAATTCATGAGTTTACCGAAGCACAACGTGCGATGGAGTCTGGTGATTCACATTATTCATTGGCAATCTTGGGACGCATCAGAACAATTCTGAAGGTCTGTGTTACTCAAATTGATATTTTAGAAACGATGACACCGCTTCAGTTCAATGCCTTCCGTTCTTATCTTTCATCTTCTAGTGGTTTTCAATCCGCACAATTTAGAATGGTTGAAGCTTTACTTGGTCGTCGTGATAGCAAGATGGCGGGACACTTACCTTTAGATATTCAAGAACAAATCAAGGTCATTACTTCGCGAAATTCAGTATGGGATTCAGCTCTTGCATACATAAACAAGCGGGGTCATGCGATTCCAGCAGAAGTTTTAAATCGCGACAAGAGCAGCGCATATAGCGCAAACGCTGCGGTACAAGAGGTCTTGCTCGAAGTTCATCGCAAAGATCCAGAGTCAGCGATGGTGTGTGAGCGCCTTGTTGATATTGATGAAGGTTTACAAGAGTGGCGTTACCGTCATGTGAAGATGGTTGAAAGAACTATCGGACACAAGATGGGAACGGGTGGATCAAGCGGGGTTGGCTACTTAAGTAGCACCTTATTTAATCCAACTTTTCCAGACCTCTGGGAGATCCGCTCCAGTTTTTAGCGGTAATGGTAGATAAGAATTGCAACAATTGAAAAAGCAGCACCGCCTGCAACCAAGAAATACTTAACCCAAGGTTTCATGCCAGTACGTTGCGCAGCTTTACTTGCCATCTGCTTTGTGTGCATCATAATTCGACCAGCCCAGGCAAACTCTGTTGCCAAAATACCAAGACCGGCCAATAGAACTAAAACACCAGGACCTGGGGCAACTAAAAGAACTGCTCCGAAAACTGTTATTCCACCACCAATTACTCCAATAAAAACACGCCAGAACAAGCGGCCTGCTGGAGTCTTTCTAATCCAAGTGCGAAACTTCATTTTGTTTTCGTGATTACCGTTTCTTTTCCGTATGCAGCAAATGCTATCTCTTCTCGACGCTTACGATAACCCGCTGAAGCACCAGAAATTAAATGCTCGAAACGAGTGCTGGATTTAATCAATGGGTGAAGTTCTGCAGCGGTTGTCTGTTCTCCAAATACCGGTGGTGCCTGATCGATCTCCTGCACCTTGATGTGTGGATGTAAGAAGCGATAGACGAGAGCCAAGCGGCGCAACCCCAACATGATTACGTGTCGAGTGCCGCGGCTAAAGCGATCTTGGATAAGTAAACGCTTATATGTAATCCCGGAAGACTTCTTGGGCTTCGGGGTTACCGCTAATTGATACAACATCTCTGCGATCTCTTGACCACCAGTTGTCTCAGGAAGTTCAGCGCACTTTTGTGACAAACGCTTACGCACTTCAGGATCCTGCAGCATCTTTACCTTTGCAGTGATATCAGCAAGATCTGCCTGATCGGCACGAAGTGCAAAGCCAAAATCATTACACCAACGTGCACGTGCTTCCTGGTCATCGGTACCACGGATATTGGAGACAAAGACAGTCGGAACTTGTGCGGGCAGTAATTCATGCACACCGTTGTAACCTGTTGCACAGATTCCTGCATCAAAGGCATGGAGCACCTTTGCAAGTGGGAAATAACGTGCAACCTTGAGATCTAAACCTTCTGGTGCAAGAGATTTTCCATCTTTGTCTACCGGTGCCTTAGTCAAAATAACTTGAAGATCTTTCCAACCAAGTAATCCGGACAAGGCCGCTGTCATCTTTTCATTAACATCGCCATCGCCAGTTCCGAGTTGAACAAGTGCAGCAGGACGATTTAAATCTAAACCAAGTGCTTTACGCGCCTCTTCACGAGACATTGCATCCTCTTTACGAAATAAAGAAACCGGCGAAGTTAAAACTGATTCTTTACGAGTTGCTGTAGGGCCAAAATCGTAAGCACGTGCGACATCCCCAGGTTCAATTACCTTATCCATCATCGCCGATTGCAAACCTAAAACAAATCGCTGTGGTTTCTTCTGCCACAAACCGCGGCGTACCCATACAAGCTTTAAGTTGGGGTTTGCATTCTTTGCTGCAATAACTCCTGGATAAGGAATCACACCATCAAATGACAAAACCTTTGCATCGGTTTCTTCGACTAAGGCAAGTAAACGATCGCGTAGGTAGATATCCCACTTTTCTCGTGACATCCACATGCGATCTTTTCCTGGAATGTATTCGCAACGAATCCCCATAAAGGATGGAATCTCTGCAATGCCGCCAGCCATTGAAACAATAATTGGATTTGCGACCTCTTTAAGTGCAAGGGCGACAGCACTTGCACGCGCCAAGTGGCCCATTCCAACACCATTGCTTGTAGCAAGGATGATTGTTGGCTTTGTCATATCGCTAGCCTACCTGAATCTCTTTCTAACAATGATTCCGATAACAAAAACTGCCATGCCTATACCTACCCACTGCCAGAATGAGATTGGAAATGGTGCATGTTCCGGAAGATCAGCGCTTCTCTCAGTGACATCAGAGTCAATCCGTAGCAATGAGACAACTCCAGCATGATCAGAGTTCAGATTATTTGGAGGTAAAGCTCCAACTAATTGAGATGCGATTGGTAACGCACCATTGCGAACAAAGATGTAATCCAAACGATCGCTGTATCCAGCAAAGTTACCCATCTGCTGCGAGTATTTGAGGCGATCTGGATCCGGCCCGGTTAGCAAAGCGTTCATTCCCCAGGTGTTGTTAATTGGATCTAAAGCATTTGGTCCAACATCTTTGAATCCAGCTTCACGCATCAACAGGTATGCGTTACAAACACTAGTACCGCCCGGACAAGCAGCACTTGCTGTTGGTTGCCCACCTGCATTTGGATCATCTGCAATTCGAGGATCACGAGGATCGCTATTGAAATCACCCATGATGACCACCGGCATTTTGGTATTTTTCAAATCAGCGATTAATTGTTGTGCCTGTTTTGCGGCGTTTGGGACCTCATTTTCATCCCACAATGATTCAAGATGTGTCGTTACAAAACGTACCGGAGTATTTCCAATTTGAATATCAGCCCAGGTATAACCTCGATAAATAGTCATTATTGTTGGGACGATTGTGTAAGTTGTTTCATACTCTGAGTTTCCAACCGCTAACACCTTGTCAGATAAATCTGCTCGAATCGCTAATGCGTCAGCAATCTCAAAGCCACATGCCGCTTTATCCTGGCCAAACAGTGGCTGGAATGTCTCCGGATCATTAACCATAGTAATAAAGGGGATTGCGGCGATCGAATAACCAGTGTTGAGCGCTGTTTTTCCAGCTTTGCTTGCTAGAACATACTCCTGGCCTTGAGCTTTAGTTGCAGCCAAGAATTGTTTAGTGAAATTAAAGACCTCAGTTTTCTTGCTCCAAGCATTTTTCTTGCAGAACCAAATTGTTGCCTCTTGTATGCCTATGACATCTGGGCGAGCCGCAATTACCTCCGCCGCAAGTTTCGGAGCCCGTTTACTGAAATCTGTAGCCTTCACTTGATCCCACATGAACTGAGCCGCTGCAGATAAGTTAGGAATCAAATCCATCGCGACACCCACATCTGCACCTAAGTAAAGATTGCGAGTCATGACAGTAACTTGAGGCGCATCTGCAGTTGCAGGTGGTGCAGGCACCAACATAAACGCTACAAGAAATGAAACTAGTAAACGCTTCATACTGTTAATTTCCCCAAGAAGAGTGCAGTGGACGACCTTCTGCATATCCTGCAGAGGATTGAATTCCCACGGTTGCTCGTTCTGCAAACTCGTTGATGTTCTGAGCTCCTGCATATGTGAATGAGGATCGAACACCAGCGATAATTTCATCGAGTAAATCTTCAACACCAGGACGCGCTGGGTTTAAGAACATGCGTGATGTTGAAATTCCTTCTTCAAATAGCGCTTTGCGAGCGCGATCAAATGCATCTTCCTTTGATGTGCGTGCAGCAACTGCACGTGCAGAGGCCATTCCAAAGGATTCTTTGTATAAACGACCATTTGCATCGCTCTGTAAATCTCCTGGGGACTCATAAGTGCCTGCAAACCATGATCCGATCATGACTTGAGAAGCGCCTGCAGCTAATGCGAGCGCTACATCGCGCGGATGGCGAACTCCACCATCGGCCCATACATGTGCACCCAGCTTCTTCGTCTCAGTTGCGCATTCAAGGACCGCTGAAAATTGTGGGCGGCCAACACCTGTTTGCATACGGGTTGTGCACATTGCACCTGGGCCAACGCCAACCTTGACGATGTTTGCCCCTGCTTCAACTAAATCATGTGCCCCTTGGGCTGTTACAACGTTTCCGGCAACGATTGGGACCTTAGGATTAATTGAGCGAATAGCATTCAGTGCTTCAAGCATCTTCTTCTGATGACCGTGCGCGGTATCTACAACCAATACATCTGCACCAGATTCGATTAATGCAGCTGCCTTTGCTGCAACATCACCATTAATTCCAACCGCTGCTGCTATTCGTAATCGTCCTTGCGCATCCAGAGCAGGTGAGTACAAAGTTCCACGGAGTGCCCCCAAGCGAGTCATGATTCCAACTAGGTCGCCATTGCTTGAAACAACGGGCGCCAACTTGTGACGATGTTGATTTAAGAATTCAAATGCTTCGCGTGCACCTAATGTGTCTGGCATCGTTGTTAAGTTCTTGCTCATTACCTGACCAAGCTGTGTGAAGCGGTCAACGCTCTTGCAATCCTCTTCAGTGATGATTCCGACAGGTTTTCCATTTTCAACAACTACGACTGCACCATGTGCACGCTTGTGCAACAAACTGACCGCATCTGCAACAGTTGATTGAGGCGACAGGGTGATGGGTGTATCAAAAAAGGGATGACGTTGCTTTACCCATTTAATGACATCATCAACAACACCATGTGGAATATCTTGTGGAATAACTGTTAATCCACCGCGTCGAGCGATAGTTTCCGCCATTCGTCGCCCTGCGATAGCTGTCATGTTTGCAACAACTAAGGGAATTGTTGTTCCTGTTCCATCTACAGATGAAAGATCAACATCCATCCGTGATGAAAGTTCGGAACGGCTGGGCACCATAAAAACATCGTCATAGGTGAGGTCGTGGGTAGGTTCATTTATGAATCGCACGTAGATAAACAATACTCAGGTAAGATAGAAGAATGTCTAAACCACTCATTTCTGTACGTGGCTTGACCAAGAAATTCGGGGATTTCACCGCTGTAGCTGGCATCGACTTCGATGTGGCTAAGGGTGAGTCCTTTGGATTGCTAGGGCCAAACGGCGCAGGTAAGTCCACCACAATGCGAATTTTGGCGGCCACATCAACCCGAACTTCGGGAAGTGTTGAGATCTTGGATAAAGATCCAGAACAGTTTGGTCCACTTGTTCGTGCGCACCTTGGTGTTGTTCCACAACAAGACAACCTTGATGGCGAACTTACCGTCAGCGAGAATCTATATATCTACGGACGTTACTTTGGGCTTTCTAAGAAGTTCATTAAAGGCAAGATTGAAGAGCTACTTGAATTTGCACAGCTTGAAGAAAAGCGAGATGTTAAGGTTGAAGCGCTCAGTGGTGGAATGAAGCGACGCTTAACAATTGCACGTGGACTTGTTAGCGAACCAGATATTTTGTTACTTGATGAGCCAACGACAGGTTTAGATCCACAAGCCCGTCATATTTTGTGGGATCGCTTAT
>JAPOJK010000046.1 GCA_029978465.1 Actinomycetota bacterium
CTACTCGATACTTAATGAAGATGGCCATAATGATCACGACATAGGACATGGTGTACAGCACACGACCCCAGCCTTTTTCAAGAAATGAAACAATCTTTTCATGGCGCTCCGCGGAAAAATTCCAAATGTTTTCTAGTAAGACGATCCGTGAAATTGTTGAAAAGACAGTGATGGTTGATCCTGTGACCAATAAGCACCATGGGCAAAGGGCGTTAATCACAAAAAAAGATTGCGACAAAAGCCACAAAGCAAAAACCAGACCTAGGCCATAAACAACATGTGCCACACGCATGAACCAACGAGGGAAAGCGACAAGCCCGATTCCCGCTATCGCAACAGTGATCACAACCGGCTCAGTCATCAATCCAATGAAAGAGTTGGGAAATCCTAGAAGCTGGGATTGCCAGGATTTCGCTACTGTGCCACAAGAGAGCACAGAGTTGATGTTGCACGAAAGCTTTTCTGACGGCGCTGCGGCTAACTTGATCGCATCAATCGACAGAACGAGAGATGCAATAAGACTCAAGGTTGATGAAACCAACATCGCAATGTAAGTCTTGCGATATGTCCGTAAGCGCTCGGTCGTTGCTATCTCAGTCATTCTTTAAGGATACCTTGCCCTTAGAAAACCGTCTCAGTATTACTGTGAGAGACAGAGATTTATTAGATTCTTACTTGTGGGCGGTGAGGGTTTCGAACCCCCGACATTCTCGGTGTAAACGAGACGCTCTACCACTGAGCTAACCACCCGGTATTGCAGACCCAAATCTTAACTTACGAGCCCACAATTTCCTAAATCACGCCTACAAAGCTGCGATCGCTGCCTTGTAATCAGAGTTTTCGCGAGCGGCCCAGCCGTTCTTAACTTCCCAGCGAAGGATTCCTTCTTTATCGATCAAGAAGCTGCCGCGAAGAGCGCAACCCTTTGACTCTTCAAAAACACCATATGCAGATGCAACAGCTCCATGAGGCCAGAAATCTGAAAGAACAGGAAACTCATACTTTTCTTGCTCTGAAAAAACTCGCTGCACAAATGGTGAATCACATGAAATCGCAAGCAACTGAAGATCATCATTTTGAAATGATGAAAGATCGTCGCGAAGTGCACACAACTCGCCGGTGCAAGTTCCAGTAAATGAAAAGGGATAGAACATCAACAAAACATTCTTTTGGCCCTTAAATGAAGAAAGTGAAACCTTTTCTCCATGCTGATTGGGAATTTCAAAATCGGGTGCAGCTTGTCCAATAGTTAAAGTCATGCCGCAAACTTACCTCTTGCCTGCCTTACGTGCCACTAATCGCGTCGCGGTCCAATCTTTCGCGAGCGCGATCGTTGAAGTAACACTCAATCCAGCAATTGGTGCGGCATCTTGAATGTCACTTGGTTCGACATGTCCTTCTCGCCCAACTTTTGGAGTTAATACCCAGATTGGACCTGTCTCTGAAAGATAGGTAAGAGCATCCATTAATTCATCAACTAAATCTCCATCGCCTTCGCGCCACCAGATGATGACCGCATCAACAACTTCAGAGGTTGAACCTTCTAAAAACTGAGTACCTGTGATCTCCATGATTTGATCTCGAAGTGTGGAATCACAGTCGCTATCGTGGCCAACCTCCAAAACGAGGTCATCCTTGGCCAATCCCATACGTGTAGGCACGGGCTAAGTCCACACTTTGGCGGGGCTGAGCGCAAGAGGAAGACTGGCTCAATTTCACACCCTTTCAATTTCCACTTACGGGGCAGTAAGGGCGAGAATAACCCCATGAGCGAAAACTTCGAGGCGCCAGATCTCAATATTGAGCAGCTAGTAGATACAGACCCTTCTGAGTCAGCTGAATGGAGAGCCTCCTTTGATGCCGCTCTCAAGGCCGCTGGTCCGGTTCGCGCTCGCTACTTAATGCTTAACCTGCTCAACCACGCCCAAGAAAGAAATGTAGGAATCTCTTCACTTCGCACTACCGATTACATCAACACAATTCCGCCAGAGCATGAAGCGAAGTTTCCTGGCGATGAAGATTTAGAGAGAAAGATTCGTCGCATCAACCGCTGGAACGCAGCGATGTTGGTGCACCGTGCGCAGCGTCCAGGTGTTGGCGTTGGTGGACACATCTCTACCTATGCATCATCTGCTGCGCTCTACGAAGTTGGTTTTAACCACTTCTTCCGCGGACAGGATCACCCAGGTGGCGGAGATCAGATTTTCTTCCAGGGACATGCAAGCCCCGGAATGTATGCACGTGCATTTCTTGAAGGTCGTTTAACTGAGAACCAACTCGATGGTTTTCGTCAGGAACTTTCACATGAAGGTGGCGGACTTTCTTCTTACCCTCACCCGCGTTTGATGCCAGATTTCTGGCAGTTCCCAACTGTGTCAATGGGTATTGGACCGCTAAACGCAATTTATCAAGCACGGTACAACCGTTACTTACACAACCGTGGAATCAAAGATACAAGTGATCAAAATGTTTGGGCGTTCCTTGGTGATGGTGAAGTTGATGAAGTAGATACCTTGGGTGCAATTGGTCTTGCAACTCGCGAGAAGTTAGACAACCTAACCTTTGTTATTAACTGTAATTTGCAGCGTCTTGATGGTCCTGTTCGCGGAAATGGAAAGATCATCCAGGAGCTTGAATCAATCTTTGGTGGAGCTGGCTGGAATGTGATCAAGGTTGTTTGGGGTCGCGGCTGGGATCCACTATTGGCGCAGGATCGTGAAGGCGCACTTGTAAAGATTATGAATGAGACCCTTGATGGTGATTATCAAACATTCAAGGCGGAATCAGGAAAGTTTGTTCGCGATAACTTCTTTGGTCGCGATCCACGCACCGCTGCAATGGTTGCCAATTGGTCAGATGATCAAATCTGGAACCTCAAGCGCGGTGGACATGATTATCAAAAGCTATTTGCTGCATACACAGCGGCTACACAAAAGAATGGCCGCCCAACAGTTATTTTGGCTAAGACTGTTAAGGGCTGGACTCTTGGTTCTCACTTCGAGGGTCGTAACTCGACTCACCAGATGAAGAAGATGACGCTGGAAGATATTCAGAAGTTCCGCGACACATTGCACTTGGATATTCCAGATGAGAAGTTAGATAAGTATCTACCTCCTTATTACAAGCCTGCTGCAGATTCACCAGAGGCGAAGTACCTGGCTGAGCGTCGCGCAGAGCTTGGTGGATCTATTCCTCGCCGTCGTTCTAAGTCTCGTCCGTTAAATATGCCAGCTGACTCTGTTTATGAATCAGTTAAGCGCGGTTCAGGACAACAGGAGATCGCTACAACAATGGCATTTGTTCGCATGTTGAAGGATCTTGTAAAGGATCCAGGTTTGGGCAATCGCATTGTTCCGATCATTCCTGACGAGGCTCGTACCTTTGGTATGGATTCACTCTTCCCAACAATGAAGATTTACTCACCACACGGTCAGCAGTACACAGCTGTAGACCGTGAATTGATGTTGTCTTACAAAGAGTCAACATCAGGTGTCATCCTTCACGAAGGTATCAATGAGGCTGGTTCCGTTGCTTCATTTACCGCTGTTGGATCTTCATACTCAACACATGATGAGCCGATGATTCCTATCTACATCTTCTACTCGATGTTTGGTTTCCAACGTACCGGAGATGCCTTCTGGGCAGCTGCCGATCAGTTAGTTCGCGGTTTTGTTGTCGGTGCGACCGCGGGCCGTACAACACTCAACGGTGAAGGTCTACAACATGAAGATGGTCACTCACTTCTGTTAGCTGCAACTAACCCAGCGGTTGTTGCATATGACCCAGCCTTTGCTTACGAACTTGGACACATTGTTAAAGATGGTCTTCGTCGTATGTATGGAGAAAATAGCGAAAATATTTTCTACTACCTCACCGTTTACAACGAGCCATACATGCACCCGGCAGAGCCTGAAAACCTAGATGTTGATGGTTTGCTTAAGGGAATTTACTTGTACTCACCTGCAAAGAGTTCACGAAAGAAGAGTGCGCAGATTTTGGCATCTGGTGTGGGAGTTAATTGGGCGATGAAGGCTCAGCAACTCCTTGCAGATGACTGGGGTGTGAATGCATCTGTTTGGTCTGTTACTTCGTGGAATGAGCTTCGTCGCGATGGTCTAGAAACTGATCGTCACAACCTTCTTAATCCAACGGATCGTCGTAGTGCTTACATCACCAAGAAGTTGGCACATACAAAGGGTCCAGTAATTGCGGTCAGCGATTTCATGCGTGCGGTGCAAGATCAGGTATCACCGTGGGTGGAACAACCTTTCTACTCACTTGGAACAGATGGCTTCGGTCTTTCAGATACACGAGGTGCTTTACGCCGTCACTTCAAGGTTGATGGAGAATCCATCGCAATCGCTGTGTTGCAGCAACTTTGTAACCAAGGTGAAATCAAGCAAAGTATTGTCACGCAGGCAATGGATAAGTATCGTATCCATGATGTCTCAGCTGCAGATGCTGGCAATACAGAAGGATCGGGTTGATCTCCAGAATTCCAATCACAGATATCTCCCCCGCGGTTTTCTTCGGGGGAGAATTTGTTGCGGTAAAGGCGATCGCAAAAGAGAGTATCTCGGTCTCGGCAACAATCATTATTGAAGGCCACGAAACACTTACTGCAGAGGTTTGTTTATATAACGCAAAAGACAAGATGGTTGATTGTCAGCCATTGATTCAGCGCTGGCCAGGTACAGATCGATATGAAGGTCAGTTCACAGTTCCCGCTGAAGGTGATTTCTACTTTGTTATCAAGGCATCAAGCACATCTCAGTATCGAACTGTTACAGGCGAATCTGAAAGGTATCCCGTGCGCGCTGATCGAGATCGCGCTTTAGTTGGTTCTTGGTATGAGTTTTTTCCACGCAGCGAAGGCGCAATTAGAAATCCAGATGGCTCAGTAGTAAGTGGAACATTTGCAACAGCCACAAAGCGTTTAGCCGGTGTTGCCGCTATGGGATTTGATGTTTTGTATTTACCACCGGTGCATCCAATTGGAATCGCTCACCGCAAAGGTAAGAACAACACCTTGGATGCGAAAGCTGATGACTGTGGTGTTCCTTGGGCGATCGGTAACTCTGATGGTGGACATGATGCGATCAATCCTGCACTTGGAACGATGAAGGATTTTGAGGATTTTGTTAAGGCTGCAGGTAAGCAAGGCCTTGAAGTTGCCATGGATTTAGCGCTTCAAACCTCACCTGATCATCCTTGGGTGAAGAGCAATCCTGAATGGTTTAACAAGCGCGCTGATGGAACGATCGCGTACGCTGAAAATCCTCCCAAGAAGTATCAAGATATTTACCCAATTAACTTTGATGATGATTACGAGGGCATACGTAACGAGGTTCTGCGCGTTATCCGTTTATGGGTATCAAAGGGCGTCAAAATCTTCAGAGTTGATAATCCACACACCAAGCCGGTGCACTTCTGGCAGGATTTATTGGCAATTGTGTACAAAGAAAGCCCAGAGGTCGTTTTCCTAGCTGAAGCATTTACCCGTCCTGCGATGATGCATGCATTAGGAAAAGCTGGATTCCATCAGTCCTACACATACTTCACCTGGCGTACCAGTAAGTGGGAGCTCACTGAATACGGACGTGAAGTTGCGCAGGGAACTAGTGCATTCTTCCGACCAAACTTCTGGGTTAATACCCCTGATATCAATCCATTTCATTTGCAAAGTGGCAACCCTGCAATGTTTGCTTTACGTGCAGTTCTTGCTTCAACACTTACTCCTTCATGGGGAATGTATGCCGGTTATGAACTGTATGAACACCGAGCCTTCAAAGAAGGTGGCGAGGAGTACTTGGATTCTGAAAAGTACGAGATTAAAGTTCGTGACTGGGAAGGTGCCGGTAAGAAGGGATTAACACTTGCTCCATTTATCGCTCAACTCAATGCAATCCGTAAAGCACACCCTGCTCTGCAGCGTCTTCGTAATCTAACTTTCCATGACACTGATTCTGATGCGATCATCGCGTACTCAAAGCGTGAAGGCAAAGATCTGGTATTGGTAGTGGTAAACCTTGATCCAAGTTTTGCCCAAG
>JAPOJK010000047.1 GCA_029978465.1 Actinomycetota bacterium
GATCTGCTCACCATTTCCAGAACCACCTAAGACGATGCCTAGGGATGATGGATCTGCAACAGTTGCAATCGCTGCAGGAATACAAAAATCTGGATAATCATCAACTGCGTCATATTCGTGGGGACCGTGGTCATGAACATCGTGGCCTTTGCTCTGCAAATACTCAACGAGGGCTGCCTTTAATTCCAAACCAGCGTGATCGCTACCAATGTGAATGCGCATATGCGCATCTTGCCACGGGAAGAGAAAAACCCGCCAAGTGATTGCTCACGTGGCGGGTTTTTACTTCTTAGGAGGAAGTGTTTTTACAACTTAGTGGCGTGGACCTTTGCCCATTCCCTTGTGACCCTTGTGGCCTTTTCCATCCTTAGGGCCCTTAACTGAATCAACCATCTTGGTTACACGATCAGTCAGATTTGCCTTAAGCGTGGTTGCCTGAGCTGCAGTCAATGTGCCAGCTGTTACGCGAGCCTCGATCTCCTTCGTCTCTAATGCAACAAGAGCTGTGATGAGTGCAGGCTTCTTTGCTCCTGCAATCGCTCCAAGAGTTTCTCCTGCTTCAAGACGTGACTTAATTGTTGCTGCATCAATTCCAAGTGTTGAAGCAACTAATGCCTCTACCTCTGCACGATGTGCTTCATGTGCCGCCTTATTAGCTGACTTGTTTGCATCCATCGTTGCCTTGAAATCATCAAACTTCTTTGAGATTGCATCAGCCTGTGCCTGTGTGATTGTTCCTGCCTTTACTAGATCAGCAAGAACCGTTGACTTTGCTGCGCCCTTACCTGCTCCATCATGTGCTGAAGCAACTCCGATTGATCCTGCAGTCAGCGTTGCAACTGTGATTGCAACCGCTGCGATTCTCTTCTTTGATGACATGTGTATGTCCTCTCGTTAGTAGTACTAGCCCTGACCCCTCGTCATCGACTACCCGTAATTAACAGGTTCATGCTGGGGATTTTAGCCACTGAACCTGAAAACACCCTCAGAGAAATAGATATTTAGATGCGGGGATTTCCTTATATCTACGCATAAACCCCCTGCCGAAACCCTTATTCGCTATGGAAATTCACAGGTTCAGACTGAGATCCCCACATAGAAATCTTGGTGAAACATGAAAGGCATTAAATCTCTCCTTGCAATGACTCTCGCATTCTCAGTAGCGATGCTTCCGTCAGCGATCGCAGCAGAGAAAACCAGTACGAAAGCAGCTGGTCCAACTCCAACAACTGTTGTGAACACAATTCTTAGCGGTGCAGGTACTCCATCTAAGACAACAGGAATCAATGGCGATTTTTATATCGATACAAAAAATCTAAATCTTTATGGGCCAAAGACAAAAGGTGTTTGGAAAATCGCGTCATCCTTAAGAGCAATAGAAATTCCTGTCGTTACAAATGTAGTAGGTGATCGAGGAGCCACTGGAGCGCAAGGTGATAAAGGAGAGAAGGGAGAGAAGGGTGATAAAGGAGAGAAGGGCGATAAGGGTTTAACTGGTGACAAAGGCGCAACGGGAGAGAAAGGTGCAACTGGATCACAAGGGATTCAAGGATTTACCGGCGCAGTTGGAGCGACAGGAGCTAAGGGTGATACGGGTGCAACTGGTGCGACAGGTCCACAAGGTGCAACAGGTGCAACTGGTGCAACTGGTGCCACCGGGGCAACCGGTTCGGTAGGTGCAACTGGCCCTCAAGGTTTAAAGGGCGATACTGGTGATACAGGTGCAGCTGGACCAACAGGTGCAACAGGAGCAACCGGTGCGACAGGTCCTGCAGGTGCAACAGGTGCTGCTGGCGCACAAGGTGCTCAAGGTGAGGCGGGAATCTCATACACAAAGTGGGCAACCGTTCCAAGTGCGACCCTTGCAATAACAACAGCAGGAAATTCGACTTCCCATACTTTTTTCTCTGCCCCCTCAGCAGGAAATTACACATTCGAGGTCATCGTTGCTGGTATTGCAAACTTCAATGATTCGTTCAATTTGAATGCTGAAATAGTTATTGGAAACTCTGCAATCCCTAATCAATTCACTATTGCATCAAATGCTGATTCATATGCAAATGGAAATTCAGGACGTCAGTATGGCTTCACTGTCATAGGGGCTATCTCTGATGTATCTTCGGGTGCAATCTTTGCGTTAAGGATTACGAATCAATTAGCTGTATCCGGTGGAACAAGCATCACATTCTCTGGAAGGGCCCTGGTAAACAAGGTCGGAACGATCGGATAAACAATCTGGAGCGGGTGACCGGGATCGAACCGGCATGGCCAGCTTGGAAGGCTGGGGCTCTACCATTGAGCTACACCCGCGGGTGCATGGGCTAAAGGTACTGGGTCGGTAATCAGAGTGCGAAATCTGGTTTAGACTCCTGCCTTGCGCCTCGGGGCGTAGCGTAGTGGCTAGCGCGCCTGCTTTGGGAGCAGGAGATCGGGAGTTCGAATCTCCCCGCCCCGACCAGTTTGTCTCGGTAATCACCACATCCACCTAGGAGCACTTAGTGAAAAGTTCAGTAGAAGTTCTATCTCCAACGCGCGTTCGTCTTGATGTTGAAGTTGCTTACTCTGAGCTTGAATCACATGTAGCTACTGCATATAAGAAGGTAGCTTCACAGGTAAACATCCCTGGCTTCCGTAAGGGAAAAATTCCTGCAGCGATGATCGATCAACGTGTTGGTCGCGGTGCGGTTATTGATGAGGCAATCAACTCAGCTCTTCCAGAGTTTTATGGTCAAGCAGCTCGCGAACACAAGGTTGCTGTTATTGGTCGCCCAGAAGTAGATGTTAAAGAGTTTGTTGATAAGGACAAGCTTGTATTCACCGTTGAGGTTGATGTTCGCCCAGAGGTAAAGCTTCCTGATTTCTCAAAGATCACAATCGAAGTTGATGATGTGAAGGTTGAAGATTCAGATGTAGATGAGCAGATCGAATCATTGCGCACGCGTTTTGGGACACTTACAACTGTTGAGCGCGAGATCAAGATGGGTGACTTTGCAACACTTGATATGACAGCCTTTATTGATGGTGCTGAAGTTGATGGCGGACAAGCAAATGACATTTCTTACGAAGTTGGTTCAGACAAGATGATCGATGGTCTCGACGAGATCTTGATCGGAATGAAGGCCGGCGATGTAAAGCAGTTTGAAACTCAACTTGTTGGACAGCAAGAGGGCGAAAAGGGCGAGGTAAAGGCAACAGTTAAGGCTGTGAAGGAGCGCGAGCTTCCACCAGTTGATGATGCCTTCGCAAAGCTTGCATCAGAGTTCGACACACTTGCTGAGCTAAAGGCTGACTTTGTTGTTCGTCTAGAGCGCGTAAAGAAGATGGAACAAGGCGCACAAGCACGCGACCGTCTAGTTGAGAAGTTGCTTGCAGAGAATGAAATTCCAGTTCCAGATAACCTGGTTGAACTTGAGGTTAATGATCACCTCGAGGGCGAAGGTCGCATGGAAGATGCAGAGCACCGCGCTGAAGTTGATGGCCAGGTTCGTTCATCATTGAAATCAGATTTCCTTCTTGATGCGATTGTTCAGGCTGAAGATGTTCAGATCACTGAGATTGAATTAACCGAGTACTTAGTTCGCACATCACAGCGTTATGGAATGGCACCACAGCAGTTTGCTGAGGAGCTTCAGAAGGCTGGACAGATTCAGCAGCTAGTTGCCGAGGTAACTCGTGCAAAGGCGCTCGCATCTGTGTTGGGACGCATCACCGTTAAGGATGCATCCGGCAATGTAATTAATCTTGAGGAGCTTGCTCCCAAGGCTGCCAACCCTGCAGATCTAGTCGAAGAGGCTTAATTCCTCCTCTGCGCTCCGCCTACAGCGAACACAAGGTAGTTCACGCAGGTATTTCACCTAATCGGGAAGCATTTGGCCTGCTTAATTGTTAGGGTCACTACAGGTAAAAAATACGGGAGGCCCTTCAGTGGAGACAGATAGCAAAATGAGAGACCAGATTTACAACCGCTTACTTGAAGAGCGGATTGTTTTCTTGTCAGGTGAAGTCCGCGATGACATGGCCAATATGGTCTGTGCTCAATTACTGCTTCTCTCATCACTAGATACCAAGAAAGATATTTTCTTGTATATCAACTCACCAGGTGGATCAGTAACTGCAGGTATGGCTGTCTACGACACAATGCAGTTGATTCCCAATGATGTTGCAACTGTAACTTTCGGAATGGCCGCATCAATGGGTCAGTTCTTGTTAACAGCAGGAACAAAGGGCAAGCGCTATGCAACTAACAGCTCACGTATTTTGATGCACCAGCCACTTGGTGGAATCGGTGGAACAGCGATTGATATTCGCATTCAGGCAGAGCAGATGGCTATTACTAAGCAGACACTCTCTGAATTAAACGCATTGCACACAGGTCAGACCCTCGAAAAGATTCTTGCAGATTCAGATCGTGACAACTGGTTCAATGCAAAGGATGCAAAGGATTATGGTTTTGTAGACCATGTAGTCACCTCATTGGGACAGATCACTGGAGGAAAAGCGTAATGAAAAACATTCAAGAGATAACCTCTCGCTACGTTCTTCCAACTGTTGAAGAAAAGACAGCGTATGGATACAAGCGTCAAGATCCATACACAAAGCTCTTTGAAGAGCGCATCATTTTCTTAGGTCAGCCAATTGATGACACCGTTGCAAACGATGTTATGGCACAGCTTTTAACTCTGGAATCTATGGATCCAGATCGCGACATCATGATCTACATCAACTCACCTGGTGGATCGTTTACAGCGTTAACAGCTATCTACGACACTATGCAGTTTGTTCGCCCAGACATCAGCACAATTTGTTTAGGTCAAGCAGCATCTGCAGCAGCGGTCATCCTTGCTGGTGGAGCAAAGGGCAAGCGTTATGCCCTTGAGCACTCACGTATTTTGATTCACCAACCATCATCTGAAGGTGGCGGACAGGCATCGGATATCGAAATCCAAGCTCGTGAAATCGATCGCATTAGTCGCTTGCAGGAAGATCTCTTGTCTCGTCACGTTGTTAAATCAGCAGAAGAGATTCGTAAAGACATTGAACGCGACAAGATTCTGACCGCAGTTGAAGCTGTTGAGTACGGAATAGTCGATCAAGTTCTTGCTTCACGAAAGGCAAAGAAGTAAGCACTTCTATTTTTGCGTGAAACTATTTGAGCCGGGCTCCCTTTGGTCATACAAGGGGTACCGGCTCTTTTGGTTTTCAAATGCAATCTTTGTTCTAGGGGCATCAGCATTTCCGATTGCCCTGGCTGTAACGGTTCTTGATGCTGGTGGTACAGCAACATCTCTAGGTTTAATCCTGGGAGCTCGCGTTTTATCTGGTGTGGTTTTTGCTCCTTTTGCTGGAGTATGGGCTGATCGCTTACCAAGACGAAATGTAATGATCGGTGCAGATCTTTTTAGATCTGCGGTAGTTATTTCAATGGTGTTTGTCTCTGCACCTTCAATGCCACATTACCTTTTAGGTCTTGCCGTGTTTCTTATGGGTGTAGGTGATGCTTTCGGAGCTGCCGCAGCGGGTGCGATCATTCCGAGTCTTGTTCCCGATGAAAAACTTCCAGCTGCAAATGTTGCGCGCAACATTATGACTAAGGGTGCAACGATTATTGGGCCAGGTATTGGTGGGGCTTCGGTATTCCTAGTTGGAGGCCGTTTTACCTTTATCTTCACCGCCTGCGCATTCATCCTTGGCACATATTTCCTTTTTAAAATTCAAGAGGACATAAGCGGAGAAAAGCGAGAGCAAGAGCCCTTTTTCACCGAGCTGCGAGAAGGTCTACGGACAGTAAGAGATATTCCATGGATCGGTGCAATGATCATCATGGTTTCTTTTCAACTGATGGTTGTGCTTGCCGCAGAGACGGTTTTGTTGCCAGTTATTACTCGACGTGAATTTGATTCCAACACTCCATTTGCACTATCTGCAACAGCATTTTCAATTGGAAGCAT
>JAPOJK010000048.1 GCA_029978465.1 Actinomycetota bacterium
ATTGATCAAGATCTTTAAATCCAGTCTTAACACCTTCAACACCAATTCCCTTTGAGATCGCTTCGATCTCATCAAGTGCTTGTGGCAACAGCGTTGATAGCTGAACATAATCTTCAGAGGAACGACGTTCCGTAACCGCATAAACTTCAGCTTGTGCAAGGTCAACCATCTCATCGACTTCACCTTCAGTTGTGTAACCGTATTGAACAATCTTTGTTCCAGCCTCAACTAAGCGGCGCATAATCGCATGTTCGCGAACAATTTTTGCGTAGTAACCAGCGTTAGCAGCTGTTGGTACAGATGAAATTAATGTGTGTAAATATGGTGCACCACCTGCACGTGCAATATCTCCGCGCTTTGAAAGCTCTGCAGAAACTGTTACCGCGTCCGCTGGTTCTCCGCGGCCATACAAATCAATAATTGCATCGTAAATTAATTCATGGGCGGGACGATAAAAATCGCGATCGCGAATAATTTCAATAACATCAGCGATTGCATCTTTAGATAACAACATTCCACCGAGAACAGATTGTTCAGCGATTAAATCCTGTGGTGGTGTGCGCTCAAACTCAGCGCCAACAGAGTTAATGTTGGGATCACGAGGGCGGTTATTGGGAAGTTCTGCGATGCTCACGCTCATAACCTCCCTTATAGGACTGACATATTGGTGACCTGCGTGCGTAACTTAGGCCTTGGGCCCTAGCGCAGGCGAGGATCGAGCTCCGGGCCTGTGCACAATCCTGTGTATAAGTAGGTGGATAACCCTGTTTTCCTGTGTAGGAAACGGTGGATGCGGTGTGTATAACTTGGGTTAGTTGCCCTTACCTACCTCAAAGGCGCAGGTCAGAGGCGAATTCTCTCCACACACCCCTGTGGAGCAAAGTATTTTTTTCGATATCACAATGCGAGATAGCACCATCTATTCACCGTTGTAGTGCAGAGTTCATCCATGATCGTTGATTACGCACTCTACAAAGATGGACACCGGTACACCGAACCATCAAACCTTCCAGAGCTCATTAGTAAAGCAAAAACTGAAGGTGGGTTTGTCTGGCTTGGGCTTGCAGAGCCAACACAAGAGGAGTTTGACAAGGTTGCAGGTGATTTTCGTTTTCACCCACTTGCAATTGAGGATGCGATTAACGCTAAACAGCGCCCAAAGTTAGAAGATTACCCAGATCTTCAATTCTGTGTTTTAAGAACCGCATTTTATGATGAAGCAAAGAGTGAGGTTTCAACTGGTGAAATTTTTTGTTTCATCGGCAAACACTTTATCGTTGTTGTGCGACATGGTGATGGTTCCCCTCTAGTAAATACTCGTCATGCCTTAGAAGAAAATCCTGAACACCTCGCAAAAGGCCCGTACGCGGTACTACACGCGATTATCGATCATGTGATTGATTGTTACATCGATATCGCAGGTGAACTTGAGCAAGATGTTTTGCAGGTTGAAAATCGTGTATTTAACGGAAAGCTACAAACTCAATCTCAAGATATTTACTTTTTAAAGCGCGAAGTTATTGAGTTTCGTCATGCGATTGATCCTTTGTTGTCACCTTTGCAGAAACTAGCGAGTGAGGGTGCGCCACATATCAACCCAACCTTGACCCCATTTTTCCGTGACACTCTTGATCATTTATCGCGAGCATCTGATGCAGCTGCAGGTCTTGATACCTTACTAACATCGGCGTTGCAGGCTGATTTAGCTCACATTCAGGTGCAACAAAACTCAGATATGCGCAAGATAACTTCATATGTAGCACTGGCATCAGTTCCAACAATGGTGGCTGGAATATATGGGATGAACTTTGAATATATGCCTGAATTAGGCTGGAAATTTGGGTATCCGCTAGTTGTGGGGTCCTTAATCGTTCTTACCGGAATTTTGTACCGTAAATTCAAAAAATCAAAGTGGTTATAAATAAAAAAGCCCGTCGCTTTTCGCGACGGGCTTTTTAATTATTGCTTACTTGTCAGCTACAACGCTTACTGAAACCTTTGCAATCACGTTGTGACCTAGAGAGATCTTTACATCGTGGTTACCAAGCTTCTTGATGTGGCCCTTTGTAGCGATCGTGTGACGATCGATATCTAGACCGGTTGCTGACTTGATAGCAGCTGCAACATCTTTGTCAGTTACTGAACCAAAGAGAGCACCCTTTGCGCCAACCTTTGCCTTAGCAACAATAGTTGCACCTTCAAGCTTTGCCTTGATCTCCTTGGCGTGATCGATATCGCGAACTTCACGTGCTGAACGCGCGCGACGAATGCTTTCGATCTGCTTTTCTCCGCCTTGAGACCAAACAATTGCGTTTCCGCGTGGTAGCAAGAAGTTGCGACCATATCCATCTTTAACAGTTACAACATCTCCTGCAGTACCTAGGCCTGCAACTTCACGAGTAAGGATTAGTTTCATTGTCAGATCCCCTTATCGCGCTGATGATGTGTAAGGAAGTAGTGCTACTTCACGGCTGTTCTTTACCGCTGTTGCGATTGAACGCTGGTGCTGTGTGCATGCACCTGTAACGCGGCGAGCGCGGATCTTGCCGCGATCTGAAATGTACTTGCGAAGGGTTGCAATATCTTTGTAATCGATAAATGTGACCTTCTGCTGGCAGAAGCTGCAAGGCTTCTTCTTAAACTTCTTGTTTAAGGCTGCAGCTTTTGCATTCTTATTCTTAGGCTCGCGTAGAGCCTTGTTATTTCTTGCTCCCATTATGGTGCTCCTTTTCGGGCCCTAGTCCTGTGAACTAGGAATGGATGGACGGTTGATTAAGTTTTAGAACGGTGGTTCGTCGGTAGTAGATGTTCCCCATCCACCACCGGCTGGTGCAGAAGATGATGCCGCTGCCCATGGGTCTTCGTTAAATGAATCCGCTGCAGCTGGTGCAGAGTATCCGCCAGTTCCGCCTGCACGCTTGGCCTTTGTGACCTTCGCTGTTGCATTGCGTAGTGATGGACCAACTTCATCTACTTCTACCTCAAAGACGGTGCGCTTTTCGCCCTCTTTAGTTTCATATGAACGTTGCTTAAGACGACCAGAAAGGATGACGCGCATTCCCTTTGTCAGTGACTCTGCAACATTTTCAGCTGCTTGACGCCAAATCTGACATTGCAAGAATAAAGAATCGCCATCTTTCCATTCATTGGTTTGCTTATCTAAATAGCGTGGTGTTGATGCAACGCGAAACTTTGCAACGGCCGCACCTGATGGTGTGAAACGAAGCTCTGGATCGTCAACTAAGTTGCCGATCATTGTGATTGTTGTATCTCCTGCTGCCATTATCTTTTCCTTATCTCTTATCTACTCGTGGAGTCCAAGCATCATGTATGCAAAAAGATTATGCGTCGAGACGCATTGCCTTTGTGCGTAACACTGATTCGTTCAAATTAAGCTGGCGATCTAATTCCTTAATCGCTGCTGGTTCGCAGTTCATATCGATTACTGCGTAGATACCTTCGCCTTTTTTCTGAATTTCAAAAGACATACGGCGACGGCCCCACAAGTCGAGCTTGTTGACTGTTCCACCTGAGTCTTTGATGATCTTCAAGTATGTTTCTAGGCTTGGTGTGACTGTGCGTTCTTCTAGTTCTGGATCAAGAATGACCATAAGTTCATAATGACGCATGTGTTAACCCGACCTCCTCTGGACTAAGACGGCCACGGTATTTCCGTGACAGGAGGGTTAAATTCCCAACAAAGCGAGCTTTGGTGGGGGTTAAGGGTAAGCCTTGGAGCCCTCAAACAGTAAATCGAGCAGCCTGCTGTGCGTATTTCGAGCCTGCAGCGCTCGTCGGGCCAGGATCGCCATCAGGTAGATCGTGCCCCCGATTCGGACCAAGGTCAGGATCGCGTACGGGGTTGGGCCGAGGCCAAACTTTGCATCTGTCACCTGTGCGATGTGTTGCCAGATCGCTACGTGATACATAACTTCAGTTGCCTGCCACACCCAGAATGCGTGCAGATCCTTTGTATTTGTTAAAGCGATTACCGCAAGTGGTGTTAACCATAAGACATATTGCGGTGAATACACCTTGCTTGCGAGCATTACCGAGGCCAGAACAAAAAATGAAACCGATGCAAGTGTTGGTGTGTACTGTAATTCAAAGAGCAAAACCAAAATTGTTGTGAAGGCGATCAATAACAAGAGAATCGAAAGCCAATTCAGGTTGGTTAAGTTAATTCCAAGTTGTTGCAGCGCCAACCAAATAGATCCCCAATCAGCTCCGCGCTCCAAGTTGAGTTTGTAGAATCGCCACCAACCAGCTGGGGTTGTAATTGCAAATGGTGCGTTGATTAAAGCCCAGATACCAAAGGTGGTAGCGCAGTATTTGATTGCTTCTTTGATTTTGCTATCTCGCCAGAGAATAAAAACAATTGGGATTAACAAAAAGATTGGTAAAAACTTTGTTGAGATTGAAACTCCGAGCAATAAGGCGCTGTTCAAATACTGTTTGCGATCAAACCAATAGATAGCAAGCATCATCGTTGCAATCGCCCACAGATCCCAATTGATAAATAGAGCTGCGATCATCGCGGGAGCAACTGGAACTAGGTAAGCAAACTCTGGTCGAATTTTCCTGACAATTATTACAGTCACAATGAATAACAGAACTAAAAAGAAGATATTGATATTGAAATATGTTGCAGGGGAGTTTGCTGCAAAAGAGGTTAGGTACATAACTACACCTGTAAGCACTGGATACTCAACGCTGTTATCTGCACTTGCATAAGGCCATTGATTGGTACTTAACCCCCGCGCTTCAAACAATGAAGGAAGATCGCTATAACAGGCGTGAATGTACTGATCTGGCGTTGCCCAGCCGGTGTTTTCGCAGTGGCTGAACTTGGCAAAGGAAAGTAGCGAAGCAAGAATTGCTAGTACGACTAGCGTTCTAACCTTGGCTAGCTTTATTTCTTTCATTAGGGCTTAGGAGTTTGCTTTCCACCTGATGTCATTACAACAGGATCAAGTCCACCGATATTTGAAGGTGCAGGGAAATCCATAATTGGTTCGCCCTTGAGCGCACCCTTCATAAATTGAGTCCAGATACGTGCAGGGAAGGATCCACCAGTAAGTGAGGTCATTCCACCAATTCCGTTAAGGGATTGTGTTGCGTTATCGCGGAAGAAGGAAACTGATGCTGCGATTTGTGGTGTGTAAGCGCTAAACCAGGCGGATGCATTTGATTGAGATGTTCCAGTCTTACCAGCTGCAGGACGACCCAATGCAAGTGCTGCTGCACCAGTACCACCGGTGATTGTTCCCTTTAATGCATAGGTCAGATCTGCCATAACCTCTTTACTAAAGGCTTCCTCGGTTTGTGGTGTTGCTTCATATAAAACACCTTTGTTGGAACCTAACACTTGAGTTACAAGAAATGGTTTGGACTTGATTCCTTGAGCAGCAAAGGTTGCGTAAGCGTTTGCAACATCGATTACATGTGGACTTGATGTTCCAAGAACAACAGATGGTGTTGGCATCATCGCAACACTTTCTGGAATACCGGCTCGGCGTGCAACATCTACTACCTTGTCAGGACCAAC
>JAPOJK010000049.1 GCA_029978465.1 Actinomycetota bacterium
CACAGGCGTTATCGCATGGTTCTCCTTCCAGTTATTTGAAAATATTGGAATGACCCTGGGTCTGATGCCGATGACGGGTGTGCCTTTGCCATTCATTTCTTATGGTGGATCTTCGATGTTTGCCACCCTGATCGGATTTGGTCTTTTGCAGAACGTTCACGCTCGTTTACGAGGTTAAATAGGCAAATACGCCCTCAGATGCCATAATTAAGGCACCAGTTCAGCGCGGCTCGCGATCAATCGCGATACAAGCCCAGCGCGGACGGTACGGAAAACCCAACAGGATTTTTTAAGAAGATAGCTCCGCAAGGGGCATAAAGGATTTGGTGCCATGGCGATTGAGCCTAAAACACCGCGCAAGCGTGCGGTTAAAAAAGCATCCGCGAAAGCAGATGCTCCAGTTACCGAAGTAACTGAGGAAAAGAAGACAACCCGTAAGAAGGCCGCTGCAATTCCAGTGCCGATCTTCCAAGCAGCACCTGAAAAACCCGCTGCTAAAAAAGAGAGTTCAGATAGCAAGCCTCGTAAGAAGGTTGCTGCGAAGAAAGAAACAATCGAGGTTGAAGAAAAGCCTGCAGCAGCAGATAGCGCAGCAGGAGATTCTGAAGAACGCGGTAATCGCAACCGTCGTCGCCGTCGTGGTGGACGTGGTCGCCGCAAGCCAGGTTCTGCTGAGGGTGTAAACACAGAAAACAACGATGAGAATTCAACAGAGGAATCTGGCGAAGAGGATTCCTCAGAAGGTGCAACCTCAACACGTCGCCGTCGTCGCCGTCGCGCAACGGGTGAAGGTGTAACTCCAGGGGAGACCATCGAAGAAGATGGCGTAATTACAGTTGTAAAGGTTCGCGAAAAGCGTGAACGCCCAGAGCGTCCAGCCCGTAATGATCGAAATGATCGCAACAACCGTAACCGTCGTGATCGTAATGATCGATACGATCGCAATGATCGTGGCGGCCGAAGCGAGTACCGCGAGCCATATCGCAAGCGCGGAACAATCATTACTGATGGAGAGTTCTTAGCCCGTCGCGAAAATGTTGACCGCGAGATGCTTGTTCGTCAGATTGCAGACCGCACACAGATCGCTGTTATTGAAGATGGCGTCATGGTTGAGCATTACGTTAACCGTAATAGCAATGTTTCTTACGTTGGAAACGTTTACATAGGTCGCGTACAAAATGTTCTTCCATCAATGGAAGCTGCATTCGTAGATATTGGTAAGGGCCGTAACGCGGTTCTGTATGCAGGTGAAGTGAACTGGGATGCTGCTGGTATCTCAGAATCACAACCTCGCAAGATCGAAACAGTTTTAAAAACAGGCCAGCCAGTATTAGTTCAGGTAACTAAGGATCCGATCGGCCAAAAGGGTGCTCGTCTGACTAGCCAGATTTCATTGCCTGGACGTTACGTTGTCTATGTTCCTGGTGGCGGAATGTCTGGAATTTCAAAGCGTCTTCCTGAAGAAGAGCGCGCTCGTTTGAAATCAATCTTGAAGAACTTAATCCCTGAAGAAGCTGGCGTGATTGTTCGTACAGCTGCAGAAGGTGTGAGCGAAGAAGATCTCACCAATGATGTCGCACGTTTGAAGGCGCAATGGGAAGACATCTACGCAAAGAGTCAGAATCCAAACTTCCATGCACCAGCTGCGCTTTACCAAGAGCCAGATCTTGCTGTTCGTGTTATCCGCGATATCTTCAATGAAGATTTCCGCAAGTTAACTGTTCAGGGAGCAACCGCTTGGGATGAAGTTACAAACTACCTAGGCTTTATCGCTCCAGAGTTAACGCAAAAGATTGAGAAGTACACCGGAAGCGGCGATTTATTTGCTGACTTCCGCGTTGAAGAACAACTCGCAAAGGCCTTTGATCGCAAGGTGTATCTACCATCAGGTGGATCACTTGTTATCGATCGCACCGAAGCTATGGTTGTTATCGACGTTAACACCGGTAAGTTCATCGGTAAGGGTGGAAACCTCGAAGAGACAGTTACTAAGAACAACCTTGAAGCTGCAGAAGAGATTGCACGCCAACTTCGTCTTCGCGACTTAGGTGGAATTGTTGTTATCGACTTCATCGATATGATTCTTGAATCTAACCGTGAAGCTGTATTGCGTCGTTTGGTTGAATGTCTAGGTCGCGATCGCACCAAGCACCAGGTTGCAGAAGTAACCTCACTTGGTTTGGTCCAGATGACACGTAAGCGTGTTGGCCAAGGACTTATCGAAGCCTTCTCAACTACATGTGATTCATGTAGCGGACGCGGAATTCACATACACATGGAGCCGGTAAAGATGAAGGCTCCAATGCCTCAACTTGATACTCCTTCATCACAGCATGAAGATGCGGACGCTAGCCAATCTCTTATTGGAGATGCTAGCGAGCATGAGTTCCATGAATCATTGAACTCAGAGCCTGCGGCACAAGCCCCACAGGCAGAGGTAAAGACAGGTGGCCGAAAGCGCCGCCGTGCAGCCTCCTCGGGGATCATCACCGCATAATCGAAGCCCGATTTGAGCCTGACCGCTCAAATGGGTACCCTTACCCCTCAACCTAAAGTTCGGAGAACTACGCACGTGGCAAATATCAAGTCTCAGATCAAGCGCATCAAGACCAACGAGAAGGCACGCCTTCGCAACAAGTCTGTGAGCTCATCTATCAAGACCGCCGTCCGTAAGTTCCGCGACGCAGTTGCTGCAGGCGATGCTGCTGCGATCAACACCGAACTCCGTGCAGCCTCAAAGTCACTGGATGTTGCAGTGCAAAAGGGTGTTCTTCACAAGAACTCTGCTGCCAACAAGAAGTCTTCAATGGCTAAGGCAGCTGCCAAAGCCGGCGCACGTTAATCCCTTTACTACTGTAAAGCGAGGCTAGGTTCATGCCTGCAATTTCACTTGCTAAGGCGCCACAACCAGCAGCAACTAATCCGGCGCAGATTCGTAACTTTTGCATCATCGCCCACATTGATCACGGTAAATCAACCCTTGCCGATCGTATGTTGGGAATTACCGAAGTAGTTGAAGCACGCAATATGCGCGCACAATATCTAGATCGCATGGATATTGAACGCGAACGCGGAATCACTATCAAATCTCAAGCAGTTCGTTTGCCATGGCGTTCATCGCTGGATGGTCAGGAGTACATCCTGAACATGATCGATACACCTGGTCACGTTGACTTTACTTACGAAGTATCGCGCTCGCTTGCTGCCTGCGAAGGTGCTGTTCTACTTGTTGATTGCGCGCAAGGAATTGAAGCGCAGACTTTGGCAAACCTTTACCTTGCCATGGAAAACAATCTCACAATCATTCCAGTGCTCAACAAGATCGATTTGCCCAATGCACAACCGGAAAAGTTTGCGGCAGAGCTTGCAAAGTTGATCGGTTGCCAACCAGAAGATTGCTTACGCGTATCTGGAAAAACCGGCGATGGTGTTGCAGAACTACTTGATCAGATAGTTGCCCAGATTCCAGCACCAGTGGGGGATGCAAACGCTCCAGCCCGCGCACTTATTTTTGACTCTGTCTATGACTCATACCGCGGTGTAGTTACATATGTGCGCGTAGTTGATGGACATTTATCTCCACGTGAACAGATTCAGATGTTTTCAACCGGTGTTCGCCATGAAGCTCTAGAAGTTGGAGTTATTTCTCCAGAGCCAATCGCATCAAAGGGGCTTGGAGTAGGCGAAGTAGGCTACTTAATTACAGGTGTGAAGGATGTTCGCCAATCACGTGTGGGCGACACAATTACTACCTACAACAACCCAACGAAGGAAGCACTTTCTGGTTATAAAGACCCAAAGCCAATGGTCTTCTCTGGTTTGTTCCCATTAGATGGTGCTGATTTTCCAATTCTTCGTGAAGCGCTCGATAAGTTGCAGCTCAATGATGCCGCACTTGTGTATGAGCCAGAAAGCTCTGCAGCACTTGGCTTTGGTTTCCGCTGCGGTTTCTTAGGTCTTTTGCACATGGAGATCGTTCGCGAACGTCTAGAGCGCGAACACAAACTCAACCTTATTTCTACCGCACCTAACGTTGTGTACAACGTAACAATGGATGATGGCAAAGAGGTACGTGTTACCAATCCTTCAGAGTTTCCGGATGGAAAGGTTGCAGCGGTCTACGAACCAATCGTTAAATCAACAATCCTTGCACCAGCTGAGTTCATCGGAACAATCATGGAGCTGTGCCAGGATCGTCGCGGAATCTTGCTCGGAATGGATTACATCTCTGAAGATCGCGTAGAGATTCGATACGACCTTCCATTAGCTGAAATTGTTTTCGACTTCTTTGATCAGCTCAAGAGCCGTACAAAGGGTTATGCATCTTTGGATTACGAAGAAAAGGGCGATGCTGAGGGCAACTTGGTGAAGGTCGATATCTTGTTGCAGGGTGAAGCGGTTGATGCATTTAGCGCAATTGTTCACCGCGATAAGGCGTACGCATATGGCGTCATGATGACCGGAAAACTTCGCGAACTAATTCCGCGCCAACAGTTTGAGGTTCCTATTCAGGCAGCGATCGGTGCTCGCATTATTGCTCGCGAAAGTATTCGCGCGATCCGTAAAGATGTTTTAGCTAAGTGTTACGGTGGAGATATTTCTCGTAAGCGAAAGCTTTTGGAGAAGCAAAAAGAGGGTAAGAAGCGCATGAAGATGGTGGGACGTGTTGAAGTTCCACAAGAAGCCTTCGTTGCAGCCCTTGCAACCGATGCCGATATCGAAAAGGTAAAGGCTGCTCGCAAAGCGGGGCAATAATGCTCTCCTTTTATGTCCATATCCCGTACTGCATTAAGCGGTGCGGTTACTGTGATTTCAATACCTACACACCATCAGAGTTACAAGATGGTGCAACACTTGAGATCGTTAGCAATGATTACATCGATGCGGTCTTACGGGAGTTAGAGGCTGCACCAACTGATCCAGTACCAACTATCTTTTTTGGTGGTGGAACACCTTCGCTTCTGCCAGCACATGATTTAGGTCGAGTAATCGCAGCGATTAAAGCGCGCAATGGCTTGTCCGCTGATTGTGAAGTTACCTTAGAAGCCAACCCAGATTCTGTAACTGCAGAAAAATTAGCGGAGTACCTACAGGTCGGATTCAATCGAATCTCATTTGGAATGCAATCTGCCAAGCCTCATGTATTGGCAGCGCTCGATCGCACACATAATCCAGCTAATGTTGAAAAAGCTATCACCATGGCGCGTGCTTCAGGCTTTAAATCCATCAGTGTTGATTTGATCTACGGAACACCGGGAGAGAGTCTGGAGGATTGGCGCGAGACAGTTGAGAACGCACTTGCTTTGGATATCGATCACATCAGCGCTTATGCGTTAATCGTTGAAACCGGAACTAAGTTGGCCGCACAGATAAAGCGCGGTGAATTAACAATGCC
>JAPOJK010000004.1 GCA_029978465.1 Actinomycetota bacterium
TACTAATCAAATCCTTTTCAATACTTAACTGAACCTGTGATGCGGAAGCGATTTGCTCTGCCTGAATGACGAGGGCATCGCTGATATCGCACAGCGATGTGGCTTTACCATTTGAAAACTGCACCGCTGCCGAGTAATCAACCGTTGGTGCACAAAACTCTGACACAGCGTGAAGGGCTAAATCTGTTTCCAGATTCTTATCAATAATTGCTAAGCCCGCAGCAGACCAACCGGGTAATGAAGAGATGTAAATGGAGTCTCCGACTTGAGCACCAGATCGTGTAATCGCAGTATCAATCTGGCCGATTGCAGCGATTGAAATAACTTTGCAGGGACCCTTTGTAAGATCTCCTCCGACAACATAAGCGCCACAACTGCTGGCCTCATGTGCAATACCTTCGGCAAGATCTTCAATCCATTCCATTGACTCTTCACCTGTAAGAGTTACCGCAGCTACCAAGAATTTTGGTGAGCCACCCATTGCGTAGATATCGGCCAGGTTTGCTGCGGTGATCTTTCGACCAATATCAAAGGCGCTACTCCACTGCGTTGAAAAATGTGTTCCTTCAACTGCGATATCTGTTGTGATTGCGGTTCGCTCAGATGTTTTTACAACAGCTGCATCATCTCCGATACCGATCTCGACTCCGCGCTGCGAGGTGCCAAAGATGCGTGCCAGTGCGGCAATTACCCCAGCCTCATCGAAGTTCATACCGCTTAGCCTAATCGACTACCTCGATGGGGCTCATCTGCGGTAGCGTTTGCCATCGACCAGAAAGGACATCTCATGTCAGTACAGGCTTTTATCTTGATTCAAACAGAAGTTGGCAAGGCAACTGGAGTTGCAGATGCCGTGGCAAAGATTCCTGGAGTTACATTGTCTGAAGGAGTTACTGGTCCTTACGATGTGATCATGCGCGCAGAAGCATCAAGCATGGAAGAGTTTGGTCGCCTAGTTCTCTCTAAGGTTCAAGCAGTTCCTGGAATTACACGAACCTTGACCTGCCCAGTTACACACCTGAGCTAACTTCCTTAAAGCTTTCTAGCCTTGCTCCGCCTTATTAATTGCAGAGTCGATAAGAGCTGTAATTAAATCTGAGTAGGTAACACCCGTTGCTTGCCATAACTTGGGGTACACACTGGTTCCAGTAAATCCAGGCAAGGTGTTGATCTCGTTAATAATTATCTTATTCTCATTGGTATAGAAGAAATCACAGCGGGCTAGCCCGGCACATCCGATTGCATCAAAGGCTTGCATTGCTGCAATTTGAATTGCTTGAGCATCTTCCTCAGAAATATCAGCGGGAATCTTTACCGTTGTTGCATCATCTAAGTACTTAGCCTCAAAATCATAAAACTCAAATTGAGGGTTAACAACAATTTCTCCGACAACGGATGCGTAACTTGTTCCATCTCGTTCCAGAACCGCACACTCAATTTCCCGTCCATTGATGGCGGTTTCAATCAAAACCTTTGAGTCATACAAGAAAGCATCATTAATGGCGGCAGATAATGACTCAGCTGATTTAACCTTGTGTGTGCCACGGCTAGATCCACCACTCGATGGCTTTACAAAGACTGGGTAGGAAAGTGAGTTGGCATCTGGGTGTGGATCTGATTTGTGAACAACAATTCCGGGTGCAACCGTTAATCCCGCTGCAGCAAAGAGCTCTTTGGCCAGTGCTTTATCCATTGCATCGGCGGAAGCCTTTACCCCGCTACCTACATAGGGAATGTGCGCATCCTCTAGTAACTGTTGAATCTTTCCATCTTCACCAAACTCTCCATGAAGAATCGAGAAGATGCAATCAATCTTTACAAAGGAGCCGTCAATTTCTAACCCACCTTGTGCAAGCTCGACCCTAGTTCCGTTATCTTCAATTGTCGGCATGACCTTGTTGTGAATTGCCAGCGGATAGTTTTCATCGAGTGCAACCCACTTACCCGCTTTGGTAATTCCAATCAAAATCGGCGTAAAGCTCTTTTTATCTAAGCCCTTTAAGACTCCCCCGCCCGATACACATGAAACCTCATGTTCACTGCTTGGGCCTCCACAAATAATCGCAACTGTTAGCTTGCTCATCGAATGAAGTTTTCTGCCTTAGTAGTTATCTCCATAAGCCGATCTAGTGCTTGTTCTGGAGTCAACGAGCCTGAAACCACATCTGCAACCGCTTCAATAACTGGAACTTCGATTCCGACGCGGTGTGCAATTTCTAGAACCGCACTAGATGAGGCAACACCTTCAACTGTTTTTGCCACCTGAGTTTTAGCTACCTCCATAGATCCGCTTTTTCCTAAAACTTCACCAAAGGTACGGTTTCGAGAAAGAGCTGATCCGCAGCTAGCAACGAGATCTCCCATACCCGCAAGACCTGCAGCGCTCAGTGGATCTGCATTGTGGGCTGCACATAAACGGGCAACTTCATTGAGGCCACGAGTAATTAGCATCGCTTGGGTATTTTCTCCGTACCCCATTCCAATTGAGATACCTACCGCCAATGCAATGACACTTTTAATTGCACCAGCAAGTTCGCACCCTAAAACATCGACCGATGTATAGACGCGGTAATAAGGAGTTGTAAACAACTGCTGAACTTTTTCAGCGATTCCAACTGTTCCAGCTGCAGCAACCGCCCCTGCTGGCTGGCGCAAAATCAGCTCATTGGCAAGGTTTGGTCCCGTAATGATTGCAATGTTTTCAGTCTCCATGACCTCAGAGATAATCTCAGTCATTCGAGACATCGTGCTTACTTCAATACCTTTGAGCGTACTGACGAACAAGGCGTTGGGTTGAACCATCGATTTCCAGGCGGTGAGATTTTCACGAAGGGTCTGCGCAGGAACTGCCAGTACATAAATATTGGAGTATTCAAAGGCCTCGCGTAGATCAGTAGTTGCCCTTAATCCAACCGGCAAAATGTTCTCATCCAAATACTTCGAGTTTGTGTGTTTGTTATTGACTTCATCTACTAACTCTTGGCTTCTGCCCCACATCAAAACATGGTTTCCCGCATCACAAAGAACTTGGGCCATAGTTGTTCCCCATTGGCCCGCACCTAGAACTACAACCTTGCTCACTTCTTCTTCGCCTTCTTAAAGTTTCCAGTGCGCGGTAAATCCGAGTTATGCGGATCAAAAATTTCAACTGGTCGTTTTTCACCACGAAGCTCCTCGAGAAGATTAGTTAGCTCGCGCATTACGAAAGCGGTTGCTTCTCGAAGTGCATCTTGATCATTTTCTTTTCCGTACCAAGGAGATAGATCAAGGGGCTTACCCGCCAACATTTTTATGGGAGTTCTAGGAAAGAGTTTAATTTTCCTTTCATAGGTTGGCATAACGATTTGAGAGCCCCATTGTGCAACTGGAATTACAGGAGCATGGGTAATGATTGCTAAACGGGCTAATCCTGTTTTTGCGACCATCGGCCAACCAGCAGGATCTCGAGTCAATGTTCCTTCTGGATACACCCCTAAACAATGTCCAGCATCTAAAAGTTTGATTGCATGCTCTAGCGCTTTGGCAGCATCCTTACTTTCGCGCATCACAGGTATTTGACCAGCAGCTAAAAGAATCTTCCCGATAATCGGGACTTTGAAGACCCCTTCCTTGCCTATAAAACGAGGGGCGCGACCATTGCGAAAGAGAAAGTGAGCGAAGAAAAGAACATCGAGGTAAGAAACATGGTTGCTCGCAATAATGACTTTTCCACTTTTGGGGATGTTCTCTCCCCCACGCCACTGCTTCTTTCCTACGGCATTTAAAAGTGGGATAACAATTTTGGTGCAGATTTTGAAGGTGAGATTTGTGCCAAGGGGTTTTCCCGTTGGAGGAGCGTAGGAAACCTTGAACTCCGTCATAGATGAAATACTAGTGCTGTACATGCAAAAACGGGGCCAGCGTTAGCTGACCCCGTCTTTAAAGTAGAAAGAATTACTTCTTCTTACCCTTCTTTACAACCTTCTTCGCTGCTGGCTTCTTCTTAGCAGGTGACTTCTTAGCCGCCTTCTTTGGAGCCGCCTTCTTAGCTGTCTTCTTTGCAGCCTTCTTTGGAGCAGCCTTCTTAGCTGCAGGCTTTGCAACAACCTTTGGCTCTGGCTTTGGTGCAGGAGCTAGCTTGCGATCTCCTGAGATAACTTCCTTGAGTGCCTTTGCAGGTAGGAAGCGAGCCTTCTTTGATGCCTTGATCTTGATTGTCTCGCCGGTGAATGGGTTACGTCCCATACGTGCCTTGCGGTCAACCTTCTTGAACTTACCGAAATCGTTGATCATTACATCTTCGCCCTTTGAAAGGTTGCGAACGATTGTGTCAAAAACGATATCTACAGCGTGAGCTGCTTCCTTCTTGCTGTCGTTGAAGTGTGGTGCTAACGCAGCAATGAATTGGGCCTTATTCATTGAAATCCCCTTATTTACGCGTAAATGTTAAGCAACCGCTTAACGTGTTCATAAACTTACGCGCTTATAAGGGGTGATTACGCTATTGAAATGCGCGTGTCGCAATTTTTTATTACAGCCAAAATCCAAAAAACAGTGATATTTATGCGTAGAAAACTCTAAATCTTAGATTGAGAGTTCTACATAACTGGCTTCACCCTATGCAAAAAACAATGAATTACGCTTGTTTTGAACCCTTATGAACGAATAGGAAGGGTTGCAGGTTTGTATGCAGGGCGCTTTTTCTCAAATGAGTCAATGAAATCAGTCTGTTTTAAGGTCAGTCCGATGTCATCAAGGCCCTCCATTAAACGCCAACGGGTGTAATCATCGATGGCAAAGGGCAGGCTCTTTGAACCGTAAGACACTGTGCGCTCTTCTAGGTTTACCGTAATTGGCGTTGCAGGATCGGCTTCAATCGCCTCCCACATCGCTTCTACCTCTGCTTGATCCAGAATGATTGTGAGCAATCCACCCTTAAGCGAGTTTCCGCGGAAGATATCTGCAAAGCGGCTAGAGATAACTACCTTGAAGCCATAGTTTTGAAGCGCCCACACAGCATGCTCACGAGATGATCCCGTTCCAAAATCTGCTCCTGCTACTAGAACAGTCGCGCTCTTAAATTGAGGTTGGTTTAAAACAAACTCAGGGTCATTGCGCCAAGCAGCAAATAGCCCATCCTCAAACCCACTTCGTGTAACACGCTTGAGGTAAACCGCGGGAATGATCTGATCTGTATCAACATTACTGCGACGTAGTGGAACACCAGTTCCAACATGTGTGATGAATTTTTCCATGGTTAGTTGCTCCTTACAGATCCGCAGGTGATGAGAGAGTTCCACGCAACGCGGTTGCAGCTGCGACAAGTGGACTTACCAAGTGGGTGCGACCACCCTTGCCTTGACGTCCTTCAAAGTTACGGTTTGATGTTGATGCTGAGCGCTCTCCCACAGCTAACTGATCTGGGTTCATACCAAGACACATTGAACATCCTGCGTTACGCCATTCCGCTCCTGCATCGAGAAAGACCTTATCTAAACCTTCAGCTTCTGCTTCAAGACGAACTCGAGCAGATCCTGGAACTACCAACATGCGAAGCGATGATGCGATCTTCTTTCCCTTCAAGATTTCTGCAGCTGCACGCAAATCTTCAATACGACCATTGGTACATGAGCCCAAGAAAACAGTGTCAATCGCTATCTTTTTCAAAGGTGTTCCCGCTTCAAGGCCCATGTAGACCAGTGCACGCTCTGCCGCGGTGCGCTGTTCAGAGTCTGCAAAATCAGCAGGGTTAGGAACAACAGCATTTAATGGAAGTCCTTGGCCTGGGTTAGTTCCCCATGTAACAAATGGCTCAAGATCATCGGCGTTGAGATCAACTTCGACATCAAACTTCGCATCAGAGTCGGTAAACAATGTCTTCCAGTAGGCAACAGCTGCATCAAAATCCTCTGGTGCATGTGGCTTGCCCTTGATGTAATCAAAGGTGGTTTGATCTGGAGCGATTAATCCTGCACGGGCACCAGCTTCAATAGACATGTTGCACACAGTCATGCGTGACTCCATAGACAGTGCACGAATTGCACTTCCGCGATATTCGATGACATAACCTTGTCCACCACCGGTACCAATCTTTGCGATGATCGCAAGAATGATGTCCTTTGATGTAACGCCTGGCTTTAATGAGCCTTCAACATTGATCGCCATTGTCTTTGGGCGCTGTAGCGGCAAGGTTTGAGTTGCAAGAACATGCTCTACCTCTGAGGTTCCAATTCCAAAAGCCAGTGCACCAAATGCACCATGTGTGGATGTATGTGAATCTCCACAAACAATTGTCATACCTGGTTGAGTGATTCCAAGCTGAGGTCCAACTACGTGAACAACTCCTTGGTCCTTGTCACCTAGTGAGTGAATGCGAACACCGAATTCGGCGCAGTTGGCACGCAAGGTATCTACCTGCAGCTTTGAGACGGGATCTGCAATTGGCTTATCAATATTCAAAGTAGGTACGTTGTGATCTTCTGTTGCAATAGTCAGATCTGGGCGACGAACAGGGCGGCCGGCAAGACGCAGACCATCAAATGCTTGTGGGCTAGTTACCTCGTGAATTAAATGTAGATCGATGTAGATCAGATCTGGTTCACCATCTGCTTGGCGAACAACATGCTCTGCCCAAATCTTCTCGGCTAACGTTTTACCCACGATCTCGTGCTCCTTTTGTGTACCCAACTTGCTGTATCAGATAATGAGATGCTAATATCACTCTGTGAACAGAAATAATAGCGGAGTTGGCGTATTAGACAAAGCGGTGGCAATTTTGAGCACCCTCGAGGCTGGCCCACACTCACTTGCAGAACTTGTTGCCGCAACCGGTATCGCACGCCCTACTGCGCACCGCTTAGCTGTTGCACTTGAGTTTCATCGCTTAGTTGCCCGCGATTTAACGGGGCGTTTTGTCTTAGGTCCACGTTCTGGCGAACTGGGCGCTGCCGCTGGTGAGGATCGCCTGCTAGCCGCTGCCGCACCTGCCCTATCTGCTCTGCGTGATGCAACTGGAGAAAGTGCCCAGTTGTACCGTCGCCAAGGTGATTTACGTATCTGTGTTGCCGTCGCTGAACGACTTTCTGGTCTGCGCGACTCTGTTCCAGTAGGTGCTGCTTTAACTATGCAGGCAGGATCTGCGGCACAAATTTTGTTGGCCTGGGAGGATTCAGAGAAGATTCATCGCGGTTTAACCAATGCGCGCTTTACCGCCGCTCAACTCTCCGCTGATCGTCGTCGCGGGTGGGCGCAATCTGTTGGTGAACGTGAAGCAGGTGTTGCATCTGTATCTGCACCAGTTCGCGCTCCTAATGGAAAGGTAATCGCCGCTGTAAGCATTAGCGGCCCGATCGAACGTCTAGGACGTCAACCAGGCCGCATTCATGCCGCTGCAGTAGTTGCTACCGCTGCTCGTCTGACTGAATACCTAACTCGCGAATAACCCGCGAAATAGTTGAAAAGGCAAAACCTTTTCGCTGGAGCAGAGATTGAACTCTGCGAATTTGAACCTCTGGCTCGAGACGACTCATAGTGCTGTACTTGCGCATCGCTAATGAAAATGCGGTGCGGTACTCAGACTCATCATCAATCTCATCGAGAGCTTCATCAATACTTTGCTGATCTACTCCCCTAGTGCGAAGTTCGCCAGCGATGATCCGCTTTGATAACTTCTTAGAGGTATGACGGGATTGGGTCCACGCCTTGGCAAACTCTGAGTCGTTGATCAACCCTTTTTCTTGAAGTCTAAAAATCGTTGCCTGAGCAACATCATCCTCAACCCCACGCTTTTTTAGATGCGCCAGTAGCTCACCCTTACTCTTGGCCCGCGCAACCAAAGCATTTAATGCGATGGTGTTTGCGATCGAGTAAGGGTCAGCCTCCTGGTCAACGCTAATGTATTTCAACATTTGGCATATTCAAGCATCGAAGCTTAGAAATCCACCTCTGCGGCGGCCTCATCGATCGCAGCAACGAGCGCTGGATCAACCTCAACCGGTACAAAGTGTTCGCGGATCTTGTTCTCAATATCATTTGCTAGATCTGGGTTATCGAGAAGGAATGCACGTGCATTCTCCTTACCCTGTCCTAGTTGATCAGCCTCGTATGTGTACCAAGCACCGGACTTCTTAACGATTCCGATATCTACACCCATGTCAATCAATGAGCCTTCACGTGAGATACCTGTGCCGTAGATGATGTCAAACTCTGCCTGCTTGAAAGGTGGAGCCATCTTGTTCTTGACTACCTTCACGCGGGTACGGTTACCAACTGATTCTTGGCCATCCTTCAATGTTTCAATACGACGAATATCTAGACGAACTGATGCGTAGAACTTAAGCGCCTTACCACCAGTAGTTGTCTCAGGAGAACCGAAGAAGACACCGATCTTGTCACGGAGCTGATTAATAAAGATCGCTGTTGTCTTTGATTGGTGAAGCGCACCAGTAATCTTACGAAGCGCCTGTGACATCAAACGAGCCTGTAGACCCATATGTGAGTCACCCATCTCGCCTTCAATTTCAGCACGTGGAACAAGTGCTGCAACTGAGTCAACTACAACGAGATCAAGTGCACCTGAACGAACAAGCATGTCCATAATTTCAAGTGCTTGCTCACCTGTGTCAGGTTGTGAAACAAGTAGTGCATCAATATCGACACCAAGCTTCTTTGCATACTCAGAATCAAATGCATGCTCTGCATCGATGAAGGCACAGATTCCGCCAGCCTTTTGAGCATTTGCAATTGCGTGCAATGTCAGAGTTGTCTTACCTGATGATTCTGGTCCGTAAATCTCTACAACGCGGCCTCGTGGGAGTCCGCCAATTCCAAGTGCGATGTCGAGCGCGATTGAACCTGTTGGAATAACTTCGATAACCGCGTTCTGTCGCTCTGACATCTTCATAACTGCGCCTTTACCAAATTGACGTTCGATCTGGGCTAGGGCTGTGTCCAACGCTTTATTGCGTTCGCTGTTGGCTTTGTCTTGTGCTGCTTCATTGGCTTTATTGCTTTTTTCAGTAGCCACTTACATTCCTTTCGATAGAACGTCCTGCAGTGTGCAGAGCCGTTTGGTGTCGGCCCAGAAGGTACGGAGACCCAACGACGGAGTAGAGATTCTCCACATCGAGTGTGGAGAAGAGCTATACGCGGAGGTTGGAACCGCTCTGGCTTTACGAGATAATTCTATCCGAACATCTGTTCGAAAGGTATCAGGCGCCACTGACAGGAAAGGCTCGTGTCGCCCCCCATACTGAGCCGGTGTTGATCCTGCTGCCGCCCTCCGAGAAGAAAGCCGCGGCGCCCGCCCCAGCAATTGAGCTCTACACGGGGGTCTTATACGCCTCCCTGGGATGGAACACCCTTACCAAGGCACAGCAGAAGCTCGGCCAATCCTCCATCGTGATTATTTCGGCCAGGTACGGAGCCTTGCGCCCATTAGATCCCATCGAACCGTACAAAGAAAAGATCGTTAATAAGGAGATGGCTCCAAAGGTTGCAGCGGTACTTGATGGGCTCACACCTTCACTGATTATTGATTGTCGTTCATCGACCTATCAAACGGTGTGGCAATCCCCTATCGAAAAAACGGTAGAGATAAAGATCTTTACAACTGTTGATGGCGAGAAGAAAGTAATTACCCATATGTCCAAGAAGACTCGTGGAGAAGTTACCAGGTACGTATTACAGTCAACTGTCGTACCGCAAACACCTCAGCAGTTGCATGAAATCCTGTCACAAGCTTTTACTTGCACGTTAAATGAAGCGACTTCAAAAGAGCCCTGGGTTTTAGAGGTGTACTGTTAAACCAGCTTTGCTGTTCGTTTAATGAAATCAACTGTCATATCAGGATAGTTCCACATAATCACATGTGCGCAGTTATCAACCACAACCCAATGTGAATGATGCGGTGCAACCTCTTTTTCCTGAGCTATCTCTTCAGGTAACGTTAGATCGTAATCACCAAAGATAATCGATACATCAACTGTTTCTGGAACATGGGATTGAAACTTTCTTCCACGCAGTCCATTCCACAGGGGCATATATCCCGTTGAGTTTGCCATCGCCAACACTGAATCCCGACAGGCTTCAAAACTTAACTCTCGCCATAAGTGGGTGATCTTTTTGTAACCAATCGCTTTGAGCGGTGGCAGATGATATGCAATCCGCATAAAGTGCTGTGAGATTTTCGCAAGAAATCGAGCAAGTAAACTTGGTGGATACTTGCCCATCGGAAGCTCATGCCACAATCCAGCTGGAGCAAGGGCTGTAATACTTTTTACCTTTTCTGGTGCAACCGCTCCCATTTCAAGTGCAATCCATCCACCTAACGAGTTTCCAGCTACATGCATCTGTTGAACCCCGTGGGTCTTGCTCACTTCATCGACGATTGCAGCTGCAAGTGAGTGTGGATCAACCTTTTCATCTGGTTCAATCGGTGCCACTCCATGGCCCGGAAGATCAACGGCATAAACAGTAAAGTGCTTAATCAATTGTGGAATCAAACTTTTCCAGATTGTTCCGGCTGACCCTAAGCCATGTACCAAAACCAAAGCAGGTTTTTTGAGGTCTTCAGTAAATTGGTGAGCAATGATTGGCATTAGTACTTGTATTTTTCAGTCTCTGTTGGGTGGGCTTTGCAGACCGCTTTCCAAATAACATCGGGCTCAAACCCAGCCGCTAGCGCTTCATTAACGCTCTTACTTCCTAATTCAGATAGAGCAATATCTGATGAAAATGAGGCAGCCCAAGAATCCCCAAATGACAGGGTAATTCGTTCGCGAAGATCAGAGATTCGCAATGCCGGTAATTGCTTCTGCTTGTGCGCGAGATTGTTGTGGGTTAATCGGATGTAGAGCCTGTCCTAAAAGCCAACGTAGCGCTAGCGCGCTCTTTCCTTCACCCAGTAGATGATTCAAGGCAATTGCAAAAGCTTTCCATAAATGATCATCATGCTTTGTTAACGCTAATGCTAATTGATCTGGATCCTGAACGCGCATTGCTGCTAACGCTGGATCAGATGAAACCTGAAGTGAGATTTGCTCAAGGGCCGATGTTGCATCTGGTGCGTTCTGTGCCATTTCTACTAATCGAGCTAACTCTGATTCGCACAGGGCGAGCAGAACACTGTCCTTGTCGCGATAATGGTTATACAAAGTTGCACGAGATACCTGTGAAACATCGGCAATCTCAATCATGGACATTTTTTTCAGCCCAGTAGTTGCAATTAACTCTTTAGTTGCTTCGAGGATTGCGTTTTGTGTACGGCGGTGAGTTGCTACTTGTGGCGCGTACTTATTAAGCGGCATCGACAACAGTGAGAGTGACGCCCTCACGGCTCTTAAGCTCTGATGCAACCTGCGCAAAAACACCTGAGAGTGAAAGACCTAACGCTGTGCAGATCGCGTTGAGAAGTTCTGAGGAAGCCTCTTTCTGACCGCGCTCAACCTCAGATAGGTAACCGAGAGAGACACGGGCATCGCGGGCAACATCACGCAAGGTGCGACCTTGAGATGTACGAGCAGCACGAAGGGTTTGTCCAACGGCTTCACGAACTAGAACCATTGTCATTTCCTCCCGTCCTGTCGAACTTTCTATCTGATCTTTATGGTCGATGTCTAAGGATACGCGCAAAGGTGGCAATCGCGCTCGATGTAGCTGCGTTTCGCACAGATTCACGTTCGCCCGACAAGGAAAGTTCAATGGTCTGACTTATTGGGCCTTCGATAGCAACCCATACAGCGCCAACTGGGTGTCCATCTAATGGGTTAGGGCCGGCAACTCCCGTTGTTCCGATCGCCCATGTTGTTCCAAAGGATTTAATTGCACCCTTAGCCATTGCGACGGCAACCTCTTCGCTAATAACTGTGTGCTTTTGAATAATGGATGGATCTACACCTAAGTGAGAGGTTTTAATCTCATCGCGGTATGCGGTTACTCCCCCAACAAAAACATCAGATGCTCCAGAGATTGTGACAATCGCTGAACTAACAGCACCTGCAGTTAAGGATTCTGCGGTGCTAATTGTTTCACCACGTTGGCGCAGGTGATCAACGATCTCAGCCGCAAAGCCAAGTATCTCC
Organism: Actinomycetota bacterium; assembly: GCA_029978465.1. Taxonomy (GTDB): domain Bacteria; phylum Actinomycetota; class Actinomycetes; order Nanopelagicales; family Nanopelagicaceae; genus Planktophila. The sequence continues at coordinate 12,060 of JAPOJK010000004.1, forward strand.
TTTGGAAGCGCCATCAAACTTCTCTCTTCTAGCCTAAGCCTTGTGGGTCATGCTTTATGTGTTAGGGCAGATTTTACATAGTACGCACCAGTAAAGATAGTGAGCGCAATAGCTATGTACATAAACCCATCTCGGAACCAGTACAGGCTTTCATCTAGAGGTAAAACATAGAAACCAACGCCAAAGCCTTGCATCATGGCTTTGATCTTGCCGCCACGGTTGGCCGGAATAACTCCACGCTTGATGACAGCTAATCTAAAAATTGTAATTCCAATTTCACGGCTTAAAATCACAATTGTCATCCACCATGGCATGCGTCCCAATATGGAAAGAGAAACCATCGCGGTACCGATCATGAACTTATCAGCTACTGGATCCAGAAACTTTCCAAACTCGGTGATCGTTCCGCGGCTTCTGGCCAACTTGCCATCTAAAACATCTGACATACCCAGTGCAAAGAAAACACACCACGAGATGTACTGCCAAGTGGTGTCATCTCCACCATTTTTGAAAAGTGTGTAAGCACCGACCGGCACAAAAACCAATCGCATGACGGTGATGAAATTAGGAGTTATGAAAGCTGGTAACTTCATACTGGCTTAGCCACCAAATCCGCACCCATTGAATCAATAACCACGGCGTCAACATACTGCCCAACTTTAAAATCAGTGCCAATAAAGGTTGTTGTTCCATCAACCTCAGGGCCCTGGTGGGCGGCTCGGCCTTCTTGCAGCTGCTCATCCTCAATTAATACTCGAACTGTTTCTCCGATTCGAGCCTGGGCGCGTAAGGAAACCATCTCATCTGCCAATGAAGACAGGGTCTCTACACGTTGTGCGATGACATCGGCGTCGACCTTGTCAGATAAGTTAAGGGCTTCGGTATTGTCCTCATCGGAATAACCAAAAACTCCAACCGCATCTAATTTGGCTTGTGTAATGAAGTTTGCAAGATCATCAAAATCCTCTTGTGTCTCGCCAGGAAAACCAACAATAAAGTTAGATCGAATTCCTGCCTCAGGTGAGAGTGCACGGATCTGACTGATTAAATGCAGGAACTTTTCAGTATCTCCAAAGCGGCGCATTCTGCGCAAAACCGTTGGACTTGTGTGCTGGAAAGATAAATCAAAGTACGGTGCAGTTTTATCGGTAGCGATCATCGCCTGTAACAATGTTGGTCGCATTTCAGCTGGCTGCAGATATGACAGACGTACACGTTCAACCCCTGGAAGTGCTGCAATTTCAGGCAGAATCTTCTCCATTAATTGAAGATCCCCAAGATCTTTTCCATATGAAGTCGTGTTCTCACTTACAAGGAACATCTCAGAGACGCCATTGTCAGCTAACCAACGAGCCTCAGCGATAATTTCAGTTGGGCGTCTGGAAATAAATGAGCCACGGAAATATGGAATCGCGCAAAATGAACATCGTCTATCGCAACCAGATGCAATTTTCAGCGGTGCCCAAGGCGCGTTACCTAAACGTTTGCGTGAGAACTCTTCTTCCTGTCGAGCATCTGCTCGCTCGGCGGGTGCGATAGGAAGTAGTGCGCGACGATCACGTGGAACATGTGCTTTGTGTGATTCACCGGCAACAATTGATTGCAAACGTGCCGAGATATCTTTGTAATCATCAAAGCCCAAGATTGCATCCGCCTCAGGCAGAGCTTCTGCAAGTTCATTTCCATATCGTTCAGCCATGCAACCAACGGCAACTACCGCGCGAGTGGTTCCATGACCTTTAAGTGAGTTAGCCTCCAGCAAGGCATCGACAGAATCTTTTTTCGCTGATTCGATAAAGCCGCAGGTATTTACGAGGGCAACCTCTGCAGATTCAACATCATCGACAAGGGTCCAGCCATCGGCAGCTAAACGGCCGGCAAGTTCCTCGGAATCAACTTCATTTCGTGCGCACCCTAAAGTGACAACTGCAACTGTGCGCTTCATTTGCGCAATCTTACAGTGCAAAGAGGGTTTAAGAATCTACTCCGTACGACACGCTAACAACCTGACCATCGATACCTAATTGATCCACCTGTGAGCCATTAACCGATAGATCTACTCCACCTGCATTGCCAACTTTGAGATTTAGCTGTTCTCCACTTGTGAAGGTTTTTGTTACCCCTCGTGAAATCTGGCCACTAAATAAGACCCGACCATTTGCGTCTGATACAAAGAGCCAACTCTTGGCACGAGTTGCGGTGATGACTACTTCAACACCTACACCAGTAGAAATTGTTGCTTCATCTGTTGGCTCTTGCTCAACAACCTCAGTTGGTTCTGCGGTTGGCTGGGCTGAAGGTTCTGTGGTTTCTTCTAGAGCGGCAGGAATATCAGTTGCTGAATTATTTGAAACAATAATTTGTGCAAGCCCTGCGATTACCAAGGTTGAGATAGAGATTGTTACTAAAACTTTCCACGAGACTTTTCTAGCCTCACTTGGTTCGCGCATCACACTGTTCTCAACTAACAGATCCTGCATAGAACGATCTACATGCATCTGCTCATCTTCAAATGCGGTTAAGAAGATTTGAGGATCTATCTTAAGTTTTGTGGCGATATTTCTGATATGACCGCGTGCATAAGTTTCGCCGCCGCATTGTGAGAAATTATCTGACTCCATCTGTCGAATCAATGGAACTCTAATATTTGTGGCTGCCGAAAGATCATCGATGCTAAGGCCAGCATCCTTACGCGCCTTAGTAATCATGGATCCAAGCGACATGGAACTTCCCTCAATACAGCTTGTGGTGAGAGTTAATTGTAAGTCGTTGAAGGTCAAGGTGACTAGTGAGAGGTGTGAGGCAAGGGGGTGAACCCCACCTCTTCACGCTTATTTCTCCGATTGTTAATAGTCGCGCAGCGTTGCAAGCACCGAGTCGAGTTCATCAGGCTTTACCAACACGGTGCGAGCTTTAGATCCTTCAGAAGGTCCAACGATTCCACGAGACTCCATCAGATCCATTAAGCGACCAGCTTTTGCAAAACCAACTCGTAACTTTCTTTGCAACATCGAAGTTGATCCAAACTGAGTACCTACAACTAGTTCTACCGCTTGGCATAAAATATCTAAATCATCACCGATCTCTTTATCAACCATCTTCATTTGGTTAACAGGAGCGGTTACATCATCACGGTAGCGCGGCTTGAGCTGCTTCTTAACATGTGTTGTTACCGCTTCAATTTCACGTTCTGAGACATATGCGCCTTGAATTCGAATCGCACGGCTTGCCCCCATCGGAATAAAGAGACCATCTCCCTGACCGACAAGCTTTTCTGCACCTGGGCTATCCAAAATAACGCGACTATCAGCAAGGGAGCTTGTTGCAAAGGAAAGACGTGATGGAACATTTGCCTTGATTAATCCAGTAACAACATCTACTGATGGACGCTGTGTTGCCAGCACCAAGTGAATTCCTGCAGAACGTGCAAGCTGTGTAATCCGAACAACTGATTCTTCAACCTCTTTAGCTGCAACCATCATCAGATCTGCAAGCTCATCAATAATTACAAGTAGGTATGGATAAGGCTCTACCGTCCTGTCACTACCTTCGGGAACCGTAACCTTTCCTGCACGAACCGCTTTGTTGAAATCATCAATATGTCTAAATCCAAAGGTCGATAGATCCTCGTAACGAAGATCCATCTCGCGCACTACCCAGGTAAGGGCATCTGCAGCTTTCTTTGGGTTAGTAATAATTGGAGTAATTAAATGCGGAATGCCTTCATACGCATTGAGTTCCACCCGCTTGGGATCGATCAACACTAATCGCACATCATCTGGGGTTGCTCGCATTAAAATCGAGGTAATCATTGCGTTAATCATTGAGGACTTACCCGCACCGGTTGCTCCCGCAACTAAAAGGTGCGGCATTTTTGCAAGGTTTGCGCAGACAAAGTTGCCTTCAACATCCTTACCCAACGCGACAAGCATGGGGTGTAAATCTTGACCAGCAACTGTTGAGCGCAAAACATCACCTAATGCGACGATCTCGCGATCTGTATTGGGGATTTCGATACCGACCGCAGACTTGCCTGGAATCGGAGAAAGAATTCGAACATCACTACTTGCAACCGCATAGGAAATATTCTTTGCAAGCGCGGTAATTCGCTCCACCTTTACCGCGTTGCCAAGCTCAACCTCGTAGCGAGTAACCGTTGGACCACGCATAAAGCCGGTGACTCTTGCATCAATATCAAACTGCAAGAAAACCTCAGTCAGGGCGGCAACAACGAGATCATTGGCCTTGCTCTTGGCCTTTGCTGCAGGTCCTGTTCGCAGTAAATCTGGACCAGGTAACTCATACTTCACATCTGCAGTTAAGAGCAGTTGCTCTGGGCGCTTTACCGCCACCGTGCTTTCATTGACATGCGTGATTGCAGGAATTGATTCTTCGACGGGGAATTCATCATCAAAGCTTTCCTCGTCGAGCTCCTCTTCCTCTTCATCAACAGGGGCGTTCCAAGCAGCTACCACTGGTGATTCAAATGGAGGTGTATCTGTTACCTCAAACTCTTCCTCAACCTTTTCGGCTCGCTCTGGTCGCTTTGACCATAGCCAACTACTTGCCGATGCAATTTTTGTGAACACCTCATTAACAGGTGTAGCGGTAATTACTAAAACACCGAAGATAAAGAGAATAAATAAAATTGGATAGGTTAGAACAGATGTCATAAGACCAACTAGTGGGGTTGTTACGCCGTAGCCTAACCATCCACCACCATGACGCATCGCGGTTGCACCAGTTCCAACAGAACCGTTGAGTAAATGAGCTATACCTGTCGTTGAGAGCAGAAGCGCAAGAGTTCCGATAATTATGCGACCAGTTGCCTTTGAATCCTCTGGAACTCTAAACAATCTGAAAGCAAAGTAGATAAGAACAATCGGAGCAAAGAATCCAACTCGACCAAAACCGCCATATATAACTGAATACACCGCGCGGCCAACAACATTATCTGAGTTAAACCATGTTCCCGCTGTTGCGATGAGCGCCAGAATCAAAATGAGAAATGCGATGCCATCTCGTTGATGTGCAGGATCTAAGTCGCGTGCTCCGCTAGCCAGAAAGCGAACACTGCTTCCTAAAGATTTTGCAATAAAACGCCAAACAGATGCAAGGCCTCTACCTAGAGCGCCGCCAACAGCTCCAGTCTTACTTTTCGCCTTTTTTCTTTTAGCCACACGCACGATCGTAAAGGGTGAACAATTTGGAACCTACTAGGCGCGCCGTTCTTTAAACTTCAATAACGACAGGGACAATCATTGGCTTCCTACGATGCTCTCCCCCGACCCATCCACCAATAGTTTTTCTAACAATCTGTGAAAGCTGATGGGTACCGTTATTGCCATCAGCAACAGCGGTAGCAAGCGCCTTTTCAATTCTCATTTTGACCTCATCAAACATCGCTGCATCCTCATTAAATCCACGAGCATGAATATCAGGTCCTGCGACAATTTTTCCGCTTTGTGAATCGATCACGACAACACATGAGATAAAGCCTTCTTCACCAAGAATTCGACGATCCTTTAATGAGCTTTCAGTAATGTCACCGATGCTCTGTCCATCAACAAAGACAAATCCAACTGGAATCGCTCCAACAACCTCTGCCTCGTGGTTTACCAGATCGATTACAACTCCATTATCGACAATAAAGGTGTTACCTCGTGGAACTCCTGATTGAATTGCAAGCTCTGCATTTGCCTTCATATGTCGCCATTCACCATGGATCGGCATTACATACTTAGGTTTTACGATGTTGTAGCAGTACAGCAACTCGCCCGCTGCAGCATGGCCAGAAACGTGAACCATCGCATTAGCTTTATGAACGACCTTTGCACCAAATCGTGTTAGCTCATTGATAATTCTAAATACTGAGTTTTCATTACCTGGAATTAACGAAGAAGCCAAAATTACAGTATCGCCCTCACCTACTCGGATCTGGTGATCGCCATTAGCCATGCGAGATAAAGCCGCCATTGGTTCGCCCTGTGAACCAGTACAGATCAAGACAACATTGTCATCGTATTGATCAAGATCTTTAGCATCGAGCACTAAATCGGCTGGAACATGTAAGTAACCCATATCTTCAGCGATCTTCATATTGCGAACCATTGAACGACCAATAAATACAACCTTGCGTCCATGCTGAGCTGCGATATCAATTACCTGCTGAACTCGGTGCACATGTGAAGAAAAGGATGCAACGATCACACGGCGCTTAGTCGATGAGATAACTCGGTTCAGCGCTGGCATGATTTCGCGTTCTGATGGAGTGAATCCAGGGATATCAGCGTTAGTTGAATCCACCATAAAGAGATCCACGCCTTGTTCTCCAAGACGGGCAAAGGTGCGCAAATCTGTAATGCGACCATCTAAAGGCATTTGATCCATTTTGAAATCACCAGTTGCAAGTACGCGACCTGCTTCGGTGTTTATTACAACCGCTAATGCATCTGGAATCGAGTGATTGACCGCAACAAACTCCAAGGTGAAAGGTCCAACATCTTCAGTGCCACCTTCGCGAACCTCACGAGTTAGCGGAGTGATTCGGTGTTCCTTCAACTTAGCTGTTATCAAAGCAAGGGTTAACGCTGATCCGTAAATTGCGATATCGCCACGCTCGCGCAATAGATATGGAACAGCGCCGATATGGTCTTCATGTCCATGGGTAAGGAAAATTCCAATGACATCCTGCAAGCGATCTCGGATATATGAAAAGTCGGGCAAAATCAGATCAATTCCAGGTTGGGTATCTTCTGGGAATAGAACTCCGCAATCGACAATAAGCAGCTTTGATTTGTATTCAAATACCGTCATGTTGCGGCCAATTTCAGTTAAGCCGCCAAGTGCAACGATACGTAAGCCGCCATCGACTAACTTCGGCGGAGTACTTAAGTTGGGATGTGGGTGATTCATTAGTTAACTGCAACGCCACCGGCACGAAGATCTTCACGCAGTTGCGCGATCTGTGCATCGGTTGCATCGACTAGAGGAAGACGAGTATGGCCGCCTGGAAGGCCCATAAGAGTAAGTGCTGCTTTGGTAAGAATCGCACCTTGTGTGCGGAATGTTCCGGTGTAGACGGGTAGGAGCTTTTGATGAATCTCTAACGCTCGCGCTGAGTTTCCTGCAAACCATGCATCGAGAAGTTCGCGCAAATCTTTACCAACTGTGTGTCCACATACAGATACAAAACCAACGGCACCAACAGATAACAAGGGCAGATTAAGAATGTCATCACCTGAATACACAGGAATTCCACAACGCTTAATAACCCATGAGGTTGAAGCAACATCACCCTTTGCATCCTTAAGCGCAACAATCTTTGGATGCTCAGCCAAGCGAACGATTGTGTCAGGTTCGATTGGAACACCGGTGCGTCCTGGAATGTCATAAATCATCATTGGAAGATCTGTTGCATCGGCAACTGCGCGGAAGTGGGCTTCGATTCCAGCTTGTGGTGGCTTGTTGTAATAAGGGGTAACAACTAACAAACCATCAGCGCCTGCTTTTTCAGTTCGCTTAGCTTGATTGATTGAGTACTCGGTTTCATTATCACCAGCACCAGATAAAACTTGAATTGTGCTTCCAACGGTATTTCGAACTACACGAATGATCTCCTCTTTCTCAGAGGATTTTGTAGTTGGAGCCTCACCAGTTGTTCCGTTAACAACAATTCCATCGTGGCCAGTAGCCACAAGATGTGCTGCAAGGGTTTCAACTCCAGCCCAGTCGATCGCCCCATCTTTTGTGAAGGGGGTGACCATCGCCGTCAGAAGACGTCCAAATGGAGCAGGCGTTGTCATGCGTCGAACTCTACCCGTATTAAGGGGCGATTCGTCCAGACTTTTCAAAGGCTCCGTATGTAAGTGGCATTAATTTCGCAAATTCCGCTTCCATTTTCTCGGCAACCATCTCGATTTCGCGCTGAGGGTAGCTTGGAAAGTGAGAGCCTTCGCGAGCGGTTCGAAGGGATAAAAAGTTCATCAATGCGCGAGCATTCATAGTCACATACATCGATGAGTAAGTAGCGACAGGCAAAACTGCGCGAGCTACCTCACGTGCAACTCCTGCATCCAACATCTTCTTATAACTGTCATAGGCAGCGATGTAGGCAACCTTCATTGATTCAACGGTGACATCAAATTGTTCCTTAGTGCCATCGACAAATGTGTAGGCACCGGTTTTTCCAACTTGAATTAACTTTCGTTCAGCAGATGGAATGTAGAAGACCGGCTTGAGTTCGCGGTAGCGTCCGCTTTCCTCATTGTATGAAGCGATGCGATGGCGCATGAATTCGCGGAATACAAAAATTGGTGCAGAGACAAAGAAGGTCATTGATGTGTGCTCAAATGGTGAGCCGTGACGTTCACGTGCAAGATAGTTGATCAATCCTGCAGAGCGTGCAGGATCTTCACCGATCTCATCCATTGATTGTTCTCCAGCTGTAGACACACGTGCTGCCCAAATAACATCGGCATCACTTGCACTGGATTTGACCAATTCAACAGTTACATCGTCGCGGTAAATAATCTCTTCACTCATGGTCGCACCCTATCTATGCGCCCCTATCGACTCTCGGATTTATACGGCACAATAGCCGCGTGTCCAAAGTTGCCTCCACCACTTTTAGGGACTCCATGAGTGTTTCCATCACAGTTGGCGCTTATGGGGTGGCTTTTGGGGCGGCAGCGGTCGCCAATGGTTTCACCGTTCTCCAAAGTTGCCTCTTGTCTTTACTGACATTTTCGGGAGCATCTCAATTTGCAGTCATTGGTGTTATCGGTGCAGGAGGTTCTGCCCTGAGTGGAATCGCAACCGCATCTTTGCTTGGCGTACGAAACGCTTTATATGGAGTAATCATGGCTCCGCGCTTGCAAGTAAAAGGTTTGAAGCGAGTTATTGCTGCGCAAGTAACAATTGATGAATCAACAGGTGTTGCGCTCGGTCAAGAGCCACGGGGTGTCGATGCGATGCGAAAGGGTTTTTGGTACACAGGTATCGGTGTATTTGTGTTCTGGAATCTCTTCACATTGGCGGGTGCGTTAGGTGCTCAAGCAATGGGAGATATTCGCGCATTTGGTTTAGATTCCGCTGTTCCTGCTGCATTTTTAGGTCTTGTTTGGCCACGATTAACCGGAAACTTTGAACGCGTACTTGCCGTTGGTTGTGCGATCTTTGCAATTGCAATGACCCCGATACTTCCAGCAGGTTTACCGATAATTGCCACCGCTTTTATCGCTATCGCAGTTGGGTTGAAACGATGACCATCTTCTGGATCGCAACAATTGGCACAAGCCTGATGGCTTTTCTACTGAAGTACTCGGGACATTCGGTGCCAGAGCGTTGGCTAACTCACCCAAAAATCCAAAAGATCAACGCATTGATACCGATCGCATTACTCAGCGCTTTAGTTTCCGTGCAAAGCTTTTCTGAAAAATCTACGCTCATGATTGATCAACGTTTAGTTGGATTATTGGTCGCAATCATCGCCTTAATTCTCAAGGCGCCATTTCCAATAGTTGTGCTTTCCGCAGCTGTTTCATCAGCTGCGGTCTACAACTGGCTTTAGATAATTCCTAAAGCTTGAAGCTTTGCCTTCAGATCATTATCAGATGGCTCAGTTAAGTGAGTTCCATCAGAGAAAACAATAACTGGAATCGACTTAGCTCCACCATTAATTTCAATTACCTTGTCAGCAGCGGTTACATCTGCATCGGTGTCGATCAATGTGTATTCAACATTGAGCTCTTCAAATAGACGCTTTGAGCGACGGCAATCTCCGCACCAATCGGCACCATACATAGTGATTTGATCTTTAGACATTGCTAGCTCCTTACATGAACTTGTCGAGGCCATGGGTTAGGCCTGGTGTGTTTACGATTTTACGTACGCCAAGAATAACTCCTGGCATAAATCCTGCACGGTCAATTGAATCGTGACGAATAGTTAAGGTCTCCCCCAAGCCACCAAATAAAACCTCTTGGTGAGCTACCAATCCACGTGCGCGAACAGAGTGCACTGGAATGTCTCCAACTAATGCACCACGTGCACCATCTAGCGCCGTTGTTGTTGCATCTGGCATTGCACCTAGCCCTGCTTCTTTACGAGCAGCAGACATCAATTCAGCGGTGCGAGCCGCAGTTCCAGATGGAGCATCAACCTTCGCAGGGTGATGGAGTTCGATAATTTCAGCAGATTCAAAGTAACGGGCCGCCTTGGCAGCAAACTCCATCATTAACACGGCCCCGATCGCAAAATTAGGAGCGATCAAAACGCCAACTGAAGGGTTTTTGGCAAGCCATCCATTAACTGTTACTAGTTTTGCATCATCAAATCCTGTTGTACCAACTACGACATTGATTCCATTGTTAATTAAAAACTCTAGATTGGCCATAACGCTATCTGGCGTCGTGAAATCTACGACAACATGGGCCGCTGATCCCTTGAGTTGATCCAATGAATCCCCCAGATCAAGGGCGGCAACAAGTGCTAAACCATCAGCTGCCTCAACAGCTTTAACAACCTCTGAGCCCATTCGACCACGAGCACCTAAGACGGCAACATTGATCATTTGCTTAACACCTTCTCAAACTTTGACTCTGATTTGAATGGACCTACAAGAGCAAGGGTAGGCGTTTTAGTCAGAAAGGCGCTAGCAATTTCCTTAATGTCTGTGGCGTTTACGCGTGAGATCGCCTTAAGAATCTCATCAAAATCCATGACATGTCCGTAGACAATCTCGTTTTTGCCGATTCGGCTCATACGTGAACCAGAGTCCTCTTGGCTCAGAACTAAGGAGCCACGAACGGCACCCTTTGCTCGCTCAATCTCCTCATGTGACATTCCATTATCTGCAACATCAGCTAAAACCTCACGAATGATTTCAACAACTTCAATCGCCTTCGATGGATTACATCCGGCGTAAAAACCAATCTGTCCGCTTCCTGCAAACTGTTGTGCATAGGCATAAACAGAGTAAGCAAGTCCGCGCTTTTCGCGAATCTCCTGGAATAAACGGGAAGACATTCCTCCACCTAATGCAGATGCCAAAATTCCCATTGCAAAACGGCGATCATCATGTCGGGCAACACCCTCCATGCCATAAAACATATGTGCCTGTTCAGTTGGACGCGAAATAAGTCCAACGGATTGCTGAGGACTCTTACGAACAGGTGTATTTGGGCGGATTACTGGCGCACCTTTAACATCTAGGAAACCATCGTGAGAAAGTGCAGCCTCGACCATTGCAACAACTTTTTTGTGCTTAATGTTTCCAGCAACAGCAACCACTAAATCCTGAGGCAGATAGCGCTTCTTGTAGTAGTTAAAAACAGAGTTACGTGACATGTTATTGATTGAATCAATAGTCCCAAGGATCGGACGACCCAATGGAGTATCTCCGTAATAGGTTTCTGCGTAAAGATCATGCACTAAATCGCTGGGATCATCATCGCGCATTGCAATCTCTTCAAGCACAACCTTGCGCTCTGCATCCACATCAAGTGCGGTAACAATTGAAGAGGTGATCAAATCAGAAACTACATCGATCGCCATTGGTAAATCGGTATCGATTACACGTGCGTAAAAGCAGGTGTACTCCTTGCTGGTAAAGGCATTCATCTCGCCACCAACAGATTCGATGGAAGAGGAAATCTCTAGAGCATTGCGTCGCTTAGTTCCTTTAAAGAGTAAATGCTCTAGAAAGTGAGAAGCCCCAGCAACCGCCGGGGTTTCATCACGTGAACCAACATTTACCCAGATACCGATCGCGGCGCTGCGTACCGAAGGGACTTCTTCAGTAACGATACGCAGACCGCTAGGTAAAACTGAACGACGAACGCTCATTTATTCAGCTGAACCAGTTGTTCCATCTTCAAGCACGGGAACCAAAGAAAGCTTGCCCTTTGGATCAATCTCGCCGATTTCTACCTGGATCTTGTCGCCAACCTTCATAACCTCTTCAAGGTTTTCAATGCGCTTTCCACCATGCATCTTGCGAATCTGAGATACGTGGAGCAAGCCATCTTTACCTGGCATCAATGAGATGAATGCACCAAATGCAGCAAGCTTCACAACGGTACCTAGGTAACGCTCGCCAACCTCTGGCATCTGTGGGTTTGCAATTGCATTGATCTGTGCGCGAGCAGCTTCTGCTGATGGGCCATCAGTTGCGCCGATGTAAATAGTTCCATCATCTTCGATAGAAATATCTGCGCCGGTCTCATCTTGGATCTGGTTAATAATCTTGCCCTTAGGTCCGATTACTGCACCGATCTGATCAACTGGAATCTTTACAGAGATGATGCGAGGAGCAAATGGGCTCATCTCATCTGGAGCATCAATAGCTTCATTCATGACATCTAGAATCGCAAGGCGCGCTTCCTTAGCCTGTAGAAGTGCACCAGCAAGAACTGATGCAGGAATTCCATCAAGCTTTGTATCTAGCTGTAAAGCTGTAACAAAATCCTTGGTTCCGGCAACCTTGAAGTCCATATCTCCGAATGCATCTTCTGCACCCAAGATATCTGTCAAAGCAACGTACTCAACCTTGCCATCGACATCATCTGAGATAAGACCCATTGCAATACCTGCAACTGGAGCACGTAGTGGAACACCAGCATTAAATAGTGCAAGTGTTGAAGCACAAACAGAGCCCATAGATGTTGAACCATTTGAACCAAGCGCTTCAGAGACCTGACGGATTGCGTAAGGGAACTCTTCACGAGATGGTAGAACTGGAATCAAAGCACGTTCTGCAAGTGCACCGTGACCGATTTCGCGGCGCTTAGGTGTACCAACACGGCCTACTTCACCAGTTGAATATGGTGGGAAGTTGTAGTTGTGCATGTAACGCTTGTGATTTTCTGGGTTCAAAGTATCGAGCTGCTGCTCCATCTTCAACATGTTGAGAGTTGTGATTCCAAGAATCTGTGTCTCTCCACGTTCGAAAATTGCTGAACCGTGTACGCGAGGAATAACTTCTACCTCTGCAGATAGCGCACGAATATCGCGAAGACCGCGACCATCGATACGGACCTTGTCGCGCAATACACGCTGACGTACAAGCTTCTTAGTTAATGAACGGAACGCTGCAGGAACTTCCTTTTCGCGTCCTTCAAATTGTGCGCCTACTGATTCCTTCACAGAATCAGAGATCTCATCGATCTTTGTTTCGCGCTCTTGCTTACCAACGATTGTTAGCGCCTTTGCAAGATCATCCTTAGCTGCCTTTTCAACAGCTGCGAATACATCATCCTGGTAATCCAAGAAGACCGGGAACTCTGCAGTTGGCTTTGCGGCAACCTTTGCAAGCTTTGCCTGTGCATCACAAAGAATCTTGATGAATGGCTTTGCTGCATCAAGTCCTTGTGCAACAACCTCTTCTGTAGGTGTTGGTGCGCCACCCTTGATTAATTCGATTGTGCGCTCAGTGGCCTCAGCTTCAACCATCATGATTGCAACATCATCCTTAGTTACGCGACCTGCAACAACCATGTCAAAGACTGCGTTTGCAACCTGTGAGTGGTTAGGGAATGCAACCCACTGACCATCAATCAAAGCAACGCGAACGCCACCGATTGGACCAGAGAATGGAAGACCTGCAAGCTGTGTCGACATTGATGCTGCGTTGATAGCGATAACGTCATACATGTGATCTGGATCGAGTGCCATAACTGTCACAACGATCTGAACTTCATTACGAAGTCCCTTTACGAATGATGGACGCAATGGGCGGTCGATCAAACGACAGGTAAGAATTGCATCCTCTGATGGACGACCTTCGCGACGGAAGAATGATCCTGGGATGCGACCAACTGCATACATCTTCTCTTCAACATCAACTGTTAAAGGAAAGAAATCAAATTGATCCTTTGGAGTTTTTGATGCTGTTGTCGCTGAGAAGATCATTGTTTGATCATCTAGATAAACAGCTGCAGCTCCAGCTGCTTGGCGCGCTAGGCGACCTGTTTCAAAACGAATCTCTCGTTTTCCAAATTTTCCGTTATCAATAACTGCAACGGCTGACTGAACCTCTTGACCCTCCATGGGTCCTCCTCTTTGTAGATTGAAAACACAACAGAATTGCTGTGCCTTTAATCTGCCGAGAGAATGAATCTTCGATCGAAGTTCACGCGCAAGTATTCAAGCGCGGAAACCACTACCGAGGACCATCGCTCTACGGCAGATTGGTTGTACTTGATTAGCGGCGAATACCGAGTTTTTCGATAATTGCGCGGTAACGGTTGATATCTGTCTTCGCTAGGTATTGAAGGATGCGACGACGACGACCAACTAACAACAAAAGACCACGACGGTTGTGGTGATCATGTGGGTTAGCCTTCAAGTGATCAGTGATCTGATCAATTCTCTTTGAAAGTAGCGCTACCTGTGCTTCAGGTGATCCTGTGTCAGTAGGGGTAGAACCGTACTGAGCAATGATTTCCTTCTTTACTTCTGGTGTTAATGCCATTTCTTGTTCTCCTTATGTACTGAGCACGAGGGCTTCTCGGTTTGACTCACGAGAAACTCGCTAACTCGATTGAAGGGCAAGGGTAACAGTCAGGCTCGATATACCTGAAATCGGGTCAAAATCCCCGCTTACAGCTCGGTCAATCGACGAGCCTCTTGGCAATCCTTTGCCATCTGCTCCAATAGCGGATCTAGGCCATCAAATTTCAATGTATCGCGCAGACGCCAGCCAAACTCGATAGTTGCCGCCTTTGTATAAAGATCTAAACCAACTTGATCCAATGCATATGCCTCAACCTGTCGACCACGCACACCTTCAAATGTTGGGTTTGTTCCAATCGAGATCGCAGCTGGCCAACGATCAATTCCAACAGTTAGCCAACCAGCGTAAACACCATCTGCCGGAATTGTTTGACCATCAATATTTCCAAGGTTTGCAGTTGGATATCCAATTTCACGACCACGTTTTTCGCCATGAACAATGATTCCATCTAAGCGATGTGGGCGAGTCAACATTTCTCGGGCAGCTTCAACATTTCCTTCAACGATTGCTTTTCGAATCCTGGTGGATGAAATGCTTTCATCATTATCTGCCTGCAAATCTAAAACCACGGTTTCAAACTCTGTGTGCTTGCTCAGTGATTCAACATTGCCCGCAGCCTTAAATCCATACGTGAAGTTAGCCCCCACGATCACGGTCGATGCTTTGAGCTGTTCAACTAAAACCTTATTAACGAAATCCTCTGGGGCCATCGCTGCAAACTCTTTAGTGAACTTAATAACCGCTACTTGATCTGCGTTGTGGATCTTTAACAACTCAATTTTGTCGCTCAAGATTGTTAAAAGCGAAGGGGCTCTTTCGGGAGCAAATACTGAAACAGGATGAGGATCAAAGGTCAATGCAATTATTTTCTCATCGCCTGCTAGCGCCTTGGCACGGTTAAGAATCTGCTGGTGTCCCTTATGGACTCCATCAAAATTTCCTATTACAACGATGCTCATGCGCTTATTATCTCAGAATCAATGCGCTGCCGCGAATACAGCGATCGGTTTGGCTTTTCCATCAACATTGCTCAAGAGTGCGATTAACTCATTCGCAGGTGAAACTCCTGCATAAATCCCATCTGCAGGATTCGCCGCAAGAGTTCTACCAAATGAGAGCTCTAAC
The DNA here is from genome assembly GCA_029978465.1 of Actinomycetota bacterium. Classification (GTDB taxonomy): domain Bacteria; phylum Actinomycetota; class Actinomycetes; order Nanopelagicales; family Nanopelagicaceae; genus Planktophila. Next base: position 27,700 of record JAPOJK010000004.1, read on the forward strand.
TTTTCATCCAATGCAATCTCACGTACTGGAAAGGTAGCTCGAGCAACATCTGCTAGATCTAATGTAGAAAACTCAGCACTCTTTAATGCTGCAATCGATACGGCACCAGTTGTAGTAAATCCTGCTACTCGAGTACGGCGCAACGCTGAAAGGTGTCCCCCGACTTTGAGCGTATCTCCGCAATCACGCGCGATTGCTCGAATGTAAGTGCCCGCCGAACAAGTGACTTCAATATCAATTTCTACTCTTTTTTCAATACGACGGATCTCTACAATATCCAATTGAGAAATTGTGACCTCGCGAGATGCCAGAACAACGGTTTCGCCGGATCTCACTCGATCATATGCACGTTCACCATCGACTTTGACAGCTGACACAGAACTTGGACGTTGCATAAATGTTCCACGCATTGTGTCGAGTTCTGCATTGATTTGCTCATCGGTGATTGCTGATGCATCAACAGTGGCGATTACTTCACCCTCAAAATCATCGGTAATGGTCGAGACACCCAAAACAACGGTTGCTTGATAACTCTTGTCGCCATCGGTGATGTACTGCAACAAACGGGTTCCATTATTAAATCCAAGGACTAAAACACCTGTAGCCATGGGATCTAATGTTCCAGCATGGCCGACTTTTCGTGTTCCGAGAGCTCTTCGTGCAATAGCAACCACATCGTGGCTTGTCATACCTGGTTCTTTATCTACAACCAGAAATCCATGCTCGCCGATTTTTTGCGTCACAACTACTCTTCGATAACACGTGGAGCTTTGTAAGGATCTTCTCCCCCGGCGTATTGCGCATTCTTGCGAAGTGCAGCTACTTGGGCATCCTGCTCATGAACCTTTTCTAGCAATGAATCTAAAGCTTTTGCGCTCTCTGGTAGACCATCTTCAAAAAATTCGATGCTAGGAGTAATACGTAGTCCTAGTTCGCGGCCCAATGCAGATCTAATCGCACCCTTAGCGCTCTCGAGAGCGGCCGCTGTTGCGGCACGCTCATCGAGATCACCAAGAACGGTATAGAAGATTGAGGCTTGTTGAAGATCCCCAGTTACACGCGCATCAGTAACAGTTACAAACCCAAGACGTGGATCCTTAATCTTTGTCTCAAGTAAGTTTGCAACTACCACTTTGATGCGGTCGGCAACCTTAAGTGTGCGATGTGATTGACCCATTGCTTATGCTCGCTTTTTCTCGCGCATCTCGAAACACTGAACGATGTCGCCTGGTGCGATCTCCTTCATGTTTCCAAGGCCAATACCGCACTCAAATCCTTCACGGACTTCGGTGGCATCATCCTTGAAGCGCTTGAGCGAATCAATGGAGAGGTTATCAACCAAGACAGCGCCATTACGCAAGATTCTTGCCTTAGCGTTACGACGGATAACTCCATCCTTAACTACAGAACCTGCGATGTTTCCAGCCTTAGATGATTTGAAGATCTCGCGAACTTCAGCGGTGCCGATGATCGCCTCTTCGTACTCAGGCTTGAGCAAGCCCTTGAGAGACATTTCAATCTCTTCAATTGCGTTGTAAATAACTGAGTAGAAGCGAACTTCGACGCCCTCTTGATCTGCGTAGATCGCAGTTTGTGGTTCTGGCTTAACGTTAAAGCCGATCACAACTGCAGTTGAAGCAGATGCCAAGGTGATATCGCTCTTGGTAATTGCACCAACGCCGCGGTGAATAACGCGAAGATCAACTTCAGCGCCAACATCTAGCTGCATCAACGCATCTTCGAGCGCTTCAACAGAACCAGATACGTCACCCTTGAGGATCAGGTTAAGTGTAGAAATCTTGGATTGCTCCATGAAGTCTTCAAGTGAAACCTTCTTGCGAGCCTTTGCGAGTTGAGCATTTCGCTCAGCTGCCTGACGCTTTTCAGCGATCTGACGCGCGGTACGGTCTTCATCAGCAACAAGGAAGGTATCGCCTGCACTTGGTACAGATGTAAATCCGAGTACCTGAACTGGACGTGATGGTCCAGCGGTTTCAACATTGTCACCATTCTCATCCAACATCGCACGAACGCGACCAAATGCACTTCCGGCAACGATTGCATCACCGATTTTTAATGTTCCCCGTTGTACAAGAACAGTTGCAACTGGGCCACGACCACGGTCGAGGTGAGCTTCAATAGCAACACCACGAGCATCATCTTCAGCGATTGCGCGAAGATCGATTGCTGCATCTGCCGTTAGAAGAATCGAATCGATTAACTGATCGATACCTATTCCAGACTTAGCTGAAACATCAACAAATATTGTCTCGCCGCCGTACTCTTCAGCGATCAAGTTGTACTCAGTTAATTGCTGGCGAACCTTGTCTGGGTTTGCGCCTTCCTTATCAACCTTGTTAACAGCTACAACGATTGGAACATCAGCGGCTTGAGCGTGGTTTAACGCTTCAATCGTCTGAGGCATGATTCCATCATCTGCAGCAACAACCAGAACAGCGATATCAGTTACCTTCGCACCACGTGCACGCATAGCGGTAAACGCCTCGTGACCAGGTGTATCGATAAATGTGATTGCGCGATTAGTTCCATCGTGATCATGGTGAATTTGGTACGCACCGATGTGCTGCGTAATTCCACCAGCCTCACCCTTCATAACCTCTGATTTACGAATCGCATCCAGAAGTGATGTCTTACCGTGATCGACGTGACCCATAACAGTTACAACTGGAGGACGTGCAACAAGTGAATCTTGATCTACATCTGTTAACTCACCTGCAAGATCGATATCGAAATCTTGTAGCAATTCGCGGTCTTCATCTTCTGGGCTAACAATTTGAATGTCATAACCCAGTTGAACACCAAGAATTTCAAAGGTATCTGCATCAACAGATTGAGTTGCAGTAACCATTTCACCTAAGTGGAATAGCGCTGCTACTAATGCTGCTGGATCTGCACCAATCTTGTCTGCGAAATCTGCCAAAGAGGCTCCACGGCGCATGCGAACTGGAGTCTTGCCATCACCATGAGGAATAACTGCGCCACCAAGTTGTGGTGCCTGCATATTGTCGAACTCATCACGTAACGCCTTACGAGACTTTTGTTTACGTCCTGACTTCTTACTTGCATTCTTTCCAAATGCTCCACCTGCACCACCACGTTGTGGTGGACGACCGCCACCTGGACGCTGTGGACCACCAGTTGGTGCACCAGCTCCTGGAGTGTTTGATTTGTATGGAGATGAAGATGATGGTGCAGATGATCCACCTGGACGTGGAGTAAATCCACCACCAGCAGGACGCGGTGCACCAGGACGTGCCGCAAAACCTGGACGAACAGAACCTGGACGTGAACCGGCCATTCCTGGTCGCGGTGCGCCACTTCCTTGTCCACCTGCAGGACGTTGTGGTGGACGCGGTACTGCGCCACCAGTTGAAAATGGATTATTGCCAGGACGTGGTGGGCGTGGAACTGCGCCACCAGTTGAAAATGGATTGTTACCAGGTCGTGGTGCTGGAGCGGATGGCTTTGAAGTTGGTGTTGGCGCAGCAGGTGCTGGAGATCCAGCGTTTTCAGCTGCACGCTCTGCAGCCTCATGCTTTGCAGCCTCTTCCTTATTAGCAATCGACTTAGCTTGCTCAAGTTTGAGCGCTTCAATATCGACACCAAGTTCAGCAGCTAACTCCGCTGCCTGCTCTGCGCTGACCTCGCCCTTTGGCTTTGCAGCTGCTTTCTTAGCTGCAGCCTTTTTGACAGGCTTCTTCTCCTCGACCGGTTTTGCATCGGGATACATTTCGATCAACTTGCGCACTACTGGCGCTTCTACTGTTGATGATGCGGAGCGAACAAACTCGCCCATTTCTTGGAGTTTTGCAAGGACAACCTTGCTCTCCATACCGAGTTGTTTTGCCAACTCATGTACGCGGACCTTTGACACATTTCTCCTGTCTTGGCCCGCATTTCTCAAATGCAAGCCTTAGTTGAACGACCTCATAGTTCTAACGAGCTCATTTGAGTTTCATAACTTTCATATCCATTCGTTTGTTAGTAAGTACTGCTGAAGTTCCGATACATCGATCTCTTCAGTCTGCGCCTTATTTCTCTTAAAGGCGAAAACAAAAGCTCCTCGACTAATCGCACTTTCTGCACATTTCTTGTGGAGCCAAGCGCCGCGACCTGCTGCGCCACCCTTGAGATCTGGAATTACTTTTCCATCAACCAAGACCACTCGAATTAATGCTGAAGGGTTTGCCCTCTTGCGGCAGCCAATACAGCTACGAACAGGAAGGGTTACATCCAACGGCTTAATGGTATCCGAGCCTTGCTTACTTCTCATAATGACGAGTCTGCAGGCGCGCTTTCAACGGTATCTGGATGGATATCAATACGCCATCCAGTTAGACGTGCTGCTAGGCGAGCGTTCTGCCCATCCTTACCAATCGCCAATGAAAGCTGGTAATCAGGAACTGTCACCTTTGCGCTGCGTGTGGCTAAGTCTGTGATTTCGACTTTACTTACCTTTGCAGGGGCAAGTGCTGCAGCGACAAACTCTGCAGGATCTTCAGACCAATCAACGATGTCAATCTTTTCACCGTGCAGCTCATCCATTACCGCACGTGCACGAGATCCCATTGGACCGATCAATGAACCCTTAGGACTAACTCCTGCGCGATGTGTTTTCACTGCAAGTTTGGTGCGATGACCTGCTTCACGTGCAACCGCCATGATTTCAACGATTCGATCATTAATTTCTGGAACCTCAAAGGCAAAGAGTTGTTTAACGAGCGCTGGGTGAGAACGTGACAACATGATTTCTGGGCCCTTAAGCCCTTGCTTTACTTCCACAACAAAACACTTAATTCGATCGCCGTGGTTGTACACCTCGCCAGGAACTTGTTCCTGAGGCGGGATACGTCCTTCTACTCGACCAAGGTTGACGTTAATCATCTTTGGATCGCGACCTTGTTGGACAACTCCAGAGATAACATCTCCGACAGATGCGGTGAACTCGCCAACGATTTCTGCATCATTGGTTTCGCGCATCTTTAGCTTGATAATCTGTCGCGCAGTTGATGTGGCAACACGAGAAAAACCGTCAGGTGAATCAACCTCTTCGCTAATGCGAGTTCCATCTTCTCCGAAAATTGGTACCAGGATTTGAATTTCGCCGGTCTCGCGATCTAAGTGCGCTCTGGCATGACGCTTTGCGGTATCGGTCTGGTTATAGGCACCTAGTACCGCAACTTCGATTGCATAAATAAGCTCTTCAAGCGGAATGTCTTTTTCTGTGGTTAAGGCGGCAAGCGCTGACATCTCTACATGCATTAGATCTCATCCTTACGATTGAATTCGATCTCGACTTGAGCTTTCTTGATATCTGCAAAATTAACTTCGTGAGTCTTCATGCGACCCTTAATGTTTTCAATGAGTACCGCTCGAACATCATCAAACTCTGTAAGACGACCAGAAACTTCGGTCTCATCCATCAAGGTAACTTTTACAATTCGAGTTAAGTTCTTGGTCCAGTGACGTGGCAGAGTTAATGGGCGTTCAATTCCGGGCGATGTCACCTCTAATGTAAAAGCCTCTGTGAGCAAAGGTGATTCATCTAAAATTGCAGAGATTTCACGGCTTACGACCGTAACCTCATCCAGGCTTAAGGGCCTTAATCCATCCACCATGCAGGTAACGATTCGGTGATTGCCAGGATTACTTGTGAAAACTTCCTCTAGAAAGAAGCCTGCGCTTTCAACAGCAGGGCGGATTAAATCGGCGATTGAATCTTTAAGGGCCACAAATCTCTTCTTTCTATTAAGTTGTGGCGTTAGTGTAACCCAAACAATTAGAAGGTATCAATTCCTACCTTGATAATCAGCGCAACTGTGACAATTAAGAAAACTTTACGCACCAAGGTTGAGCCCCCCTTGATGGCAAGACGTGAGCCAAGGATCGCTCCTGAAATATTGGCAACACCCATAATGATTCCAATTTGCCATATAACTGCGCCATTGAATCCAAAGATCATGATGGCGCCAACATTTGTAGCCACATTCACAACCTTTGCGATTGCACTAGCGGTAATGAAGGCGTAACCAAGGGATACAACCAAAATAAGCATCAGGAAGGATCCGGTTCCTGGTCCAAAGATGCCATCGTAAAAACCGATCACCGCTCCAGCAAATGCTGCAATTTGAATTCGCTGCTTTGGACGATGGCGAAGATTTTCATACTTACCTAAATCTGGTTTAAACCAGGTGTAAATCGCAACAACAATCAGC
>JAPOJK010000050.1 GCA_029978465.1 Actinomycetota bacterium
AACTCCATCGCGATGAGTGGATTGATAGCGGTCTGCCACACAACAGCTTGATCACCGTATTCAGCCATGGACCACTCATTATCAACCACGTTATACATGTAGCAGGCGTAAGGCTTACCCTCTTTGTTAAGCCCCTTAACAAGTGCACCAGCACAAGTTTTGCCCTTCATACGTGATCCAAGAGTTGCTGGATCAGGTAAAGCGGCAGCAAGTAGATCACGAGGTGAAACTTGAATGCCCTGAACATCTACATGATCTTTGCGATCCATTCCCAACATATGAATTGTCTTTAACGTTGTGATGAACTGCGCGCCGAGTCCGTACTTAAAGTTAACCTTCTTAGCATCAACTTTCTGCGGAATCAGCACAACCTCCTCATGCTCAACATTTACGCACTCAACCGGTCCGATGCCTTCAGGGAAATCAAATACTTCGATCTCACTAAATGGTTCTGTTGTGTACCAACCACGCCCATCCTCCCAAACCAATGGTGGATTGAGGCACTCTTCAATAGTTGTCCAAATCGAAAATGATGGAGCAAAGTCATAACCTTCGACGGTTAAGTTAGAGCCATCAAAGATTGTAAATGAATCGATACGGCTAAAGAGATGATCTTCTGCATATCGCGCAAAAACATCGCTCATGCCGGGTTCGATACCCATTCCAACAAGTGCATAAATCTGACGCTCTCCCCAGTTCCAGTCTCGAGCAAACTGCTCATCACCAAGTTTTACGCCGGTTTCAGAGTTTGGATAGTGAGGATGTGGTCGTGAAAGTGACATCGCCATATCGATGTAATTTGTATTTTCAATTTCGCAGGACAAGAAAATTGGCATTACAAAACGAGGATCAACAGCGTTGATAACAACATCAGGCTTTACCTTGCGAATTAACGCACGGATATCCTCCAGTTCGGCAGCATTCACCTCCGCTGCTGAAAATCGTGAATCCTTGACTCGGGTAACTGCTTCTTCCGCGCGTGACAGAGTTCGATCAGCGACAACCATCTCAGTAATAAATGATTTACGTGATGCGATATTGACAATAGCTCTGCCAACTCCGCCCGCGCCTATAACTAGCGCCTTCATTGTTGGCCTCTCATGAGGGAATAACTTCCTTTTCCTTAGATTTGGGAGTCTACCCGCACACTTTATTCATGACAAGATTGGGCATTGTTATTGGGTGATCGATAACAATAAGTCCCCGTAGCTCAGTGGATAGAGCAACCGCCTCCTAAGCGGTAGGTCGCAGGTTCAACTCCCGCCGGGGACACTCGATAATCAGTTATTTCAGAGTTTTAAGAGAAAACAACTGTTCGCTTGCCGACAATAAAAATCTTGTCATCTGCATAAAACTTAACAGCTTTTGCCAATACACGACGTTCAATGTCACGACCAATCGCAATTAACTCTTCCGCAGAGGCGTTGTGAGTCACATGTGCAACATCTTGTTCTATAATTGGGCCTTCATCCAAATCACTTGTAACAAAGTGTGCGGATGCTCCAATGATCTTCACGCCACGTTCATGCGCTTGGTGATAAGGCTTAGCTCCTTTAAACCCAGGCAAAAATGAGTGATGGATATTTATGATTTTCCCTGGCATTGTGTTGCAGAAATCCGCTGAAAGTATCTGCATGTATCGAGCTAGGACGACAAAATCGATCTTTAGCTCTTCAATTTTCTTCAGGATCTCAGCTTCTTGCGCCACCTTTTTATCAGATGTAACAGGCAGATACAGGAACTTCACTCCATGGGATTCAACTAATGAACGAAGATCCTCACGATTTGAAATTACCAATGGGATTTCGATGTTAAGTTCGCCAAGTTCTTCTAAGTACAAAAGATCACGTAAGCAGTGACTTTCCTTTGTGACCATAACAAGTGCTCGTGGCTTTTGAGCTGTTGGACGAATATGGAGAGCGGGATTGAACTTTGAAAGACCCTCATTCAAACTCTTGTGCGCGCCTTCAATTCCCTGTGAAGTTTCAAAACGGGTGCGCATAACAAATTGATTGGTGGTTGGATCTGTGAACTGTTGGTTCTCAATAATGTTTCCGCCACAGGCAAGAACCGCCGAAGTCATCGCATGAACGATGCCAGGCTGATCTGCACATTGCAGGGAAGCGATTAAATCCATGGTCTAAGGGTACGGGAAGTTAGTGGTGCAACGTAAATCGCTTCATCCACTGCGGTGACCACCAGTTGTTTTCGCCAAATAGTCGCATCAACGCTGGAACTAAGAGGCCTCGAACAATGGTTGCATCTAGAAGTACCGCAAGAGCAACACCAAAGCCCATGGTTTTAATGGATGTAACACCACTAGTAACGAAGGCTGCGAAGACAACCGCAAGTAAGACCGCAGCAGCTGTGATGATGCGTGCAGAGCGTTGCAGACCAACCGCTACAGATTCAACATTGGTTTTACCGGCAAGGTGTTCTTCACGGATGCGAGAAAGCAAGAAGAGTTCGTAGTCCATTGAAAGACCAAATACGACAACAGCAATCAAGATGACAATTGATGTATCAAGAGTTCCGGTGACGGTAAATGAGCCAACCAGCCATTGCAGGTTTCCATCAATGAAAACCCACGTTAATGCACCCATAGTTGCACCAAGAGATAAGAAGTTCAGAATTACAGCCTTAATTGGCAGGATGATTGAACCGGTAAAGATAAAGATCAAAACCAGAACACTGAGCACAATCCAACCAAGTGCCCACGGCAATGTTCGAGCGATGCCATCTTGAGAATCTGTGTAATCAGCGGCAACTCCACCGACCAAGGTTCCAACAGGGGAGTCAACGTTTCGAACATTGTGAATCAACTCTTGCGATTCAGGGGTACGTGGCAACATCTCTTGGTATGCAACAACGCGTACATCTTTGCCAATAGTTACAGGTGGAACTACGCCAACAATTCCATCCAACTGCCTAATTTTTGCGGCGTAGGTGTTAATTTCATCAATCTTGTTCGAACCATCTTTAATAATGATTTCAATTGGATTTCCTGTTTGTCCAGGGAATCTCTTGTCCTGAAGCGCCGTTGCAACAGCGGCTTTGTTATCTGCAGGCAACATACGTGAATCACCTTGTGAAAACTTAATATTTGTAATTGGTGCCGCCATGATTCCAAGAATTACAAGAGACAAAACAACGGCAGATACAGGACGCTTCATAACTAAGCGTGCGGTCTGCGCCCAACGACCATCCTCTTTTGGAGTAATTGCGGATTTACGAACAACTCCCTTATCAATGCGATCTCCAAGAAGAGCAAGGATTGGAGGCAAACCAAAGAGCGCACCAATTACTGCAAGTGCAACAACTGAAACACCGGCATAACCAAATGATTTTAAGAATGGCAGCGGGAAGAAGGTTAAAGAGAACAAGGTGACTAGAACGGTCATACCTGAATAGAAGACTGTCTTTCCAGCACTTGCCATCGTTGCAACAATGGAATCTTCAACGCTCTTACCGTGGTGGAGCTCTTCGCGGAATCTGTTCACCATTAATAATGCGTAATCGATACCTAAGCCAAGCCCCATACCTGTCGTTAAGTTAAGGGCATAAATGCTGACGGTGGTAAAGAGGGTAAAGAGATAGAGAACAAAGAAGGCGCCCAGAATCGCAGCAACTCCCACAATTAATGGCATAGCTGAAGAGGCTAGGGCACCAAAGACAAGAACGAGCAAAATAAAGGTCAATGGAATAGAGATAAGTTCCGCAATCTTTAGATCTTCTGAGATCTTTTCAGTGATTGCATGACCGACAACTCCAACACCACCTGCGTACAGAGTTAAACCATCGTACGACCCATCGTAATTCTTTTGCATTCTCTTTCCGAGCTCTTGGCTTTCGGGTGTAAATGCTTCTCCATCACCATAGACAAGGATGTATGCAGCTTTTCCATCGCTGGATTTAAGTGTTGCTTCGCCACCACTAGTCCAATAAGAAATTGTCTTTGTTACTCCTTCTTCCTGAGCAACCTTCTTTTCTAAAGCAATTCCCTTTTGCGCGATAGCAGGATCTGTAACATCAGTAGCACCTGCATCAACAATTATCACAACTGCAGGATCAGATAGTTTTAAATCCTCAGTCAGGTACTTATAGACCTTGTAGGAATCACTGTTTGGATCGCTGTACCCACCTGAATCAAGACGATTGAAAACAGCGGAACCAACCCCGCCAGCGACCAGAATTCCAACGATAAAAAGAATTACCGCGCTCTTGCGACGCTTAACGATCAGGTGACCGAGCTTTTCAAACATCTTTGTCTCTTTTCTTTGTATTTAAATTTTTCAAGCGGTAGTAGAATTGAAACCATGAGCGATCTCTTCCCGAAGGTAACATCAGATGAAATTGATCTGGATGCTGCCTCTGAAGAAGCTAAACGCGAAGAAGAGTTACAGTCAGATCGTCCACCACATCACGAGGGTTAATCAGCCTTAGGCGCTGGTGCTGGCGTTGCCGCCGGCGTGCTCTTGGCTGAATCTGATTTGGCTGAATCTGTTTTATAAAATCCTGAACCTTTGAATACAACTCCAACAGCGGTGTACACCTTACGGATCTCACCTTTGCATTCTGGGCAGATTGTCAGAGAGTCATCTGAGAAGGATTGAATCGCTTCAAATTGATGGTCGCATGCGGTACATGCGTATTGATAGGTAGGCATCACGACTCCACTTCTGGCTAATTATTCACCTGGCATAAATTCCAGTTTTGGCTATGTACTTAGTCTAAAGAGGTGAGAAGATTGGCGCGAATTGAGGCGCTTTCCTGGCACCTCTCGAAAGGCAGATGTGAGGAAGTTCGCAGCCCATAGCGCTTTAGTACTTCTATTAACTTTATTAGGAACAACTGCGACCCATGCAAACTCGCTAGTCAGCACTTCACCGATTAGCGGCTCAACATTGTCAGTTTCACCTACGAGTGTCACAGTTACAGGACAGCTTCCACTGCTTGCAGATGCTAATGAAATTTCAGTAACAGATCCCAACGGCGTCCGTGTCGATGATGGAACCATCATGGTTAACGATGTCAGCGCAACAGTTGGCCTAAGACCACTCACTGAATCAGGTTTCTACACTGTTTCTTATATTTTATTTGCCGAAGCAGATGCACCACTCGAAGGTAGCTATCGATTTAAGTATCAAGCACCCAGCACTATTGCTCCAGAGAATCCAACTCCACAACCTACAGAGTCACACACTCCTGCGAG
>JAPOJK010000051.1 GCA_029978465.1 Actinomycetota bacterium
TCAAGGGTGATTCTTGAAGATATAAAGAACGATCACCAATTTTCCAGCGTGCTTCCTCTAAGGCGCGCGCTGTGACCGCATCAACAAAACCCGTGACATCGAGGCCACGGGCTTGTTGAAATGAGCGGATCTCCGACTCGGTTAAATCTGACATGAATTTATGCGAGGAAGCTTTCTAGATCCTTTAGTAGCGCTGGCTTTGGCTTTGCACCAACGATTTGCGTTACAACTTCGCCATTAACAAAGACATACATAGATGGAATTGATGTAATTCCATACTTGATCGCAATCGCTGACTCTTCATCTGTGTTGAGCTTTACGATCTTGAGCTTTGAACCGTACTCATTTGAAATCTCTTCAAGGATTGGGCCAACTGCGCGGCATGGACCACACCATTCAGCCCAAAAATCAACCAAAACAGGGGTGCTGCTCTTAAGAACCTCTGCATCAAAGGTTGCTGTCGTTACCTTGCTTGTTGCCATCGTCGTACTCCTCTTTATTGTCGGTTTTAATCCTTATGTTAAAAATTAATGAGCTAAAAACTTCTCTGCGTCCAACGCCGCCGCACACCCAGAACCCGCAGCTGTAATCGCTTGACGATAGGTGTGATCCACCAAATCGCCACATGCAAAGACACCCTTTTGATTAGTACGTGTAGAGCGGCCTTCACAAATTACATAACCTTCATTATCTAAATCAATCTGTCCGGTTAGTAGTTCGCTACGTGGAATATGTCCGATAGCAACAAACAAACCGGTAAAGGCACGCTCTGATTCAGAGCCATCAAATGTGTTGCGAAGCTTCAACGCTTCAACCTTGTCTGCACCTAGAACATCAATTACTTCTGTGTTCCACATAAATTCAATCTTTGGGTTTGCCTTTGCGCGATCAGCCATGATCTTTGAAGCGCGCAATGAATCACGACGGTGAATCAAAACAACCTTCTCTGCAAAACGAGTTAGGAATGTTGCCTCTTCAACCGCGCTATCTCCACCACCGACAACAGCAACTGTTTGTCCGCGGAAGAAGAAACCATCACATGTGGCACACCATGAAACACCATGGCCAGATAAACGCTTCTCATTAACTAAACCAATTTCACGGTAAGCACTTCCGGTAGCAAGAATTACCGACTTAGCTTTAACAGTGTTTCCAGAACCATCCTTTAACACCTTGATATCGCCAGTTAAATCCATTTCAACGATGTCATCGGTAATAAGTTCGGCACCAAAACGCTTAGCCTGCTTGCGCATGCTGTCCATTAAATCTGGACCCATAACTCCATCGGTAAATCCCGGAAAGTTTTCAACCTCAGTTGTATTCATCAGCGCACCACCTGCGGTGACAGAACCTTCATAAATGATTGGATCTAACTGCGCGCGAGCAGCGTAGATCGCAGCGGTGTATCCAGCTGGACCTGATCCAACGATTACGACATTTCTTACATCACTCATGTGTGCTCCCTAGACCCCGAAATCTAATGGTTTTCCTCTGGTTTTGTTGAACGGCGCGAGATTGAACTGCCTAGGTGGCGGATCATCGATATCTCCTCAACCTTGAGCGCTTTAGCGGCAAAGATGTAGCCAAAGAATGCGACAACCATCACAAGTAGAAGTTCACCCGCACGAGCTGCAGGTGAAAGTTCAACCCCAACAACCGCGATGTACTCAACCATTGCAAACAATGGAAGCATTACAAGTAAGGCTGCAGTAAGTAAACGCATATGTTGCGTCAAAAATTCCCGGATCGATAACTTCCCGGTGTGCTTCTTCAACAAACCTAAGGTCACTAATAAACCAACGAGATAACTAAAGGAGAAGGCTGCACCTAATCCAACGGTAACCCAACGAGTTTTCAGGAATTCAAGGAATAAGTAAGACAGTGCTACTGAAATAACATTGATAATCAAAATTGAAATTACTTGTGTACGTGTATCTTCAAAGGCGTTGAATCCACGGATCAAAATTAAATTAATTGAAAAAGCAACTAAACCAAAGCTCAACGCTGATAAAACATAACCAATGTAACGAGAGTCTTCCGTTGGAATTCCAATAAAGATAACTTCAGTGATTAATGAACCAAAGAGTAAAAAGGCTACAGCGCTAGGAATTGTAATTACACCAACTAAGCGAATCGCACGAATCAACTGCGCCTTAACCTCTTCCCGCTTTCCATCAAGTGCCAACTTAGAAATGTGCGGCAAGATCGCGGTAATAATCGAAATCGTCACAATTGAATACGGCAACAACATTACAAAGTATGCATATGTATATGGCGTGTATCCCACACCAGTTGTTACACCCTCTTGCGCACTTCTAACAGCCGCTGATGTTGCAACATTGACAGTTACTAGGTAACCAAGCTGTGAGATCAAAACGTAAATTAAGGTCCAACCCGCCAAATTAAATGATTTACCTAATCCACTTAAACCAAGTTTGGGCTTAATAGTTATGCCTAAACGTTTAATAACCGGCACTAAAACCAAGGCTTGTACGACAACACTGAGCGTTGTTCCCCATCCCAGAATTTGAACCTGGGTATCGGTGATATTTGAGATATTTACACCCGGTGAGAGCAGCAAGAAGCCGCCAAATAAGGCGATACCGACCAAGTTATTGGCGATCGGCGCCCACATCAGCGGTCCAAATGAACCTCGAGCATTTGCGACCTGCCCCAACATCGTAAATAAACCAAGGAAAAAGATCTGCGGCAGGCAGTATCGAGTAAATGCGATCGCGATCTCTTTCTCAGCTTCAAACCCTTGAGTAAAGAACTCTGGTGCATACAAACGCACCAATGCCGGTGCAAAGTACATTCCAAGTAAAACTAAGACCAAAAGAATAAGTGAGATAGTTGTAATTAAACGCGAAGCAAAACCATCTCCACCATCCTCATGTTCAAAGGATCGCACTAACTGTGGAATAAAGATTGCGGTGAGTGCACCACCTACAAGTAAGTTGTACAAAATATTTGGCATGGTGTTTGCAACGTTGTAGGTATCTGCCAGCAAAGCAGTACCTAAAACAGCAACAATCAAAATTCCGCGGATAAATCCTGTAATTCGAGAAAGGATTGTTCCAAGCGCCATGATTCCCGATGCGCGGAAGAGTTCATTAGATTTCATTTACCCCTCCTTCGAACTCGACGGACACTTTGAGTTACAGCTGCCAATAGCAAAAGTATGGCAGCACCAGTTGTGAACCAGGTGACTCGTGAATCAATAACAGTTGAATTTAAAGTCAAAGTACTTTCAGGAACTACATCATCGCCCTTTTCATCGGTAATAAACACTGATACAGCGGTTTGTCCCGGCGCAATAACTTCTACCGGCATCTCTAATTGTTTCTTAGATTGTGCCGGAATCGTTACATCTTGAAAACTATCAACAATCACACGTGAGTTAATCGGCAACATTGCAATATCAACAGTGACATCTACCGCAAACTCATTTATAACGGTGACCGGAAGCTTCACCGAAGAAGTTGTAATTTGGTACTTACCGCTATTGATACGTAACTTATTTACCATCGCATCTACAGCTTCAGTTGCACTGTAAGAAAAATAGTTTCGAGAATCCTTATCCAAGGTTGGCGATAACAACTGGGCTAAACGAGCGCGCAGTTGGATCAATTCAGGGGTATCTACAACTCGAGATAAACGGGTTAAAGCCTTGCGATTATCGCTGTAATTCTTGCGTAAAGGGTTGCTCAACCCTGATTTTCCAACGCTCCACTGAACCTCAGGCTCACTACGAACAATGCGACCAAGTGCTAACTGCAATCGATCCCGTCCATACACAAAGTAATTCTTTAATTCGCTCGGTGCTAATCGTTGCGCAAGTGCGATATCTGGATTTCCATATGCAAGTGCAACTACATCATTGCCGGTAGTCACGCGCTTTAACTGAGTTAACCACGCTGCTGCAATCTCTTTTCCAGCAGGCTCTGCCTCTGTTGCTAATGTGTAATCACCTGACATCGCAATAACTTCATCGATTAAAGCTGCATCAATAACCCAGGTTCGATTTTTTGCAATTGGTTGAAACACCTTTAACCCTAAATCACCAGATGGTGTCAGCGATTGCGCTAAATCATCATTACGGAATTCGCCGGTAAAGGTTTGATGAATTGGTCCAGTAATTCGAATAACGGTATTTGCTGCAGATGCTTGCGGCATCATTAACAATAAAAATGTTGAGATAACAAGTAAAACTAACTTTTTCATGCGGTTAACTCCGCACTGCGAGCAATTAACTTCTTTTCATCAGGGTATGCAAGACGATCAACGATCTCTTCTAAGGGAAACCAGGAAACCTCATCAACTTCACTTTCCTGCGCAGCTAAAACACCACCAACTTCAGTAAACATAAAGTGGTGAACGGTTTTGTGAATTCGCTTTCCACCCGCCATAAACCAAAAATCAATCACACCTAAGGATTTTGTGATGCTTGATGTAATACCAGTCTCCTCCGCCACCTCACGGATCGCAGCCTGCTCAGGTGTTTCACCCTCTTCAATATGTCCCTTAGGTAAGGACCACAAAACTCGCTTACCCGTTGCATCCTTGTGGTCATAGCGACCGATCAATAACCCCTTGGTTCCAGTTGAATCAATAACTAAACCGCCAGCACTAACCTCATCAACGCGCTTTGCATACGGGCGCTTTGCTTGAGGACCCTTATTAGGAGTCGTTTGAGTCTGTGGTTGTGGGCCGCGGTTACCGGAACGCTTACGTTTCCGTTTCTTCTTCGTGCCTTCGCTGCCCGCACCAGGTGCCGGGATCATGAAGTAAGGATAGTGCTTTAACCTTACTTATTGTGAGATCACACCCGGCTACTGAGTTAGCGATCCGTTCATTGATTGAACGCGCTCCTCTTGCCAGCTCCCTTGCCCAAGCCTTCAAGGCAAAGGGCTTTACCTTGGCGCTGGTTGGTGGACCTGTGCGCGATGCAATCTTAGGTCGCTTAGGAAATGATTTAGATTTCACAACAAATGCACGCCCATTAGAAACAAAAAAGATTTTGCAATCATGGGCTGACAATGTGTGGGATACCGGAATTGCATTTGGAACAGTTGCAGGAAAACGTGGTGACACAACTGTTGAAGTAACAACATACCGAACTGAAAATTACGATCCAGATTCTCGTAAACCCGAGGTTGAGTAC
>JAPOJK010000052.1 GCA_029978465.1 Actinomycetota bacterium
AAGCATGATGCTAAGTTGTACTCGACTCCAGAGGATGCACTTCTAACAGTTGAAACACTTGGAACAGATGCAAACGCTCGCTACATGGTGGCAGCAACATTTGGAAATGTTCACGGTGTTTACAAGCCAGGAAACGTTGTACTGCAGCCAAAGATTCTTGCAACATTGCAAGAGGCGGTATCAGCCAAGCTTGGTCTTCCAGCAGGAAGCAAGCCAATGGACTTGGTATTCCACGGTGGTTCTGGCTCACTACTTTCAGAGATCCGCGAATCACTTGATTACGGCGTAATTAAGATGAATGTTGATACAGATACTCAGTACGCATTTACACGTCCTGTCGTTGATCACATGCTTAAGAACTACGACGGCGTTCTCAAGATCGATGGCGAAGTCGGAAACAAGAAGGCTTACGATCCACGCGCATGGGGCAAGCTTGCTGAAGCAGGAATGGCAGCTCGCGTTGTTCGTGCTTGCGAAGATCTTCGTTCAACAGGAACTACATCACTCAAGTAATTAACAACTAGTCGGAAAGGCTTTACTCATGCCTGCATTGGTATTACTCGGCGCTCAGTGGGGCGACGAAGGCAAGGGTAAGGCTACCGACCTGTTGGGTGATCGTGTTGATTACGTTGTTCGCTACCAAGGTGGCAATAACGCAGGACACACAGTTGTTATCGGAGATCAAAAGTACGCACTTCACTTACTGCCATCAGGAATTCTTTCTCCAAATGTAATTCCTGTTATTGCAAATGGTGTTGTTATCGATCCAAGTGTTTTACTTGAAGAGATCCGCGGATTAAATGAACGTGGAATCGATACAAGCAAGTTACTGATTTCAACTAACGCACATTTGATTACTCCTTATCACCGCACAATCGACAAGGTGTCAGAGCGTTTCTTGGGTAAGTCAAAGATTGGAACAACTGGTCGCGGAATTGGTCCAGCCTACGCAGACAAAATTAACCGCATCGGTATTCGTGTTCAGGATCTCTTTGATCCATCAATCCTTCGCCAAAAGCTCGAAGGTGCGCTGCGCGATAAGAATCAGATTTTGATCAAGGTTTTCAACCGCAAGAACATCGAAGTTGATGAGGTTCTAGAGGAGTATTTGAAGTACGCAGATATTTTGCGTCCATATGTTGCAGATACTGTTTTGATTCTGGATGAGGCGCTCAAGGCTGGAAAGCGAGTACTTCTAGAGGGTTCTCAGGGCACTTTGCTCGATGTCGATCATGGTACTTATCCATTTGTAACTTCAAGTAATCCAACTGCAGGTGGTGCTTGTACTGGTTCAGGAATCGGACCTACAAAGATTGACCGCGTAATCGGAATTTTGAAGGCGTACACAACACGTGTTGGTAGCGGACCTTTCCCAACTGAACTCTTTGATGAAGATGGAGAAGCACTTCGTCGTATCGGTGGAGAAGTTGGTGTAACTACAGGTCGCGCACGTCGATGCGGTTGGTTTGATGCTCCGATTGCTCGTTATGCGGTTCGCGTCAATGGTTTAACTGATTTCTTCCTAACAAAGCTAGATGTATTAACTGGTTGGGAAAAGATTCCAGTATGCGTTGCCTACGAAATCGATGGCAAGCGAGTTGAAGA
Organism: Actinomycetota bacterium; assembly: GCA_029978465.1. Classification (GTDB taxonomy): domain Bacteria; phylum Actinomycetota; class Actinomycetes; order Nanopelagicales; family Nanopelagicaceae; genus Planktophila. The sequence goes on from JAPOJK010000052.1 coordinate 1,606, forward strand.
GCTTCCAGCATCACAAACAGATTTCCACCATGCAAAGCCAATTTACGAATACTTAGCTGGTTGGACCGAAGATATCTCTGGCGCCCGCAAACTCTCTGATCTTCCAAAGAATGCGCAGGATTACGTTGCATTCCTTGAAAAGATTTCAGGTGCGCCGATGAGCGCGATTGGCGTTGGTCCCGGTCGCGATCAAACAATTGTCGTAAAGGATTTCATCTAAGAATGAAAATCCTCCTAGTCGGAAGCGGCGGTCGCGAACACGCACTAGGGGTAGGACTGCAAGCAGATCCAGCATGTACCGAACTTCATGTTGCACCCGGAAACCCTGGTATCGCACAGTTTGCACAATGTCATCCATTATTAATTACAGATAATGCAGCAATTGTTGAGTTAGCAAAAAAACTTCAGGTTGATTTAGTAGTCGTTGGACCCGAAGTTCCTCTAGTTAATGGTGTTGCCGATGAGCTACGAGCAGCCAATATCGCTGTCTTTGGGCCATCAAAAGCGGCGGCGCAACTAGAAGGTTCAAAGCACTTTGCCAAAGAGGTTATGCGTGATGCAGGAGTACCTACTGCGCATAGCTTTACCTGCACCAGCAAAGAAGAGATTGAGATCGCATTAGATGCCTTTGATGCACCCTATGTTGTTAAAGATGATGGTCTAGCTGCTGGTAAAGGTGTTGTTGTCACCAGTAATCGACAAGAAGCTTTAGATCATGCGCTGGCGTGTAAGCGAGTGGTTATTGAAGAGTTTCTAGATGGTCCTGAAGTTTCTTTATTTGGAATTAGCGATGGAACAACCATTATTCCGATGCAACCCGCACAAGATTTTAAGCGCGCACTTGATGGAGATGCAGGACCTAACACCGGTGGCATGGGTGCGTACTCTCCATTGCCATGGGCACCATCTGACATTATTGAAGATACCCACACAAGAGTTCTTGCACCAATGATCGCTGAAATGGCTGCGCGAGGTACTCCATTTGTTGGCTTGTTATACGCAGGTCTTGCATTAACAGATCACGGAACTCGAGTTATTGAATTCAATGCACGCTTTGGTGATCCAGAAACTCAAGTGTTAATTCCACGCTTGAAGACTCCACTTGCAACTCTTTTATATAATGCAGCAACTGGAAATCTAAGTGGCACAACTTTGGAGTGGAGTGATGAATCCGCTGTCACAGTTGTACTGGCGGCGCAGGGATATCCAGCAGCTCCTCAATCAGGTGGAGTCATCTCAGGGTTCTCATCTATCAACAATGTTTCAATCTTTCATGCAGGAACTTCTCACAAGGATGAAGCGCTTGTCTCTTCAGGGGGTCGAGTACTAACCGTTACAGGTGTAGGAGAAGATCTCACCGAAGCCCGCAACCTTGCATATCGTGCGATCAGCCAAATCTCACTTGCTGGATCTTTTTATCGGACAGATATCGCGCTTAATGCGTCGGTCGCAGAGAAGGGCAATTAAATGACGGATAATTCACCAATGAGCCTGCTTGCTAGCCGATACGCCTCAGCTGCAATGCGAGAAATCTTCGCGCCCGAGGCAAAAATCATCGCAGAGCGCAAGCTATGGATCGCGGTTATGCGCGCTCAATCAACCCTTGGTCATGCAATCCCTAAAGATGTAATTACAGATTACGAAAATGTAATTACACAGGTGGATTTAGCATCTATTGATGCCCGCGAAAAGCAGAGCCGTCACGATGTAAAGGCACGGATTGAGGAGTTCAACGCATTAGCTGGACATGAAGCGATCCACGCCGGAATGACGAGCCGAGATTTAACTGAAAACATTGAAGCGCTTCAAATTCGCGACGGACTTGAAATCGTTCATGACAAGGTTGTAACACTTCTTGCTCGACTCGGTGAAAGAGCTGCACAGTATTCAGATCAACCAATTGCTGGACGCTCACATAATGTTCCAGCACAAATAACAACTTTAGGAAAGCGTTTCGCATCAGCAGCGGAAGAGTTGTTATTTGCATATGAGCGTTTAACTGCGCTACAAGATCGTTATCCAATGCGAGGAATCAAGGGACCTGTTGGAACTGCACAGGATTCAATTGATCTACTTGGTTCATCAGATGCTCACTTTAAATTAGAAGGTGCGATCGCTAAAGAGCTTGGTTTTAACAATGTTCTAGATTCAACTGGGCAGATTTATCCACGATCATTTGATTATGATGTTGTAACCACATTGGTTCAGATCGCATCATCTCCTTCATCTCTTGCAACATCTATACGTTTAATGGCTGGTGCCGAACTAGTCACTGAGGGTTTCAAGGCGGGCCAAGTAGGTAGCAGCGCAATGCCTCACAAGATGAACACCCGTTCATGCGAACGTGTTAATGGTCTTTCAGTTGTACTTCGTGGATATGCATCGATGGTGAGCGAACTAGCTGGTGATCAATGGAATGAAGGCGATGTCTCATGCAGCGTTGTTCGTCGCGTTGCTCTACCTGATGCCTTCTACGCAATCGATGGATTACTGGAAACAATGCTCACAGTTCTGGATGAGTTTGGAGCTTTCCCAGCTGTAATTAGCGCTGAATTAGAGCGTTATTTACCATTCCTGGCGACTACCAAGATTCTTATGGCAGCGGTCAAAGCAGGTGTTGGTCGCGAAGTAGCGCACGAAGTTATTAAGGAGCATGCGGTTAAAGCAGCTCTTGGTATGCGTGAAGGAAAGAAGAACACCCTTCTTGATGATTTAGCAGCAGATAGTCGATTGCCACTTGATCGTGCAGCGCTAGATCTTTTAATCAGTGACCCCATTGAATTTACTGGCGAAGCTCGCCAACAAGTGGCTCGAGTTGTACATCGCATCGATGCGATTACATCCGCGCACCCTGCCGCAGCGCAGTACAAGCCCGGCTCTATTCGGTGAGCGGCTTCGGCCTAGCTGGTCCACCGCCAGCACCGATGATTACTGGGTGGACTCATCTGCGTACCGGAAAAGTTCGGGATCTGTACACCAATGATAAAAAGGAAATCTTGCTCGTAGCCTCTGATCGAATTTCGGCGTATGACTGGGTTATGCCAACAACTATTCCAGGTAAAGGTGCGGTTCTAACTCAACTCTCTTTATTTTGGTTTGAGTTACTAGAAGACATTATTGGCAACCACATAGTTTCAACAGATGTTCCATCGGTTGTTGAAGACCGCGCAGTAATCGTGCAACCACTAACAATGTTTGAAGTTGAATGCGTTGCTCGTGGTTACCTAACTGGCAGTGGTTGGGTTGAGTACCAAAACAACAAAGCGGTGT
>JAPOJK010000053.1 GCA_029978465.1 Actinomycetota bacterium
TCCAACAGTTGAATATGCAGCATGACGTGCAACAGCGACTAGATCACCCAAAATGGCGGATGCGGTTGGAGCACCACCTGCGCCACGGCCGTAGAACATCAACTGACCTGCAGCTTCAGCTTCTACATAAACAGCGTTGAAGGCGTTACGAACAGAGGCCAGTGGGTGCGAAAGCGGCAAAATTACCGGGTGAACTCGAACTGAGATCTCATCCTTAACAGTTAGCTCTGCGATCGCCAGCAACTTAATAACGCTGTTCATTGATTTGGCTGCAGCAACATCATCTGATGAAATCTTTGAAATACCTTCGCAGTAGACCTCATCGATAACAACTGTGCTGTGGAAGGCAAGACTTGCAAGAAGTGCGGCCTTTGCTGCTGCATCATGTCCTTCAACATCTGCAGTTGGATCTGCTTCTGCGTAACCAAGCGCCTGTGCTTCCTTTAGAACTTCATCAAAGGCGCGACCTTCTTCATGCATCTTTGTAAGAATGTAATTTGTTGTGCCGTTAACAATTCCCATAACGCGAGTAATCTGATCGCCCGCTAATGATTCGCGCATTGAACGAATAATTGGAATCGCACCGGCGACGGCAGCTTCGTAATACAGATCAACCTTCCCCGCATCTGCTGCGTTAAATAGCTCGTGGCCATGAGTTGCAAGCAAGGCTTTGTTTGCAGTGATAACTGATTTGCCATTCTTAATCGCTTCAAGGATTAAAGTTTTTGCTGGTTCAATTCCACCCATAACCTCAATGACGATATTGATAGTGGGATCAGTGACGATTGAATGGAGATCTGTTGTGATCAGTGATGGGTCGACACCTTCACGTGGGCCAGCGTTACGTACGCCAACCTTTGAGAGTTTGAGGATCGCACCTGAACGCTCTGAGAGCTCTTGCTCATCATCTTGAAGCAGGCGAGCGACCTGGCTGCCAACAACACCGCAGCCGAGCATGCCAATTGAGAGTTGCTTTGCGCCCGAGTTCATGGGCTTATTCTTTCACAGATGGGTTGAACGGCGTTAAATATCCAACGCTAAAAGATCTTCAATACTCTCTCGGCGAACAATTACGCGAGCTTTTCCATCTTTTACTGCAACAACTGAAGGACGAGGCACATGGTTGTAGTTACTTGCCATGCTTCGTCCATAAGCACCCGTTGCAGGAACCGCTAGCAAATCCCCCGGAACAATGTCTTCGGGTAAATCAATTTCGCGAATGATGATGTCGCCGGTTTCGCAATGCTTTCCGACCAAGCGGCTTGATGTGTGTGCTGCGCTGCTGGTGCGATTGGCAAGAATAGTTGTGTATTCAGCACCGTATAGAGATGGACGAATGTTGTCGCTCATTCCACCATCGACTGAGATGTAACGACGATGCGTGCCATTTTCTAAGGTCACATCTTTAACAGTTCCCACTTCGTACAAAGTAAACATTGTTGGTCCAACAATTGCGCGACCTGGTTCGATTGAGACTGTTGGAACCTCAAGCTTAAACGCTGCGCAGTGCTTCTTGACCGCGTTAGCAAGTGCCTGCATCGCATCGTGTGGAACAACGGTTACATCACCTTCAACATATGCGATTCCATAGCCGCCACCTAGATCTAGCTCAGGCAACTCTTTCTTAAACTCATCACGGTACTTGGCAAGAAATGTCACAAACCGTTCAGCCAAGATTTCAAAGGATTCAAAACCAAAGATCTGAGAACCGATGTGTGCATGGAAACCACGAAGTTCTAGCGATGACTTCGTGTGAACCGCAGTAATTGCGCTCCATGCCGCACCGCTTGCAATGGAAAATCCAAACTTCACATCTTCATGGGCGGTTGCAATTGATTCGTGGGTATGTGCTTCGATGCCAGGAGTTAAGCGAAGCAGAACTCGCTGAACCTTTCCGGCCTTTGCTGCAGCTGTTGCAACACGATCGATTTCATACATAGAGTCAATAACAATTGTTTCGACGCCAACACTAATTGCCTTCTCGATCTCGGCAATGGATTTGTTATTGCCATGTACTTCGATCTTCTTTGGATCAATACCACCGGCAAGTGCAACTGCCATCTCGCCGCCTGTACTGACATCGATTCCGATGCCTAAATCCTTAATCCAGCGAGCAACTTCGGTACAGGAAAAAGCTTTTGATGCGTAATACACAGTGCCTGCTTTATCGCCAAAGGCCTCTTTCAGCGCATCATTCCACGCTAAAGCACGTGCACGAAAATCAGCTTCATCAATAAAAAATGTAGGTGTTCCAAATTCTTTAGCTAATTGCTTTGCAGTAATTCCGGCGATAGAAAGTTCTGAACCTGTCTTAACAGAAGAGGACCACATGGGTTACATCCTCTCCGGTGAGCTAACACCCAACAGATCAAGTCCATTGTGAACTACTTGCTTTGTTGCAGTACACAGTAATAGACGTGCGGTGTGGAGCGCAGATAATTTCTCATCCCCCATCGGCAGTACACGGCAATCGTTGTAGAAGCCGTGATAAGTGCCAGCTAACTCTTCAAGGTAACGCGCAATGCGGTGTGGTTCGCGGAATTCAGCCGCACTTGCCACAACACGAGGAAACTCTGCCAAGGCTCCGAGCAACTCATTTTCTCGATCATGAGAAAGTTGTGATGGGTCAAAATCCTTGAGTTCTAGTGAGGCGCCAAGTTCTTGGGCGTTACGCAAAACCGCAGCGATTCGTGCATGTGCGTACTGCACGTAATACACGGGATTCTCATTTGTGTTTCGCTTCAAAATATCTAGATCCATCACCATTGGTGTATCCACTGGATAGCGGATCAATGTGTAGCGAGCAGCATCTACGCCAACCTTTTCAACTAACTCTTCAAGAGTAATGATCGTTCCGGCGCGCTTAGAAAGCTTTACCTCTTCGCCACCTTCCATGATCTTTACTAGCTGGCCGATTAATACATGGATGTTGTATTCGGGATCATCGCCAGCACATGCTGCCGTTGCCTTTAAGCGACCAATGTATCCATGGTGATCAGCACCTAACATGTAAATGCAGATATCAAAGCCACGTTCACGTTTATTGATGTAATAAGCGGTATCTGAAGCAAAGTATGTGAGTGAGCCATCGCTCTTTGTCATAACGCGATCCTTGTCATCACCAAAATCTGTGGTGCGAAGCCAAACAGCGCCATCTACCTCAAATACATGGCCCTGAGCGCGAAGTTTTTCCATGCCATGTTCAACTGCGCCTTGTTCATGCAAAGAACGTTCCGAGAACCACACATCAAAGTGAGTATTAAAGGTATCTAGTACTCGCTGTTGATCCTTGAGTTGTAGTTGATAAGCAGCTTCGCGGAATGCAATAACACGATCTGCTTCTGGTAAATCTTTAATGCCAGCATTATGTGCAACAACTTGTGCAGCTAAATCTTTGATGTACTCGCCTTGGTAACCATTTTCCGGAACTGGATTTCCAAGTGCTACAGCTTCAACTGATTGGCCGAAGTAATCCATTTGATTTCCGCGGTCATTAATATAAAACTCACGAGTTACGTGAGCACCTGCAGCGGTAAGAACACGACCTAACGCATCACCAACGGCTGCCCATCGTGTATGACCAAGGTGCAATGGCCCAGTTGGGTTTGCACTAATAAATTCGAGATTGATCTTTACGCCAGCGAGCGCATTTCCTTTTCCGTAATCCTTTGTAGCCTTCAGAATGGTTTCAACGAGTGCGGCCTGGCTTGCACGATTCAAGGTGATATTGATGAAACCAGGTCCTGCGATATCAACCTTTGAAATTCCTTCGACACCATGTAACTGCTCTGCAATTATTTGTGCGACTTCGCGGGGGTTCTTGCCTGCAGGCTTGGCCAACTGCAGCGCAATAGAAGATGCATAATCTCCATGGGTGCGATCCTTTGGGCGTTCTAGCTTGATCACATCAGGGGCTGTTCCAGTCAGGGCACCAGAGTCCAGGGCACGGCTAATGGCAGCCTTGAGCGCAATCTCTAGCTGCTCTACCTGAGTGGACATTGGGCAAGGTTATCGCGCAGCCGCGTGGGCGTTACCGAATCGTTAGATAAAGAGGTGAGATTTCTGAGCAAATCTAGTGACCTTTTGCAGGTATCGGACTACTTTTTACACACGTTGTGCCCTCCACATCTGGCCGAAATAGCTCGGCTAGGGGCAAGACACCTTTGAAAGGTTCGATATATGAAGAAGCTTCGCTACGCGCTCACCGCACTAGTTGCTGTGTTCGCACTCGTACTAACAGGTTGCTCAAGCTCATCAGATGAATCAGCTGACGGTTTCGTCGGTGTAATTCTTCCTGATGCAGCATCATCAAACCGCTGGGAAACCGCTGACAGCGGATTCCTACAAGCAGCATTTGATGCAGCCGGAGTTAAGGTTGATATTCAAAACGCAAACGGCGACAAGGAACAATTCGCAACAATTGCAGACCAGATGCTTACAGCTGGTGCAAAGGTTCTTATCCTTGTAAACCTAGAT
>JAPOJK010000054.1 GCA_029978465.1 Actinomycetota bacterium
ATAGTTGCTGTCACGCTTTGTCTTTGCAACGATCGCATCACGTAGATCTGGCAAACCCGGTGTTGGTGTGTAGCGATGGTTTGCAACAACCTTTGTCGCAGCAGCGGCTGCTTCAACGATGTAATCAGGTGTTGGAAAATCAGGCTCTCCTGCACCAAAGCCAATTACTGGACGGCCAGCAGCTTTAAGCGCTTTGGCCTTTGCATCAACAGCCAAAGTGGCTGATTCTGCGATAGCTGCAATACGGGCTGAGATACGTGGAGTCATAGGCGTAAGTCTGCCGTATTTCAGGCGCGAGTTAGACCTGAACCCCACCTTGCCTCTACACTTCGACGCTCACGAGGGTTTGCTTTTCCCTATGGTTTCGCCATGCTCTCGCGAAGGGCAGTAGCTCAATTGGCTAGAGTTGCCGTCTCCAAAGCGGCCGGTTGGGGGTTCGAGTCCCTCCTGCCCTGCACAAAGTTTTACAGCACGTAAAGAAAAAGATGTACTAACGAAGTTCGAAAGGAAATGACGATGACAGAGTCAGTTGAACAAGTAGCCGAGAAGCTCGGTCTATTTGCGCGCGTTGGACTTTTCTATCGCCAAGTTGTTTCCGAGCTCCGTAAGGTTGTTTGGCCAACACGTAACCAGCTAACTACATACACAGCTGTTGTACTCGTGTTTGTTACCTTCATTATTGCCGTTGTTTCAGTCATCGACTTTGTTCTTACAAAAGTTGTCTTCTGGGTATTTGGATAAGGACAGACGATGACCGAAGAGATCAAACCAGATGCATTTGAGGCAGCCCTTGCTGCCAATGCAACAGAGATTTCAACTCCTGTAGTAGAAGAGATCGTTGAAGCTCCAGTTGCTTCAACTGAGCCAGAGCTTGCGCTCGCATCAGATGAAGATGGCGACATCGAATCAGATGAGAATGATCCAAATGCAGAGTTTCGTCGCACCCTGCGCACAGCGCTTGGCGATTGGTATGTAGTCCACTCTTATGCAGGTTACGAGAAGAAGGTTAAAGGCAACCTTCACAACCGTATCGCTTCATTAAATATGGAGGATTACATCTTCCAGATTGAAGTTCCTGAAGAAGAGGTAAAGGAGCTTAAGAACGGCCAGTTCAAGATGGTTAAGCGCAACATCTACCCAGGTTACGTTCTAGTTCGCATGGATTTAACAGATGAGTCATGGTCTGCAGTTCGTAACACTCCTGGTGTTACCGGCTTCGTTGGAAATGCTCACCACCCTTCACCACTCAGCATGGATGAAGTAGAAAAGATTCTGGCTCCACGTCCTGTGAAGAAGTCAGATAAGGATCAGATCCGTGTTGTTGACTTCGAAGTTGGCGAGTCAGTAACAGTTATGGATGGCCCTTTTGCAACCCTTCCAGCATCGATCTCAGAGATCATGCCAGAGCAGGCAAAGCTCAAGGTTCTTGTTTCAATCTTCGGACGTGAAACACCAGTTGAGCTTTCATTCGGGCAAGTACAGAAGATCTAATTTTTTAGAACAAAACCAAGAAAAAGAGGAAAAGAAATGGCACCAAAGAAGAAGGTAAGCGGCTTTATCAAGTTGCAGATTCAGGCTGGAGCAGCAACACCTGCACCACCAGTTGGTCCTGCGCTAGGTCAGCATGGTGTCAACATCATGGAGTTCGTGAAGGCATACAACGATGCAACAGCATCACAAAAGGGCCAGATCATTCCAGTTGAGATCACCGTGTACGAAGATCGCTCATTCACATTCATCACCAAGACACCTCCTGCATCACGTTTGATCTTGAAGGCTGCTGGCGTTGAAAAGGGATCAGCTGTTCCTCACAAGACAAAGGTTGCAAACATCACCATGGCTCAGGTCAAGGAGATCGCAACACAGAAGATGGCTGACCTCAATGCAAATGACATTGATCAAGCTGCGAAGATCATTGCGGGTACAGCTCGCTCAATGGGAATCACAGTAAACGGCTAATTCAATAAATTTCTCTCCACCAAATTGGTGAAGAGATGTGGGAGGACCACGCTGGTCCGCTAACCACAACCTTACGAAAACGAGGATGAAATGAAGCGCTCAAAGAACTACTTAGCGGCAGCTGAAAAGGTAAAGAAGGATCACCTTTACACACCACTAGAGGCGGTAACACTCGCCAAAGAAACATCAACAGTTAAGTACAACGCATCTGTAGAAGTTGCATTAGTACTTGGAGTTGACCCAAAGAAGGCAGATCAAGCGATCCGCTCAACAGTTAACCTTCCACACGGAACAGGTAAGACCGCTCGTGTTTTGGTTTTCGCGAATGGTGCAAATGCAGATGCAGCTCGTGCTGCAGGTGCTGATATCGTCGGTGGAGATGAACTGATTGAAGAAGTTTCAAAGGGACGTCTTGATTACGATGCAGTTGTTTCAACACCAGATCTCATGGGTAAGGTCGGTCGCCTCGGTAAGGTTCTAGGACCTCGTGGATTGATGCCAAACCCAAAGACAGGAACAGTAACGACAGATGTTGCTAAGGCTGTTGAAGATATTAAGGGCGGAAAGATTGAGTTCCGTGTTGATAAGAACTCAAACCTTCACTTCCTAATCGGCAAGGTTTCATTTACAGCACAGCAACTTGCTGAGAACTACGCAGCTGCAATGGATGAAGTTCTTCGTGCAAAGCCAAACTCTTCAAAGGGTCGCTATGTACAGAAGGCTGTTGTTTCAACAACTATGGGACCTGGAATTCAAGTAGATCCAAACCTAGTTCGCGAACCGTCAGCTAACTAAGCGGAATTAAGGAGAAGGGCCTCGGCAATTGCCGGGGCCCTTTTTATTTTCCACCGTGATGTGGAGGCGGTAACTAGACTTGAATCATGGCATCGATCGTCGAAACAGCACCTCTCGTTCTAGATGTTGGTGTTGTGTTAACAGTCGCAGCAACCATGGGATTTGCTGCGCGAAAAGTTGGACTGCCTTCCGTAATTGGATATCTATTAACAGGTCTCCTCGTTTCACCATTCACGCCTGGTTTCGTTGCAGACAGCAAGCAACTTTCTTTACTGGCTGATATCGGTGTAGTCCTATTGCTTTTCGAAGTAGGAATTGAAATTGATTTGCGTCGAATTAGCCGCGAGCAGAAGGCATTATTGTGGGGCGCACCTGCACAAGTTGCAATTGGTTTAGCGATTGGTACTCCCGTTTTCTTGTGGCTAGGAATTCCTTTGCTTGGAGCTCTGTTGCTTGCCCTTTCCATAGCACTCTCATCAAGCGTTGTGATTGTAAACATTACTAGGAGTCCACGAAGAACTACTGACACAATGACAGAGGAAGCGTTGCTCGGCTGGTCTGTTGTTCAGGATGTTTTTGGTGTTGCAGCAGCTGCAGTTATTTTGACTCTGTTCGGGGCAAGCGAACGACCACTTATATTCGCGATTGGCGGACTAATTGGATTTGGATTATTGGCGTATGTGGCTTCCAAATTATTACCAGTGCTCTTGCAAATAGTTAGATGGGAAAAAGATCTTTTCCTAATTTATTCAGTTTCTGTTGGATTAGTTTTGGCAGCTTTAGGAACAGTAGTTTTTGGAATTCCTATGGCGCTGGCTGGATTCGTTGCAGGGTTAGCTATTAATCAAAGTCGTGACACTGAAGAGGTGAGAAAGGCAATTCTCCCGTTCCGTGATCTTTTTGCCGTGCTTTTCTTTGTAGTTATCGGCTCTTTGATTGAACCTGCACAGGTGCTCAAGGCTTGGCCATTTGCATTGTTAGTGATGTTGCTTCTTGTTCTGCTCAAGACATTTCCGATTGCATTATTTGCTCATCTTGGAAAACTTAAAGTTAAGAAGTTGCAGTTTGCCATTGGCATGAGTCAAGTCGGTGAGTTCTCGTTCGTTCTCGGAAGTCTTGCTTATTCTGAGGGGGCATTGACCCGCTCCCAATTCACTGGGGTTTTGATGGCGGTGGTTGTTTCAATCGTTGCTTCGACCCTACTGGTCCGAAAGGCGCCGGGTTCACGCTCAATTTGACCCTGAAGCCTGCTCGCCCGTAGCCTTACGCCATAACCAAAGACCGCAGGTCTAGATCAACCGCAAGGAAGATCTAAATAAATGAGGAAATCTCAGCCCGCGTAGGTGATCATGGTAATCCGTGGCGCTTACGCGTTACGGATTTTTTTATTTCCTACGGTCACCAATGAAACAGGAAAGGTGAACCGAATGGCTCGCCCAGATAAGACATCAGCGGTTGCTGAACTTGCGGAGGATTTCCGTACAGCTAATGCAACAGTGCTAACTGAATATCGTGGTCTTTCTGTTACATCAATGAAGGAACTTCGCCGTGCACTTGGTTCAACAACCAAGTACTCAGTAGTGAAGAACACTCTTACAAAGATTGCAGCAAAGGATGCGGGAGTAGAGATTGCAGATGATCTTCTAACCGGTCCATTAGCTGTTGCATTCATCAAG
>JAPOJK010000055.1 GCA_029978465.1 Actinomycetota bacterium
GCACGAGTTCGCCAGATTTATTAGTGATTTCTATAGTCATAAGTTAACTTGAATTAGGAGTTTCGGATATTACGAGGTGCAGATTTTGCCGCATCAAATTTCTCGTAAGCCTTGACGATATCGCCAATCAAGCGGTGGCGAACCACATCTTCTGCAGTTAGCTCCATAAATGCGATGTCATCGATACCTTGCAAGATATCGGTGATTATGCGAAGCCCTGACTTTGCTCCATTTGGAAGATCGATCTGTGTCACATCGCCGGTAACAACCATCTTTGACCCAAAACCTAAACGGGTTAAAAACATCTTCATCTGTTCTGGTGTTGTGTTCTGCGCTTCATCCAAGATTACAAAGGCATCATTTAAGGTGCGACCGCGCATGTAAGCAAGTGGTGCAACCTCGATGATTCCTGATTGCATTAAACGTGGAATCGAATCAATGTCGATCATGTCATGCAGTGCATCAAACAATGGGCGAAGATACGGATCGATCTTTTCGCTTAATGTGCCAGGCAAGAAACCTAAGTGCTCCCCTGCTTCAACCGCAGGACGGGTCAAAATAATTCGATTGATCTTCTTTGCTTGCAGTGCAGCAACAGCCATCGCCATTGCAAGGTAAGTCTTACCAGTACCAGCTGGGCCAATTCCAAAGGTGATTGTGTGATCCTCAATCGCATCGACATAACGCTTTTGATTTGCGGTCTTTGGGCGAATTGTGCGTCCACGATTGCTGACGATGTTTAAAGACATCACTTCAGCTGGGTGATCGACAGGTTCATGCTCCAGCATTTCAATAGCGCGGTTAACAGCATCAACATTCAAAATATTGCCGCTGCGAATTACAACCATAAGCTCATTAAAAAGATTTTCAAGTTTGGTGCAATCGATGTGTGGTCCGCGCAATGTAATTTCATTGCCGCGCACAGTTATATTTACTGAAGGGAAGGCCGCTTCAATAACTCGTAGATTGTCATCATGCGGACCTACAACTGCAACCATCGGAATGGCGTTAGGTACGGTGATCAGCGTTCGCTCCATATGCGGATAAATCTATCTTTAACCGGGTGGCCATGCCATTGGACGACCGCCCAATAGATGCAGGTGAGCGTGGAAAACGCTCTGACCAGCGTCAGCGCCGGTGTTAAAGATGGTTCGGTAACCGTTCAGACCGCGTTCTGTAGCGATCTGCTCGGCAGCCAAAAATAGGTCTGCGGTGATGGTCGCACTATTGCGAGCAACCCCTGCCGCATTTTCAGTATGCAACGTTGGAATCAAAAGAACATGTGTAGGCGCTTGCGGATTTAAATCATTGAATGCAACAACATTTTCATTGCGCAAAACGATATCTGCTGGGATCTCACCTTCAATGATTTTGCAGAAGATGCAGTTGGGATCTAAAGCCACGTAATTACCATACCTTCAAAAGCGCAGAAACCGCTGACACCGCTGCGATTCCAGCATGTGCCGAACGCAAGATTGGGCGACCCATCAACGCAACCTTCGCGCCCGCAGCTTCAAAGGCCGCAAGCTCCTCATCGGTTATTCCGCCTTCTGGACCAATAATGATTAATAGATGCTGAACATTATGCGATGAGATTTGATCTGAAAGTTTATGTGTTGCACTTTCATGAAATGCGATCGCTAGATCACTTAACTTGATCGCTTCGCAAATCTGAGCTGTTGTTGCCAATGGCGTTACTTCTGGAATTCTAAAACGTCGAGATTGCTTGCTTGCCTCGCGGGCTGTCACTGCAAACTTATCTGTGCCTTTTCCAATGCTGCGGGTAGCTGCCCAGGGAACAATTCGATCAACACCAGCTTCAGTTAATAACTCAATCGCTTCTTTGGAACGATCACCCTTTGGCAACGCTTGTACAACTGTAATTGTTGTTGGTAGCGCTTCTTGGAAACCTGAAGCAATAACCTCTACCTGCATCGACTTCTTGGAAACATCGACCGCTTTTACTTGTGACCATGCACCGTTGCCATCACTAAGCATGAACTCAGCACCAGCCTGCATACGTAAGACACGGATCGCATGGTTTGCATCCTCATTGGAAAATTCGTAATGAGCCCCGACTGTTGTTGGAAGTTCTTCTACGAAAAAGAGTGTGAACATTACTTGTTGAACACACCTTTGAGTTTGCTAAATATTGATCCATCTTGACCCTTTACATGGGCATCACTTGATTTTTCTCCACGCAGATCAGCAAATTTGCGAAGCAGGGCTTCTTCCTCTTTGTTCAGCTTTGTTGGTGTGTGAACCTCAATATGAACAATTAAGTCGCCACGATCTCCGCGACGCAAACGGGTCATTCCCTTACCCTTAATAACAACTGGTGTTCCACTCTGCGTTCCAGGCTTTACCTGAACATCGACAGGTCCATCTAATGATTCAACGGTCACTGTCGTTCCAAGAGATGCTGCAACCATGCTGATATCTAATGACATATGCAGGGTATCGCCATCGCGGACTAAGTATTCGTGGGCCTCTTCAACGATTTCTACGTAAAGATCTCCAGCTGGTCCCCCACCGGCACCGACCTCGCCGCGGCCTGACATCTGAATTCTATTTCCGGTTTCAACACCGGCAGGAATCTTCACATCAATTGTTTGGCGGCTACGAACTCGACCTTCGCCGGCACATTCGCGACATGGGCTCTTAATAACGCTGCCATATCCATTACAGGTATTGCATGGGCGTGAGGTCATTACCTGACCGATTACAGAGCGAACAACTTGTTGTGTTTCGCCACGTCCCTTACACACCAAACACATTTCGGGATGATCACCATCTTGGCACCCTGTTCCGGTGCACTTTGGACACACAACCGCTGAGTCAACTGTGATTTCACGCTCAGTTCCAAAGCAGGCTTCATTGAGATCTACTTGAATTCGGATAAGTGAATCTTGTCCTGCACGAGTGCGAGGACGTGGTCCACGCGATCCACCTCCACCAAAGAATGCATCCATGATGTCGCTGAATCCGCCACCAAAGTTTGCTCCACCAAACCCACCACCAAAGCCACTGCCACCCATGTCATAGCTTTGTCGCTTTTGTGGATCGCTTAATACATCGTAAGCCTCAGTAACCTCTTTAAAACGTTCTTGCGTTGAAGGATCAGGGTTCACATCTGGGTGTAGCTCTCGCGCTAGTTTGCGATACGCCTTTTTAATCTCGTCGGCGGTTGCACCCTTGGTGACACCTAAGGTCTCGTAATGATCAGCCACTTATGCGCCCTCAATTAAAAATCGTCCAACATAGCGAGCAACCGCATCAACTGCTGCGATCGATCCTGCGTAATCCATACGTGTAGGCCCAAGTACTCCAACTGCTCCTAGTTGGGCGGAGTTTGCTCCATAACCAACTGATACTAAAGATGTCGTTTGCAGATTAGTTTCGATCTGCTCACGGCCGATACGAACATGCACAGTTGAGTTTGCTTCATCTAGCAGGCGCATCAAAACAACCTGCTCTTCTAGCGCCTCAAGAATTGGTGAAAGAGTTAAGCCAAGATCTTCGCCAGAACGTGCCAGGTTGGCGGTTCCTGAAATCGCCATCTTTTCACTGCCGGTGTTTTCTCCAATTATTGGATAGGTAATGACAGCAACCTGCTTTGTAATATCTGCCAACAACTTTGCAGATCTACGCATTAACTGCTCAAGGTTATTTGCTTCATCTAAGAATGTTTCAATCGCACGACGTTCAGCTGGAGACAATGGCTTAACCGTTGCCAACTTATCTACGAAAACTCGGTAACCCAGATCAGTTGGGATACGTCCCGCACTTGTATGAGGCTGAGTAATGAGACCTTCATCTTCAAGAACAGCCATCTCATTGCGAATCGTTGCAGGAGAAATCCCAAGCCCATGGCGTTCTGCGATCGCCTTTGAACCGACAGGTTCTTGGGTCGCAACGTACTCATCGACAATTGCGCGGAGGATTTCTAGACGACGTGATGACATTTGTTCCTAGAGTACTAGATTGTTATTTCTCGCACGATTCGATCTGCGATCAAACGGCCCGCAGGGCTCAAGATCACACGATCCTCTTGCAACTCAATAAAACCATTCTCACGGTAGACCGCGAGAACCTCCATCTGATGGGGTTCCAAAAGCTCAACCTGCAATCCATCGCGCATGCGAATTCCCAGCAGAATTGACTCATCTTTTAGCTGCGCTGGG
>JAPOJK010000056.1 GCA_029978465.1 Actinomycetota bacterium
CAACGTTGGTCGTGGCGAGGTCATTAACGAGGCGGACTTAATGGCCGCACTAAAGGCCAAAACCATTGCCGGGGCTGCACTTGATGTACGTGCGCAGGAGCCTCCAGTGAACGGCGAAATGGAGCAGATTCCTAATCTGATTCTGACTCCTCACGTAGCCGGAATTACCAAGGAAAGTCAGCTTCGAATCAATCAAATCTTGACCGCGAATATCGAATTAGTTCTGAACTCAAAGCCTGCCACACATGCAGTGGGGGCGTTAAAGGAAAGTGGCAACTAAATGCCCCAGTTAACTGTTGGTTCAGCAATCGCAAAAGCACAAGCCTTGCTTGAAGCGGCAGGAGTTCCATCAGAAGAAGCTGCTACAACAGCACGATGCATCGTTGCAAGTGATCGATGGGGGATCGGTAGCCACGGCTTAATGCGCCTTCCGTTTTATCTTTCTCGTTTGCAAGCTGGCGGAATCAAGCCCGATGCACATTTAAAGGTAGTTACAGATTTGCCAAGCCTCGTTGTATTTGATGGCGAAGATGGTTTAGGTCATTGGCAACTTCAAAAAGCAGCAGAATTAGCCTCGGAGCGCGCGATGGTAAATGGAATTGCAGCAGTTGGTGTTGGTCGCTCCAATCACTGCGGTGCTCTAGGAATTTATGTCTGGCCCATGATTAATCGCGGCTTAGTTGGAATTGCATTTAGTACAGGACCTGCCGTTATGCCACCGTGGGGTGGAAACAAAGCTTTACTTTCTACCTCACCACTTGCTGCAGGTATTCCCACCAATCCACCAACTGTTGTGGATCTTGCAACAAGTGCGGTTGCTCGAGGAAAGATTCAAGCGAAGGCGCAAGCCGGTGCCGAATTAGAACCAGGTTGGGCATTTACAAAAGATGGCGCACCAACAACCGATGCTAAGGAAGCTCTTGCAGGAATGTTGGCACCACTTGGTGGCGTCAAGGGATATGCAGTTGCAGTATTAGTTGAGTCACTGACAGGAATGTTGATTGGGCCAACGCTTGCAAAGAACATCCCAGATATGTTTGCAGCGAGCCAAGATGCGCTTCCCCAGCAGATCTCTCACTTTGTTATTGCTATTGATGCAGCCAAATTATCTGTAGATGGCGCTAATAATCGCACTAGCGAGTTTGCAGCGGAGGTAAATGCCGCAGGGGGACGACTTCCTGGCGCAAACCGCGTAAATCCAGAAAAGCTCAACCTGGATGATGAGATCACAATTACCGATCAAGTATTTTCACAACTGGGTTTCTAAATGGTTAAGACTTACGCACCGGGGTTTGGCTTAATCGGCCTATTGGTTGCTGTTGCATTTCAGATCAACAATATGCAATCGGCAATTAGCCCACTTGCTTTGTGTGTTGCCTTTGGTTTCTTAGTTGCAAACTTTGCGCAGTGGCCAGCTTTTGCAGCTCCTGCAACAAAGGTTTCAAGCAAAACAATTATGCGTATCGGTGTTGCGCTTTTAGGTGCACAAGTAAGTGTTGTATCGCTAAAAGAGATTGGCCTCAAGGGCGTAATCACCGTTGTAATTGTTGTGACCTTTACAATCTTTGGGATTCTTGGATTGTCAAAGTTGTTCAAGATGTCTGGTGAACTTGGACTTCTGATCGGTGTTGGCTTTGGTGTTTGCGGAGCAACCGCTGTTGCTGCAATAAAACCTCAAACTCGTGCCACCGAAGAAGAGACCTCGTATGCAATTGGTTTGATTTCTTTGTGCGGAACTCTTTCAATCTTTGTACTGCCGTTGATTGGGCATGCCTTGAATTTGGATACCCGAGAGTTTGGTGCCTGGGCAGGTGCTGCTGTTCACGATGTTGGTCAGGTGGTTGCAACAGCATCTGTATGGGGAGACGATGCAGATAAGTATGCAATCGTTGTAAAGCTTTCCCGTGTTTGTTTACTTGCTCCTATTGTTTTGCTCTTGTCTTTACGCCATCGCCGTTGGTTGACATCACAAGGTAAGCAACAGGTGGCAACCGCAAAGGTTCCATTGATTCCATACTTTGTAATTGGATTCATCGCTGTTGCAACTCTAAACAACATCATTGATATCAATGAAGGTCTTCATGACAATATTGTTTTGCTCAGTAAGTTGATGTTGGGCGCTGGCTTAGTTGCATTGGGTTCAGGGGTCCGTTGGAAGGCTATTCGCGCGATCGGTCCTCGCCCAATGGCTATGGGAATGATTGCCTGGGTAATTGTGGCTGGGGTAGCCCTCGCCGCGGTGAAAATAACCGGCCTTTGACATATACCCCCGGGGGTATGATACTTTTGCCTTAGTCGATATAACTAAGGAGTTTTAAACATGTGTTCACAAGTTATTTGTCATGTATGCAAGAAGGCTACTTGGTCAGGATGCGGACAGCACATTGAAGAAGCGCTAGCTGGCGTTGCTGAAGCAGATCGTTGTAAGTGTTAATTATGGCAACCAAGAAAGTTGCTCATGTTTTATCTGATGAAGAGCAGATCGCTGCAATTGCCAAGAGAATTAAGCGCGCTCAAGGTCAGTTAGGTGCGGTAGCCCGCATGTTGGAAGAAGGTCGAAACTGCGATGAGATCGTGACTCAGATGTCGGCTGTATCCAAAGCTGTAAACACAGCTGCTTTTACCTTGATTTCTGCCAGCCTCAAAGAGTGCATCGTTGAAGGTAAGAACAACTCTGATGCGGTCACCGCACAGCTCCAAAAACTATTCTTAAGTCTTGCATAGGGGATCAACAGTGAAAAAAGTAATCGCACTCATCGGATCAATCCTGCTCTTAGCTGGCTGTTCAAGCAGCTCAACTGCCGTCGATCTCGGCGTAAAAGAGTTTTCTGCCAAAGTCGCGGAAGCTGGAGTAATCACTTTAGATGTTCGCACCCCCGAAGAGTTCATGAGTGGTTTCATTCAAGGCGCACAGAACATTGATTTCCAAAGTGGAAACTTTGAAAATGAAATTGCAGCCTTAGACAAGAACGCGACGTATGCGGTTTATTGTCGAAGTGGTAACCGATCTGGCCAAGCTGTAAAAGTGATGCATGACGCTGGTTTTCACAATGTCTATAACCTCAATGGGGGCGTCATTGATTGGGCAAATGCTGGATTACCTTTGGTGAATAACTAATGCGCGTAATCATTATCGGAGGCGTTGCAGGTGGAATGTCCGCTGCTACACGTTTGCGTCGACTAGATGAATCGGCAGAGATCATTGTTCTTGAAAAAAGTGGCCATGTTTCGTATGCCAACTGTGGCTTGCCATATTACGTAGGTGGTGTCATTGCGGAGGAAAAGGATCTACTTCTTCAGACACCTGCAAGTCTGCATGCTCGTTTTCGTTTAGATGTCCGAGTTAGTACTGAAGTTCTTGCGATTAACCCAAGTAAAAAGGTTGTCGCGATCAAAAACTTAATCACTGGGCAAACCGATGAACTTGATTATGACAAATTGATTTTAAGTCCTGGTGCATCTCCAGTAGTTCCACCAATTCCAGGCATTGAACGCGGAATGACTTTGCGTACCGTGGAAGATGTAGAAAAAATCGCTGCAAGCGTTGGCAAGCAACCAGCAAGCGCGGTTGTAATTGGGGGCGGATTTATCGGAGTCGAGATTGCTGAAAATCTTGTTCATCGCAAAATTCCAACCGCACTAGTCGAAGCAACCGATCAAGTGTTGATGCCATTAGACCCTGAACTTGCAACCTTGGTTTCAAAAGAGATGCGTTCGCACGGGGTCGATCTTCGCCTTGGATCTAGCGTTGTGAAAATTTCAGCTGACTCTGTTGAGTTGGCAAATGGGGATGTATTACCCGCCGAGATCGTTATTTTGGCAATCGGAGTTCGACCAGAGATCGGTTTGGCAAAGGCGGCTGGTCTTGAAATCGGTAGTCGTAACGGAATCAAGGTTGATGAGTTCAATCGAACCAGTAACCCTGATATTTACGCAGTGGGAGATGCGGCTGAAAAGACTGATGCACTAGATGGAAATGCAACACTGGTTCCACTGGCAAACCTTGCAAATCGTCACGGTCGCGTTGTTGCTGATCACATCTGT
>JAPOJK010000057.1 GCA_029978465.1 Actinomycetota bacterium
ATATTCAGTGGGTGGCATCCAAGGCGATTGCAGATGCAGTTAAATCCTCTCGCGCACTAAGCGGAACAGTAATTGTGATGGATCCAAAGACAGGTCAGATCTTGGCTCATGCAACCGCACCAACATTTGATCCCAATGACACAACCAAAGTTTCCCTTGTTGCGATGCGCAATCCATCTGTTCTCGATGTGTACGAGCCGGGCTCAACTGGCAAGGTAATGACCCTTGCTGCAGCAATTGAAGAAAAGAAAATTACTCCAGAAACTGTATTAACCATCCCTTACGCATTAAAGCGTTCGGTAAAGACCTTCCATGATCATGAACCTCACCCAACACAGCGCTTGACTACAGCTGGCGTGCTTGCGGTTTCTAGTAACACAGGTTCAATCAAGATCGGCGAGATGCTTTCCAATGACAAGTTATACGAGTACTTAACAAAGTTTGGTATCGGATCGAAGACCGGATCTGGACTTCCAGGTGAGTCACGAGGAATCCTTCCTAAGGTTGCCGATTGGTCAGGAACAACAGCTCCAACAGTTGCTTTCGGACAGGGTTATTCATTAACAGCGATGCAGGCGACAAGCGTCTTTGCAACGATTGCTAATGATGGAGTTCGCGTATCTCCAACAGTTATTGCGGGAACAAGTGATTCCAGTGGAAATTACACACCATCTGCAACCCGCGAAAGTGTTCGAGTCATCAGCGCAGAAACAGCGGCGCAGATGCGTTTAATGATGGAGAGCGTTGTTTCTGCCAATGGAACCGCACCTTCTGCTGCGATTCCTGGATACCGCGTTGCTGGTAAGACAGGTACCGCACAACGTATCGATGACACCTGCGGTTGCTATCGCGGCTACACAGCCTCATTTATCGGTTTTGCACCAGCTGACAATCCTGCGTATGTCATCTCGGTAACTATTCAAGATCCAAAGGGAATGCACTGGGGTGGCTACCTAGGCGGTCCAGTATTTAAGAAGGTAATGTCATTTGTTCTACAGTCAAAGGGAATTGCACCAACTGGAACAAAGGTTGATCCCATTGCATTGACTGAAAAGCAACTTCTTGCTGAAAGAAAGTTGATCGCAGATAAGAAGGCAGCAAGTGTCAAGACCAATTGAAGAGTTCAAGAGAACCGCTGAAGCAGTTGCAGCGATAGCAAATGCTCAATTAGTTGGTGATTCTGCAACGATCATTACGGGACTTACTCTTTCAAGCAAGGAGGTACAAGAAGGTGACCTGTTCATCGCGCTCCCTGGTGAAAAATCCCACGGCGCAGATTTTGCGGCAGAGGCGATTTCACGAGGTGCGGTTGCAGTCCTAACCGATGAGGTTGGCGCAGCAAAGATCAAAGGTGTTCCTGTCCTTATCAGCGCTAACCCGCGCCGAGCCGCTGGTGTAATTAGCGCCTGGTTTTATAGCGAGCCAATGCGAGATCTTTACAGCGTTGGCGTAACGGGAACAAATGGAAAGACAACTGTTACAACTTTGCTCCACCAAATAATGTCAGCTGCAGGACGTGAAAGCGGACTTATCGGAACCGTTGAAACCCGCATTGGCGATGAAGTTATTGCAAGCAAGCGCACAACCCCCGAAAGCAGCGATTTGCAAGCGTTATCAGCGGTTATGCGTGAGCGCCATATGCGCAATTTAGTCATGGAGGTTTCCAGCCATGCAATCGCTCTGGAAAGAGTCCGCGGTAGCCACTTTGCTGTTGTCGCCTTTACCAACTTGTCGCAAGATCACTTGGATTTTCACAAAACAATGCAGGCTTACTTCGAGGCCAAAGCAAAGTTATTTACCTTTGAGTTTGCAGATCTTGCTGTGATCAATATTGATGATGCGTACGGTGTAAAGCTTGCGGAGCAGACAGAGCTTCCAGTCATGACAGTTTCTCGTCATGATCAAAGCGCAACCTGGCACTTTGCCTCGATTTCCAAGGATTATGTTGGTGCGCATGTTGCCATCAGAGGCAGTGGTGGAATTTTGATCGAAGGAAAGGTTCACCTGCATGGTGGATATAACTTTGACAATTTATTAATGGCGGTTGCCATTGCCACTGAGAGCGGTATCGATCCTATCGATATCGCAGCGATACTGCCTCAGCTAACGGGTGCTGCGGGCCGTCTTGAATCTGTACGTTTAGGACAAAACTTCACCGCACTTGTTGATTACGCCCACTCACCAGATGCGGTTGCTCGCGTTCTTGAAACCGCCCATGAAATTAGTGATGGTCGTGTCATCGCCGTTCTTGGTTGTGGGGGAGATCGCGATACTTCAAAGAGAGCGCTGATGGGCAAGGCGTTACATGAAGGCGCAGATGTTGCAATCTTTACTAGCGATAACCCCCGCTCTGAAAAAGCAGATGCAATTTTGGTGCAGATGACTTTAGGTTTAGATATCCAAGAGCCAAGTGCGGTTATTGAAGATCGATCACAAGCGATCAGAACCGCCGTTAACGAAGCCAAGGATGGCGATCTAGTAATTGTTCTAGGTAAGGGACATGAAAAGGGTCAAGAGATCAACGGGACAGTGCATCCATTTGATGATCGCGTAGAGCTTGCCCGAGCAATCGAGGACAAGAAGTGATCACATTAACCGCAGGTGAGATTGGCCTATTAGTAGGTGGCGATGTTCATTGCGACAAGGATTTACTAGTTTCAAAAGCACCAGTCTTTGATTCACGAAAAGCAACACCAGGCTGCATTTTCTTGGCGTTAAAGGGCGAATTCGTCGATGGCCATGATTTCGCAGCAGATGCTTATCGCGCCGGTGCGATGTTCTCACTAACAACTCGACGCATCGACGGACCGTGCATCGTTGTGAAAGATGTCCTTGAAGCACTTTCTATTTTGGCAGCCTTTGTCCGCAAACGTTTAACTAACTTAACTGTTATCGGGATTACCGGCTCACAAGGAAAGACCAGCACCAAAGATCTTATGTCTCACATGTTGTCAGTTGCAGGACCAACCGTGTCACCTGCAGGCTCCTTCAATAATGATCTTGGATTGCCAATTACTTTGCTGGAATGTGATGAGAAAACCAAGTTTTGCATTTTAGAAATGGGAGCCCGTCACAAAGGTGACATCGCTCGACTATGCGAAATTGCTCAACCAAATATTGGTGTTGTACTGACAGTCGGTACCGCACACCTTGGTGAGTTTGGTTCGGTAGAAGCTATTGCTCAAACAAAATCTGAACTGATTCAAACTCTGCAACCAGATGGAGTCGCAGTTCTAGGTAATTACGACAAGTACACACCGGCTATGGCATCGCTGCACTCAGGACGGGTAATCAACTTTGGAGACAGCTGCGAAGTTCGTGCTACCGATATTGAAATCCGGGAAGGCCGCCCACACTTTGATTTAGTTACACCTGCAGGCCGCGAAGCAGTTGGCATGAGAATCGTCGGCGAACATCACATCGCAAACGCTTTAGCGGTAGCTGCCGTTGGAACCGCTTTAGCTTTACCGATTGAATTAATCGCAAGTTCCTTATCGACCGCAGAAAACACGAGCAAGTGGCGTATGGAGATCCATGATCTCTTCGGACTCTTGCTCATCAATGATTCGTATAACGCTAATCCTGAATCTATGGCTGCCGCACTTCGCTCCTTAGTTCTCTTTGCGCAGGAGCGCGGGGGACAATCGTGGGCCTTCTTAGGAAAAATGCATGAACTCGGCGAGTCAAGCGCTGCCCATCACGCCGCCATTGGCACCCTTGCTCAGGAGATAGGTATCGATCATCTAGTAGCTATCGCGGCACCTGAATACGGCGTTTCACAGGGGCAGCTGGTTGTACATCACTACGCAAGTATTGATGAGTGCGTATCGATGACGGAACATTTCTCTGCTGGCGATGTTGTTTTAGTAAAGGCATCTCGTTCAGAGGGTTTTGAAGTGTTGGCACAGAAGTTAGAAAGTTTGTGGCTAGACAAGAGCGGAGTTGAAAGTTGAGACAGATCCTGATCGCTGGCGCTTTTGCCTTAATGTTTTCACTCTTCGGAACTCGCCTATTGATTCGTGCTCT
>JAPOJK010000058.1 GCA_029978465.1 Actinomycetota bacterium
CGAATCTTGGTCTTTTGCAATCTCATTAAAGATCGCATCATTAGAACTTCTCAAATCACAAGGTTTGGACCCAATTTTAATTTTAGATGATGTTTTTGCAGAGCTTGATACCTCTCGTAGAATTCAATTAATGTCTGCAACACAACTAGCGGAACAAACCTTTATTACCGCGGCGGTCGAAAGTGATTTACCAGCAGAGTTATTAACACAAAAGTTTTATGTAACACCGGGTGTTGTAAAGAAAGGAAAGAGTTAATGGAAAAACGGGACTTAGCTCTTGACCTATTCAAATCATTCAAAACAGGTGTAACCCGTAAAGCAAATAAACCCGCACCAACCCCACAAGTTGGAAAACCTGGCGACCCCGAATTAATCGGCGGTGTTCTCAATAATTTAATTTCAGATCGCGATTGGGATTCTGGACTTGCTGAAGGAAATCTTTTTGTTAACTGGAAAAATATTGTTGGCGATGAGATCGCACAACACGCACAACCAATTTCAATTTTAGATAATGTGTTAACTGTTCAAAGCTCATCAACCGCTTGGGCAACACAATTGAATTTAATCGCCGCGGATTTATTGGCGACGATCCAAAAAGATGCCACCGGGGTGCTCATTGAGCGGCTGGCGATCATCGGCCCGCAGACCCCAACCTGGAAGAAGGGGGTCCGTACGATCCGTAACGCTCGTGGGCCCAGAGACACCTATAACTAATCCAAGCCCACTAGGAACCCTCAACTCCACGCTCAAAGTTCGGCTATACCCGCCCACAGGGCTTTTTTCGGCTATGTATTCCCATGATTTATGACTAGGATAATCCCGTTCCGAGAGGCAAAACCTCTCCACAAGCCTTTACAGGCGATTTGAAGGATCTAGACGGAAGGAGTTGAGATGGCCGAGAGCTCCTATAACGCCTCCAACATCACCGTCCTAGAAGGTCTAGAGGCGGTCCGCAAGCGCCCCGGCATGTACATCGGCTCAACCGGCGAACGCGGACTACACCACCTGGTCTACGAAGTAGTTGATAACTCAGTTGATGAAGCCCTTGCCGGTTACTGCACCGAAATCAATGTCACCTTGTTAGCTGATGGTGGCGTTGAAGTAATCGACAACGGTCGTGGAATTCCAGTTGATATTCACCCAGTCGAAAAAAAACCAGCGCTCGAAGTTGTTCTTACCGTGTTGCACGCAGGTGGAAAGTTTGGCGATGGTGGTTACTCAGTATCTGGTGGTCTTCATGGTGTTGGTATCTCTGTTGTAAACGCACTCAGTACAGATCTTTCAGTAATCGTTCAACGCGATGGAAGTTTTTGGTATCAGGATTACAAACTTGGTGTACCAACCGCACCGGTTCGCAAAGGTGATCCCTCAAAATCAAACGGAACAACTGTTCGATTCTGGCCGTCAAAGGAAATCTTTGAAACCACAGATTTTTCATTTGAGGTTTTATCTACACGTTTCCGTGAAATGGCATTTCTTAACAAAGGTTTGATTTTAACTTTAACCGATATGCGCCAAGGCCATGTTGATGAAAAAGGTGAGCAGCTAACTGTTCGCTATCAATACGATGGCGGAATCGCAGATTTTGTTAAGCACCTTAATTCAACCCGTGGCGAAACACATAAATCAATTATCTCTTTTGCATCAGAGGATAAGAAGAACAAGATTTCATTAGAAGTTTCCATGCAATGGAACGCTGGTTTTTCTGAATCTGTTTACACCTTTGCAAACACGATTCATACCCACGAAGGTGGAGCACATGAAGAAGGTTTCCGCACCGCGTTAACTTCAATTGTTAATAAGTTTGGTGAAGAACAAGGATTTATTCGCAAAAAGGAAGATCGCCTAACCGGTGATGATGTTCGCGAAGGTTTAACCGCGATTGTTTCAATCAAACTTGCAGAGCCACAGTTTGAGGGACAGACAAAAACCAAACTTGGTAACTCAGAAGCAAAGACCTTTACACAAAAGATTGTTAATGAAGAGCTCACATCGTGGTTTGAACAAAACCCTGCTGAAGGCAAGGAAATCGTGCGTAAAAGCATTGATGCTGCAGCGGCTCGTGTTGCAGCACGTAAAGCTCGCGACTTAAGTCGTAACCGGAAAGGTTTACTTGAAGGTCGCGGAATGCCAGGAAAGTTAGCGGATTGCCAATGGACCGATCCAACTAAGTGTGAGTTGTACATCGTCGAGGGAGATTCAGCGGGCGGTTCAACAAAGGGTGGACGTGACTCTCGAAACCAAGCCGTTCTTCCAATCCGCGGAAAGATTTTGAATGTTGAAAAAGCGCGCATCGATCGTGTTCTTCAAAACAATGAAGTTCAAGCGCTTATCACCGCACTTGGTACCGGCGTGCATGATGATTTTGATATCGACAAACTTCGTTACCACAAAATTATTTTGATGGCCGATGCTGATGTTGATGGCCAACACATCCGAACATTATTGTTAACTTTATTGTTCCGTTTTATGCGCCCATTAATTGAACAAGGTTTTGTGTACTTTGCTCAACCTCCTCTGTACAAGTTGAAGTGGGCCGGTAAAGATCCAGTCGAGTATGGCATTTAGTGATCGTGAACGTGATGGAATGATTGAAATCGGCCTTGCAGCTGGAAAGCGTTTACCTAAGGATGATGGAATCCAGCGCTTCAAAGGTTTAGGTGAGATGCCAGCTAAGGAGTTATGGGACACCACAATGGATCCAGAACACCGCGTCTTAATCAAGGTAACCCTTGATGATGCAGCAGCGGCTGATGATTTGTTCTCAGTGTTAATGGGTGAAGATGTAGAAAAGCGTCGCGCATTTATTCAGCGCAACGCTAAGGATGTTAGGTTCTTGGATATCTAATGGATGAATTGAACCCAAACAATCTCGAAAACTTCGACAAGATTGAAACAGTTGATCTTCAAGTTGAGATGGCTCGTTCTTATCTTGATTATGCGATGTCGGTTATCGTCGGTCGCGCACTTCCAGATGTTCGCGATGGATTAAAACCAGTTCACCGCCGCGTTCTGTATGCAATGTACGACGCTGGTTATCGCCCAGATAAGGGTTACTACAAGTCTTCTCGCATCGTCGGTGACGTTATGGGTAATTACCACCCACATGGTGACACCGCGATTTACGACTCCGTGGTGCGTTTAGCGCAGCATTGGTCCCTTCGTTACTTACTTATCGATGGAAATGGAAACTTCGGCTCACCTGGAAATGATCCAGCGGCAGCGATGCGTTACACAGAGGCTCGTTTATCTCCTATCGCGATGGAGATGATGCGGGATATTGATGAAGACACCGTTAATTTCATTCCTAACTATGACGGACGTTCACAAGAGCCAACAGTTCTTCCAAGCCGATTACCAAACCTTTTAGTTAATGGCTCTGCAGGTATCGCAGTTGGTATGGCGACAAATATTCCGCCACACAATCTGCGGGAAATCGGCGAAGCGGTTATTTTCTCTCTTGAAAACCCTGAGATGAAACAGGATGAACTACTTAATCAATTAATCAAGATTGTTAAAGGTCCAGATTTTCCTACCAAGGGTTTGATTGTTGGTCGTACTGGAATTGAAGAGGCGTACCGCACCGGTCGTGGATCAATCACAATGCGCGCAGT
>JAPOJK010000059.1 GCA_029978465.1 Actinomycetota bacterium
AGCCTTTGTCCACAACATCGTCGTAAAACCTGTTGGTGGCCAGTTGAAAGATTTGTTCTTGTTAAAGGAGTTAATTACAACCAGCATCAATGGGACATAGATAAATGAAAGCCCAAAGCCCATGAAGCCCCAAAGGACGATACGAGCGGTGCGTGAAAGGTTCATAGGTTATCGAGTGCTCCAGTCTTTCTCACGGAGCCAAGATAAATAAACATCACAATGACGGGAATCAAAGCAACAGCTGCAGCAAAGCGAAGATTAAGTGCAAAGTTTTGATACACCACATTTCCAAGCATCTGGAAGGTTCCACCCAGGATCTGAACGGTGATGTAATCACCAAGACTCAATGAGAAAGTGAACAAAGATCCAGCGATGATCGCAGGCCAGGTAATTGGCAAAATCACTTTAAGAAAGGTGCGTCCAGGCTTTGCACCTAAATCAGCTGAAGCATCGATGATGGAATCTGGAAGTTTTTCCATACCTGCATAAATGGGAAGCACCATGTATGGAAGCCATAAATAAGAAAGACCAATGATTACCGCCACCATGCCAAATCCTGGGCTTGATAAACCAAGGGGAGAGATCAACCAGTTTAAGAAACCACTATCTGGAGCCATCATCGTGCGCCATGCATAGATCTTTACTAAATAAGAGGCCCACAGGGGAGTGATCACCAGCGCGATCAATACTGGGCGAGACTTTGGTTTTGCCACACGTGCGATAAAGAAAGCCATAGGAATTGCAAGGACTGCACAAATAATAGTTACAGCGACAGCAACGCCGACGGTTCTCATTGTTACATTGAAATATGCCTTATCAGTAAGGATGTCGATGAAGTTTGAAAGAGTGAACTCTCGTACAACCTTGCTTGTAAAGGTATCGATTTTCCAGATACTTGTAATGAAAAGTGCGGCTAATGATCCGATATATAAAACTCCTAGCCAGGCAATTGGCAGAGACAAAAGAGCAGCGATTCGTGCTTTCACATGCGAGTGAAAGTAGCGGCGCGTATTTGTCATTAGGCTCATTGTTTTTGATTCATTTCATCGTTGTTAAAAATCGATGTGGTGTGGACACCTGAAACCAAGTGCCCACACCACCTACCGATTAAGAGTTTCTAAAGCTTGACCAAGCCTTAACCCATTCGGCATACGGAATACATTTAACATCCGTACGTCCATCTAGGCACTCTTCTGTTGGAGTCTTCCAGTAGTAGACATTTGACCAGTAGTCAGTCTCTTCTGCATGGTATGACTCGCAGTGTGTCTTGCTTGCAGTCAACGCACATGCCTTTGAGTTAGCTGGTGCTTCACCAAAGTACTCAGCAGCTTGTGCATTTGTTGCTGGAGAAATAATCCAGTTCAGCCACTTGTAAGCACAGTCGATTGCTTCAGTGTTCTTGGAGATCATCCAAGTATCTGACCAACCTGTTGCACCTTCCTTAGGCTTAACAGCGCCAACAGTTGCCTTCTCGCCATTTAGAACGTTGGCAATAACCTGCCATGAAGTTCCAGCGACAATGCTTCCTGCCTGAACTGCAGCTACATACTTGGTGTAATCAGCCCAGTACTCGGCAACCAATGGCTTCTGCTGCTTGAGCAATGCCATCGCTGCATCAAACTGTGTTTGATCAAGTGCATATGGATCTTTAATTCCAAGCTCTGGCTTTGTAGACATTAGATATACAGCTGCATCTGCAATGTAAATTGCTGAGTCATACGCTGTGATCTTGCCCTTAAGTGGAGAGTTTGGCTCCCAAACAACAGACCATGAGTCTGGTGCTGGCTTTACCTTGTCGATGGTGTACTGCAAAACATTTGCGCCACGGCCATGAGGTACGCCGTAGTTTGCACCATCGATTGTGTTCCAAGGACGGTCCTTCAAGTTATCGAAGACATCTGCGTAATTTGGAATCAAATCCAAATTAACTGGCTGTAGATCTCCACCGAAGATTAAGCGGAGAGATGCATCTCCAGAGGCGCTCACCACATCGTAACCACCGCTTTGCATCAATTGAACAGCTTCATCAGATGTTCCGTATGTCTTTACATTAACCGTACAACCTGTTTCTTTTTCAAAAGGTGTTACCCAGTCAACATTTGGATCTGTTGAACCATCTTCTGCGTATCCTGGCCAAGCGAGAACATTGATTGTTCCGGGGGTATCTTTAACAGGACCTGCGTACGCACCGCCTGCGGATTCGCTATCTGAACTTGAACATCCGCTCAGTAGTAGCGCTCCTGCCGCAATTGCAATTACGGACTTTCGAACTCGTGTGATCTTCACTCGTGTTCCTTTCTGTCGCTCCTTTGCGACATCGCGCCAGAATTTCCAGCGCGTTCCTCAACTGCTAGCTAGTTGAGAATCCTAATTTTCTACATGGAACTCGCTATCGATGCTCCAACTAACCTTTACCGTGCTGTTTCGCATTGAAGCAACGGTGTTTGCACTCTCTGATGTGTTCTGACGAAGCGCCATCAATGAGATGCCACCCTCTAAATCAACTAAGAAGCGGGTAGCAGGGCCAAGGTATTCAACCTCGCGGATTACACCTGTAGTGCTTCGCCCACCTGGAACCTGCGCATCAATCTCAATCTTTTCCGGACGTACTAACCAAGTTCCGGGTTTTCCCAATAACTTCTGACCAGCCTCACCAGAAATCAAATTCGAAATACCAACAAAGCCGGCAACAAAGGCGTTTGCTGGACGTTCATAAATCGACGCAGGTTTATCTAACTGCTGGATCTTTCCACGATCAAAAACAGCGACACGATCTGACATGGTGAGCGCTTCCTCTTGATCATGTGTAACAAAAATAAAGGTGATTCCAACTTGGCGCTGCAACTCTTTTAATTCAATCTGCATCTGTTCACGCAGCTTTAGATCCAACGCACCAAGTGGTTCATCAAGCAGTAACACCGCAGGACGATTAACCAATGCACGCGCTAAAGCAACACGTTGGCGTTGTCCACCAGATAATTGATTTGGCTTTCTATTCTCATAACCCTCTAGCCGTACCTGTTGCAAAGCAACCATCGCTTGTTCGCGGCGTTCAGTCTTACCAATTCCTTTAACGCGCAGGCCGTACTCAATATTTGAAATGACATCCATATGAGGAAAGAGCGCATAATCCTGAAAAACGGTATTGACATCTCGCTCATATGCAGGCAGATGAGTTATGTCAGCGCCATTAAGTTGAATAGTTCCTGCATCAGGTGCTTCAAATCCTGCAATCATTCGAAGCACAGTTGTCTTGCCTGAACCAGATGGTCCTAAAAGAGTAAGAAACTCACCTTGGTAGATATCGAGATCAACACCATCGACAGCGCGGACTGCGCCAAAACTCTTTGCCAAGCCACGCAGGGAGATAATCACTGAACCCTGTGAGCTCACTTGGCTAACCCCGTTTCTCTCCTAAACTTGCCGTCACACTACTTGAAAAGCGCTGCGCCAGTAAGGGTTTCCCAGAAACTCTCACAAAATTTCCCAGTTTTCACCACCTACACTGGCTCAATGAACGGGTCGCTGGCGTTAGTTGGATCGGGTGAATCCCTGCCCGCCATGTCCGCCTTTGAAAAATCCTTGCTCGATGATGGAA
>JAPOJK010000005.1 GCA_029978465.1 Actinomycetota bacterium
TGCATCGCCATCTTTTAGGTTAGGAAGAATTGAATCTGTGTAGATATGGCGCTGTAGGTGATCAGGCGCCAAGATCATGATGACAGTTGATTCCTTAACCGCTTCAGCAACACTTACAACGCGAAGGCCTTCAGCCTCTGCCTTTGCACGTGATGGTGAGCCGTCCTTTAATCCAACTCGAACATCGACACCACTGTCACGCAGGTTAAGTGCGTGTGCATGTCCTTGTGAGCCGTAACCGATGATCGCGACTTTGCGACCCTGGATGATTGATAGATCAGCATCCTCTTCGTGATACATCGTTGCTGCCACGGTATTTCTCCTCATCGTCCTTTGTTGGTTTTAGTTTTGATAATCAGCCTGACCGCTGTCAGCGGTAGGAATACTTTGAGTGCTAAGGGTACGGTCTGCCAGCGAGCCGCTGCCACGTTCGATCGCTACAAGCCCTGATTGAGCTAATTCACGGATGCCAAAACGCTCAAGAGCGTTAAGTAGATCACTGATTTTGGCGGCATCGCCCGTTGCCTCAATCGTCATGTAATCAGCGCCCTCATCAACAATTGATGCACCGTAGGTCTCGAGAACCGCATCGACATCAAAGCGATTCTTTGATGTTGCAGAGATCTTTACGAGCAAGAGTTCAGCCTGAACTGATTCAGCAAGTTTTAACTCAGCGATATGAATGACATTTACTAACTTATCCAGCTGGCGAATAACTTGTTCCAAAGAGTGGCTTTCGACATTGATAACAATTGTCATTCTGGAAATATCTGGATTTTCTGTTGGGCCCACCGCTAAAGAGTCGATGTTGTAGGCGCGACGCGAGAACAAACCGGCAACACGTGCAAGTACACCCGGAGAGTTTTCGACGAGAACGGAAAGCGTATGTGTACTCATTAGAGCTCCTGTGAATCCCAGTCGGGCGCCATTTCGCGCGCAATCATGATGTCATCATTAGATGTACCTGCTGCAACCATTGGCCACACCATCGCATCTCTAAAGACTCGGAAATCAACAACCACTGGTTGATCATTAATTGCATTTGCCTGCTTGATGATTGCATCCACATCTTCAGGGCGCTCACAACTTAAGCCAACGCATCCCATAGCTTCAGCAAGCTTGACGAAATCTGGAACTCGCTTTGAATCCAAACTTGTATTGGAGTATCGACCCTCGTAGAACAAGGTCTGCCACTGGCGAACCATTCCGAGAGATTCATTGTTAATGATCGCAACCTTGATTGGAATGTTGTTGAGCGCACACGTTACTAACTCTTGGTTAGTCATCTGGAAGCATCCATCACCATCGATTGCCCACACAGTTGCATCAGGTGCACCGACTTTTGCACCCATTGCAGCAGGGACTGCATATCCCATTGTTCCGAGACCGCCAGAGTTCAACCAGGTACGTGGATTTTCATACTTCACAAACTGTGAAGCCCACATCTGGTGCTGACCAACACCTGCAACATAAATACCTTCAGGACCAGTTAACGCACTGATTCTTTCAATTACATATTGAGGAGAAAGTGATCCATCCTTTGGAAGTTCATATCCCAATGGATAGGTTGCACGAAGCTTGTTCATTGATGCGATCCAAGGCGTTAAATCAGCCTTATTCTTAGCAAATTCCGCCTTAACCGCAGGGATTAACGCTGCGATGGTGCGCTTCAAATCTCCAACGATTGGTACATCTGCAAATCGGTTCTTACCAATTTCTGCTGGGTCAATATCTGCGTGAATAACCTTTGCATTCACTGCAAATGTCGAAAGCTTTCCGGTTACACGATCATCAAAACGCGCACCAAGGGTAATAAGTAGATCAGCCTTTTGAAGAGATGTAACTGCAGCTACTGTTCCATGCATTCCAGGCATGCCTAGGTGTTGTGGGTGGCTATCTGGGAAGGATCCCAATGCCATCAAAGTTGTAACAACTGGTGCGCCAACGAGTTCAGCTAACTGCATTAACTCCTTGGATGCATTGGACTTGATGACTCCGCCACCTACATAAAAGACAGGCTTTGATGATTGCGCGATCAGCGCTGCTGCATCCTTGATGTATTGATTTTCAGGTTCTAGCTGTGGGTGATATCCAGGAAGTGAAAGCTCCTTTGGATATACAAAATCAGTCTCCTTCTGCAGAGCATCCTTTGCGATATCAACTAACACTGGACCTGGTCGACCAGAACCTGCAATATAAAAGGCTTCAGCGATTGCCCGCGGAATATCCTTGGGATCGGTGATCAAATAATTGTGCTTAGTAAATGGCATCGTGATTCCACGAATATCTGCCTCTTGGAATGCATCTGTTCCAATTGCAACAGATGGAACCTGCCCCGTGATGGCTACCATCGGAACTGAATCCATTGCAGCATCAGCAAGTGGTGTTACTAAATTTGTAGCACCAGGTCCTGAGGTTGCAATACACACTCCAACACGACCGGTAACTTGGGCGTAACCAGTTGCAGCATGACCTGCACCTTGTTCATGGCGAACCAGAATGTGGCGAATCTTGCTATCAAAGATTGGATCGTAGGCAGGAAGGATTGCACCGCCTGGAAGTCCGAACATCACATCGACGCCGGCAGACTCCAAAGATTGCACGAGTGAACTAGCTCCACTCATCTTCTTGCTCATATCCATCTCCTTTCACATCTTTAAATGAAAAAACCCCCAGATAACTGAGGGTGGCGCATGATCAATTACCGATCACGCGCCTTTAAATCACCACCACAAATGTTGTGCTCATGCGCTTATTCTCCAATGAAGCAGGCTCAAGGTCAAGGTTTGAGATGCAGATCTCACAATTTGAGCAGATCTGCTTAATCGCAGACCGCACCCTTGGATGCAGAACCCACCAACTTTGAATACTTGGCCAAAACTCCACGTGAGTACTTATGTCCCAATGGCTTCCAGCCAACTCTACGAGCAGCTAGTTCAGCGGGATCAACTAAGAGATCAAGGGTGCGGTTGGTAATGTCGATTCGCACAATATCGCCATCCTTAATAAATGCGATCGGTCCCCCATCAACAGCCTCTGGTGCAACATGGCCAACACATAGACCAGTTGATCCTCCAGAGAAACGTCCATCAGTTAAGAGCAGAGTTGATTTACCTAATCCAGCGCCCTTGATAGCACCGGTAATCATTAACATTTCGCGCATTCCTGGTCCGCCCTTAGGACCTTCATAACGAATGACAACAACATCACCGGCTTGAATGGTTCCATTTTCAAGTGCATCCATCGCAGCTTGTTCACGTTCAAACACTCGTGCTGGTCCTTCAAAACTTTCAATTCCAATTCCTGCTGTCTTGCACACGGCACCTTCTGTTGCAAGGGTTCCGCCAAGAATTGTGATTCCAACATCGGTAGACATAGGTGATGAAACAGCCTTCAGAATCTGTCCATCTGGATCTGGTGGTGCGATCTCCTTGAGATTTTCCGCCATCGTCTTTCCAGTAACAGTTAGTACATCTCCATGAAGTAATCCGGCATCGAGTAATCCCTTAAGGACAACTGGAATTCCACCAACTTTGTCTACATCGCTCATTACAAACTTTCCAAATGGCTTTAAGTCACCTAGCAATGGAACCTTTGAGCCGATGCGATGGAAATCATTTAGTTCCAAGTCAACATCGGCTTCATTTGCAATAGCTAATAGGTGTAGAACAGCATTTGTAGATCCACCGAGCGCCATCAAAATAGTGATTGCATTTTCAAAGGCTTGCTTAGTCAAGATGTCACGTGTTGTGATTCCTTGACGAATTAACTCGACAACTGCTGCACCTGATGCGATTGCATATGTATCGCGGCGACGGTCAACAGCTGGAGGTGCGGCAGATCCCGGAAGTGAAAGCCCAATAGCCTCACCAATACTTGCCATGGTGTTTGCGGTGTACATACCGCCACAAGCACCTTCACCGGGGCAGATTGCACGTTCAATCGCATCAACACGATCTTGTGTGATCAAACCGCGTGCACACGCACCGACAGCTTCAAATGCATCAATAATTGTTACATCTTTACCTTCGACTTGGCCTGGCAAAGTGGATCCAGCATAGACAAAAACGCTTGCAACATCGATGCGCGCTGCAGCCATCATCATTCCTGGAAGTGACTTGTCACACCCTGCAAAGGTGACCATGCCATCAAGGCGCTCTGCCTGCATGACTGTTTCAACAGAATCGGCGATTACTTCGCGAGAGACCAATGAAAAGTGCATACCTTCATGGCCCATGGAAATTCCATCAGAAACAGAGATAGTTCCAAACTGCATTGGGAATCCACCTGCATCAATAACGCCTTGCTTAGAGGCTTTTGCTAAACGATCTAATGAGAGGTTGCATGGTGTGATTTCATTCCATGAAGATGCAATACCAATTTGTGGCTTGACCCAATCTTCATCACCCATGCCAACAGCGCGCAACATTCCACGTGCTGGTGCTCTTTCGAGTCCATCGGTAACTACTCCTGAGCGCGGTTTCATGGTGGGCATGAGAGAATTCTACCCTCTTGATAACGCATTTATCAGTCGAATAATTGGAGTAATAAAGTGTCACAAACCGCCCCTGCCGAAACCTTAGATCCAACCAGATGGCGAACTTTGTTCGTCGTCGCTATTTCACAGTTAATGATCGTGTTGGACAGCTCCATTATGAACATTGCGATTCCAAGCGCAAAAGTAGATCTTGGAATCTCAGATGCTAATCAGCAATGGGTCATCACCGCCTACACCTTAGCCTTTGGTTCACTGCTTCTCCTGGGTGGACGTATTGGCGATTACATGGGCCGCAAGAAGATCTTCTTAATTGGATTGATCGGCTTTGCTGCAGCATCAGCCCTTGGAGGCGTTGCATCTACTCAAGGATTACTTTTTGCTTCACGTGCGCTACAAGGTGTTTTTGGTGCACTACTAGCACCTGCCGCACTTGCAATTATTTCTGTGACCTTCACTGTTCCGAAAGAGCGCGCAAAGGCCTTCGGTGTCATCGGTGCCATCTCAGGTGGCGGAGCGGCTATCGGCTTAATTCTTGGTGGAACCTTAACTGAATTCTTCTCATGGCGCTGGTGCCTAGGAGTAAACACTCCTATCGCGATCTTTGCTGCAATCCTTGCAATCAAGTTTGTTAAGGAGTCGAAAGCACAAGGTGACAACACATATGACATTCCAGGTGTAGTTACAGCAACAGCAGGTTTGTTCTCACTGACCTACGGATTCAATGAAGCAGCTACAAAGGGTTGGTCAAGCTCAACAACGATTTCTTTCTTAGTTGCAGCGGTTGTTCTACTTGTTATCTTTGTGATGATTGAAATGCGCGTTAAAAATCCTTTGATGCCACTTCGTGTAGTAACAGAGCGCAACCGCGGAGGTTCATACCTTGGATCACTGGTTGTTGGAGCTGGTTTGTTCTCAATGTTCTTATTCCTAGGTTTATACCTTCAGGTTATTTTGGGTTACAGTCCATTGAAATCTGGTTTTGCATTCCTACCATTTACCGCCGGCATCATCGTCTTTGCAGGAATTGCATCGACTCTGCTTCCAAAGGTTGGACCAAAGCCATTGATGGTTCCAGGATTATTAGCAGCAAGCCTTGGTTTGCTCATGATGACTCGTATTACCCCTGAAACCTCATATACAACACATGTTTTGCCATCACTATTGATTATGTCCAGCGGAATGGCTTTGGTATTTATCCCGCTGACATCAACCTCATTACACGCGGTTTCAAACCATGACACAGGAGTTGCAAGTGCGATGGTTAATACCAGCCAGCAGATCGGCGGATCACTAGGAACGGCGCTTCTGAACACAGTAGCGGCAACTGCAACAACTACCTTTGCTGCTGCAAATACTCAGCTAGGCGAAAAGGTAATGCCATTTGCAATGACACATGGTTTTACCGTCGCATTTAAGTTCAGTGCTGCGCTGCTCTTTGTTGGAGCAATAGTTCTGTTCTTCTTTATCAATATTGGTAAAGAGTCACTGGTTGAATCTGAAGGCGCAGGCTTTCACTAATTAAAAGCTAATTAGCTTGTCCAAGGTGGCCAAGTAGAAGCTCTCGTACGCGAGCAGCATCTGCTTGGCCCTTTGTCTCTTTCATGACCGCGCCAATGAGCGCACCTGCTGCAGGTAAATGTCCGTTACGAACCTTTTCTGCAGTCTCTGCCTGCTCTGCGCACACCTTTTCGATCGCTGCCATCAGTGCGCCATCATCATTAACAACCTTAATTCCGCGCTTTGCAACAACCTCTGAAGGCTTTCCTTCACCAGCGATAACGCCTTCAACAACTTGGCGAGCAAGTTTGTCAGTTAGCTCCCCTGCATTAACAAGTGCCACAATCTCGGCAACATCCTGTGGAGTGATTGTTAAATCTGCAATCGCAACATTTTTATCATTTGCAATTCGTGAGATCTCACCAAGCCACCAGCTGCGCGCCTTCGTAGGATCTGAACCTAACAAAACCGTTGCTTCAACAATATCGAGAACATCTGCATTGATCATTGCAGCCATTTCCTTATCGGGAACAGCCCATGCTTCCTGCAAACGCTTGCGACGAATCGATGGTCGTTCAGGCAAAGTCGCACGTAGCTCTTCAATCCATGCAGCATCAGGTGCAACTGGCACTAGATCTGGCTCTGGGAAGTAACGGTAATCCTCTGCTTGCTCCTTTGAACGACCGGAGCGAGTTAACCCGGTGTCCTCTTGGAAGTGACGAGTTTCTTGAACTACACGTCCACCAGCATTTAATAGCTCTGCATGGCGAATCATTTCGCCGCGAACTGCGCGCTCAACAGAACGCAATGAGTTCACATTCTTCGTTTCGCTGCGAGTACCTAGCTTTTCAGCACCGATCAAACGTAAGGAAACATTTGCATCACAACGAAGTGAGCCTTGCTCCATCTTCACATCACTTACGCCAAGTGCGCGCAAAATGTCGCGGAGTTCTGCAACGTAGGCCTTAGCGACCTCTGGTGCGTACTTTCCTGTGCCTGGAACAATCTTGGTAACGATTTCAACTAAAGGAATTCCGGCACGGTTGTAATCTAAAAGTGAGTATTCAGCGCCATGAATACGTCCCGTCGCACCACCAACGTGTAATGACTTTCCGGTGTCCTCTTCCATGTGCACGCGCTCAACTTCAACGCGGAAAGTTTTGGGACCCTCATCAGTTTCAATTTCAACATCTACATATCCATCAACACAGATTGGCTCGTCATACTGCGAGATCTGGAAGTTCTTAGGCATATCTGGGTAGAAGTAGTTCTTACGAGCAAAACGTGAAAATGGCGCGATCGAACAGTTCAGCGCAAGACCGATTTTGATCGTTGACTCAATCGCCTTTTCATTAACTACCGGCAAAGCTCCGGGCAGCGCCAAGCACACTGGACATGTTTGAGTATTTGGTTCTGCACCAAAGACGGTGCTGCAACCACAAAACATCTTTGAGTTTGTATTGAGCTCAACGTGTACTTCAAGACCTAGTACGGGTTCGTACTTTGCGATTACATCATCGTATGAAAGTGTCATCGTGCACCTCCTAGAACAGGAGCTTTGTCCAGCAATGGAGCTCCCCACTTGGAAAGCAGAGCAGCTTCAAGTGCTGCACCTACTGAGTACATGCGCTCATCCTTCATGACAGGAGACATGATTTGGAAACCAACTGGTAATCCATCTTCATCAGCTAAACCTGAAGGCAATGACATTCCGCCAATTCCAGCCATATTTACCGGAATAGTTGCGATGTCATTGAGGTACATAGCAAGTGGATCATTAGCTTTCTCGCCAATTTTAAATGCTGTTGTTGGGCAGGTCGGTGAAACCAGTACATCTGCCTTTTCAAACGCTTTTGTGAAATCTTGTGTAATCAGTGTGCGAACCTTTTGCGCGCTGCCGTAATAAGCATCGTAGTAACCAGATGACAATGCATACGTTCCCAAAATAATGCGGCGCTTTACCTCTTTGCCAAAACCTACTTCGCGGGTCAAATTCATTACAGATTCAGCTGAAGCCCCATCTACATCGCCCACGCGCAAGCCGTAACGCATCGCATCAAAACGAGCCAGATTTGATGAACATTCAGATGGTGCAATTAAGTAGTACGCAGCAAGTGCGTATTCGAAGTTTGGTGCAGAGACTTCAACAATTTCCGCTCCAGCTTTTGCCAATAATTCAAGTGATTCTTCAAAGCGCGCACGAACTCCTGGCTGATAACCATCGCCGTTAAGTTCCTTAACCACACCGATCTTCATTCCCTTTACATCACCAGATTTTGCAGCGGCAACTACTTGAGGAACAGGTGCATTGATACTTGTTGCATCCTTTGGATCATGTCCTGCAATTGCTTCATGCAATAACGCTGTATCTAAAACTGTTCGTGCACACGGTCCTGCTTGATCTAATGAGGAAGAAAAAGCAACCAAACCAAAACGAGATACGCCACCGTAAGTTGGCTTCACTCCAACAGTTCCAGTGACCGCTGCAGGTTGGCGAATTGATCCACCAGTATCGGTACCAATTGCAAGAGGTGCTTCAAAGGCGGCAAGGGCAGCAGATGAACCGCCACCTGAACCACCAGGAATACGAGTTAAATCCCAAGGGTTATGTGTTGGACCATATGCAGAGTTTTCAGTTGATGAACCCATTGCAAACTCATCCATATTTGTCTTACCCAAGATAACAACATCATTCTTTTTAAGATTTGCAACAACCGTTGAGTCATACGGTGGACGCCAACCTTCAAGAATCTTGGAGCCACAAGTAGTTGGAACTCCCTTTTGCGCCATAACATCCTTGAGCGCAAGTGGAACACCAGCAAGTGGTGACAATTTTTCACCCTTTGCACGCTTTGCATCAACTGCAGCAGCTTGTGCCAATGCACCTTCGGTGTCTACATATAAAAATGCATGAATATCTGCATCAACCGCGGTGATGCGATCAAGGTGTGCTTGAGTTAAAGCAACTGATGTAGTTTCTCCAGCAGCAAGCTTTGCTGCCATCTCGGATGCTGAGTTACGAATCATTCTTCACCCAAAATCTGAGGAACGCGGAAACGTTGTTCTTCTTGAGCTGGTGCACCAGAGAGTGCTTCTTCAGGGGTAAGACTTGGGACAACTACATCTGCACGAAAAACATTGCGCAATG
The DNA here is from genome assembly GCA_029978465.1 of Actinomycetota bacterium. Lineage (GTDB taxonomy): Bacteria > Actinomycetota > Actinomycetes > Nanopelagicales > Nanopelagicaceae > Planktophila. The sequence goes on from JAPOJK010000005.1 coordinate 9,144, forward strand.
GCAATGGGTGTGAGGTTGGTTCTACATCCGCTCCGGCAACTTCCTGCACGCGAGCGACCGCATCCAAAATAACTGTGAACTCATTAGAAAGATTGACTAACTCTTCCTCGCTCATTTCGATGCGGGCTAGGCCTGCAAGTTTGGCGACATCATCGCGGGAAAGGCTGCTCATGGGCGCAAGTCTAATTAAATTCAGCGCTAACTGCGAATTTGCCCATTTCCGGTAACGATCCATGTAGTCGTTGTCATCGCCTCTAGCCCCATTGGACCTCGGGCATGCAATTTTTGATTTGAGATACCGATTTCAGCCCCAAAACCCATCTGCTCACCATCTGTAAATCGTGTCGATGTATTCACCATTACCGCTGCGCAATCAGCCAAAGCTATGAATCTCTTAACTACATCTTTGTTCTCAGAAATGATCGCCTCAGTGTGCTGAGTTCCGTACTTAGCAATATGTGCACTTGCAGCTTCAACTGAATCAACAATTGCCACATTCATCTCAAGCGTTCCGTACTCGGTACAGAAATTTTCCTCAGTAGCCTCAGTTGCAGGAATCCCAACCTTGTGTGCGATTGCCAAGCTAGCGCTATCGCAATGCACAATCACTCCAGCTTCATGCAGAGCCTTAAGCGCGGTTGGCATAAATGAATCTGCAATCGCTGAGTGCACCAACAATGTCTCGGCAGCGTTACACACACTTGGTCGCTGAACCTTTGAGTTAATGATGATCGGAACCGCTTTGCTAAGGTCGGCAAACTCATCGATGTACACATGACAGACCCCTGCACCGGTTTCGATCGTTGGAACCGATGACTCATCCACAACCATGCGAATGAGCGCTGCGCTACCACGAGGAATTACTAGATCTACTTTTCCGCGGGCGTTCAGCAGTGCTTTAACTGTTTCGCGATCCTCTGAAGGAACAAGTTGAATTACATCTGGCGAAATTGATGTTGAAGCTAAGGCTTCACGCATGACGCGTACTAGAACTTCATTGCTATGTGCCGCACTTGATGAACCGCGAAGTAGTGCAGCATTTCCGGACATCAACAAAATTACCGCAGCATCCACAGTTACATTGGGGCGTGCCTCGTACACCATTCCGATAACACCGAATGGCACTGAAATCTGTTCTAACTCGATGCCATTAGGCAAGGTTGATTTGCGCAATGTATTTCCGAGTGGATCTGGAAGTTGGCTCACTTGTCGCGCTCCCCCAGCAATACCCTTAATACGATCTGGGGTTAACAAGAGTCGATCAAGCAGTGATGAGTTCAACCCAGCTGCGCGACCTGCCTCCATGTCTTTCTCATTAGCGGCAAGAATTTCTGCACTTCTGGCCTCAATTGCATCGGCGATTACATTCAAAGCCGCTTTTCGCTGCGCACCAGTAGAAACACTCAAGGTTCTTCCGGCAATGCGTGCAGAATCTGCGAGGTTAGAAATCAAAAGTTGTGCGCTCATTTAAATCAACACCAAATCATCTCTGTGGACTAGTTCGCGTTCGTACTCTGCGCCCAATGCAGCGGCAAGTTCCTTTGTTGATCTACCCAACATCTGTGGCAGATCCTCTGAATCAAATGCAACTAGCCCGCGTGCAATAACTACGCCATCTGGACCAACAAGTTCTACCGCATCGCCTGCAATGAAAACTCCCTCAACAGCGGTGACTCCTGCAGGCAGCAATGAAACGCCTCTTTCAAGGATCGCTGTGACCGCGCCTTTGTCGAGAATCAACTTTCCTTGTGACTTAGTCGCGTGTGCTAACCACAACAAACGTGAGGTTGTTTTACTTGCTTGCGCATGAAAATGGGTGCCAAGTTTTTCTCCAGCAAGTGATTTATCTGAATCCTCCAGCGAAGTTAGCAACATTGGAATACCTGCAGAGGTTGCGATGCGGGCGGCTTCAACCTTGGTAACCATTCCCCCGCTACCAACTCCAGCAGAGCCTGCACCACCAAGAGTCACTCCCTCGATCTCGGCAACAGTTGAAACCTCATGAATTCTTTTAGCTCCAGCTTGAGTAGGAGGCGCGTCATACAGCGCATCGATATCAGAGACTAAAACTAAAAGATCAGCACCAATCAAAAGTGCAACTAACGCTGCTAAACGATCATTGTCACCAAAGCGAATCTCTTGAGTTCCTACAGAGTCATTTTCATTAATGATTGGCACAACACCTAGTTGAAGCAGTTTGTACAAAGTTCGTTGCGCATTTTGATAATGAGAACGACGAACAACATCCTCTGTAGTTAGCAATACCTGAGAAGCGGTAATTGAATGACGTGCAAAGCTTTGGGTGTATTGAGCAACAAGTAAACCTTGGCCTACCGATGCCGCAGCCTGCTGCGTAGCTAGATCCTTTGGGCGGGTTGTTAACCCAAGTGGTGCAAGACCTGCCGCAATGGCACCTGATGAAACTACGACAACTTCTGCGCCACGCTTCTTGCAGGCGGCTACAACATCAACAAGTTTGTTTACTGCAGCTGCATCCAGAGCAGATCCAGCTTTACCGGTAAGAGAGGAGGAACCAATCTTGATGACGATGCGTTTTGCAGAGGTGATCTGCTCTCGGCTCACTTGTCATCTCCATCCTCTTGATTTTCCTCTGTGGTGTCTGCATCTGTGATTATCGGTGCTGAAAGTTTAGGCGTGTGAGGGTCAACTACGTTGTATTCCCACTGCTTTGCGATTTCATCATCGGTCAAAACATTCTCAACACGCTCAGGCATGTTCCATGTTGATTCAAGACGTGAATCCTCGCCTCGACGGTGCAGGTGACCGGCAAGTTGTTCGGCGCCAGCTTCAATTGTTGGCTCCCAATCAAATACAACTTCGGTATCGCCATCGCCGATACGTACTTCGCTGCCAGCAACGGCACCCTTCTTGTACAACTCTTTTTCAACTCCGAGTTGTGCCAAACGATCTGCAAGGTAACCAATTGCTTCAGCGTTCTTAAAGTTAGTTTGGCGAACCCAACGTTCAACCTTCTTGCCACGAATCGTGAATGAACCATCGGCATTGGCACGAACAGTAAATCCAGAATCATCAACGGCAACTGGTCGCAAGATAATTCGTGTGCGTTCTGGAACTCCCGCCTCGACACGATTCTTATGAACTAACCGACCCATTGCATAGATTAAATCTTGTAGACCTTCACGAGATGCTGCAGAAACTGAGTACACCTCGTACCCCTTATCGCGAAGCTCTTGTTCAACCATTTCGGCCATCGCTTTGCCATCAGGTAAATCAATCTTGTTCAAAGCAACGATACGGACACGATCTTCAAGACCACCGTATAGAGCTAACTCATTTTCAATTGCTTCAAGATCTGCAACAGGGTTGCGATCTGTCTCTAAAGTTCCGCAATCAAGTACATGTACTAATGCAACGCAGCGTTCTACGTGACGCAGAAACTCAAGGCCCAAGCCCTTACCTTGTGATGCACCTGGAATAAGGCCTGGAACATCTGCAACGGTAAATCGAGTCTCACCTGCCTGTACGACACCCAGGTTTGGCACCAAGGTTGTAAATGGATAATCGGCGATCTTTGGGCGCGCAGCAGAAACCGCTGCAATCAAAGAGGATTTTCCAGCACTTGGAAATCCAACCAGAGCAATATCTGCAACACTCTTTAACTCCAGAATTAATGTGCGTTCTTCACCTGGTTCACCAAGTAATGCAAAACCTGGTGCACGACGCTTAGAGGATGACAGTGCAAGGTTTCCTAGACCACCAAACCCACCTTGAGCTGCAACAAATGTTGTTCCGTTGCCGATTAAATCGGCGATCTGTTCGCCATCTTTATCGTAAATAACAGTTCCATTTGGGACTCCAAGGATTAAATCCTCACCCTGGTGACCATCTTTGCGATCGCCATAGCCCTGATGACCAGATGTTGCTTTGCGATGTGGTGAATGGTGAAAATCGAGAAGTGTTGTCACATTTGGATCAACAATCAGAATGACATCTCCGCCACGTCCACCGTTTCCACCATCTGGTCCACCCAGTGGCTTGAACTTTTCACGCTTTACAGAGACACAACCATCGCCACCTTTTCCGGCAGCGGCGTAGAGAGTTACACGATCAACAAATGTTGTCACTTATGTACTCCCTTCGCTTCTTACAATGGTGATGAATGAAAAAAGCGAGCCGCATGATTACGGCTCGCTCTTTTACAAGAAACCTAAAATTAAGCTACCGGAGCCACATTCACTACACGGCGACCGCGAGCGCGACCGAATTCAACAACGCCTGCAGCTAGTGCAAACAGAGTGTCATCCTTACCGCGACCGACGTTCTTGCCTGGGTGAAAATGTGTTCCGCGCTGACGAACTAAAATCTCGCCAGCATTAACTTCTTGTCCGCCGAAACGCTTGATACCAAGGTACTGTGGATTGGAATCGCGACCGTTTCGTGTCGAGGAGACACCCTTCTTACTTGCCATTTACTTCGTCTCCCTTACTTCGCGCCGTTGATGGCGGTAATTTTTACACGAGTCAGTTGCGCACGGAATCCCTGGCGACGACGGTGACCTGTCTTGTTCTTGTAACGCAAGATATCGATCTTTGGACCCTTAAGCTCTTCAAGAACTTCGCCAGTTACCTTTACGCCAGACAAAACCTTTGGATCTGTTGTAACCGCTGCACCATCTACTACGAGCAGGGCAGGGAATGAGACAGTTGCACCAGCAGCAGCGTCGATACGATCAACGATTACTGTGTCGCCAACTGCGACCTTCTCCTGGCGTCCGCCAGCTTTAACGATTGCGTACACGTGTTACTCCAGTTCATCTTCTAAGCCGTGGCCTAATTGAGGCTCGTGGGCAGAGGGTAAGCGTACGCAAGCGTGTGCTCAGCGGTCAAATTGCGATGAGACGATCCTGGTCACAGCCTTTTCCAGCGCATAAATCGGGTCGCTGGCCGCACCCTTTACTTCAGCATCTGCCAGGGCGATCGCTCCAACGGCATCGGCGATTTGGGCTGGGCTCCAACGGTTGAGCTGTCTACGAGCCTTATCAATCTGCCATGGGGCCATTCCTAATTGTCCAGCTAATTCAAATGATTTTTGATTGCGATTTGCTCCTGCAACCTTTGCCAATGAACGCAGTGATGATGCGATTGCGCTCGTGATCATTACAGGGTCGGTTCCGGTTTCAAGTGCGCTGCGTAGAGAAATAAGTGCAGCGGAAAGATTGCCATCAAGGGTTGCATCTGCGACATCAAAACCAGTGGTCTCAACTCGACCTTGGTGATACTTATCAACCATCGCTTCATCAATTAATCCCGATGGAGCATCGGCTGCAATCTGTCCAACCGCGCCTTGAAGTTCACGTAGATCATTTCCGAGCGCACCCACTAAGGCAGAGACCGCACCAGCTGAGGCTTTGCGTCCAAGATCAAGGAAAAGGGATTTAACAAACTCCTCTTTCTCCGCCTCTTTCTTCAAAGGATCACATGCGATTAATTCGGGTTTAATCTTTTTGATCGCATCTAGAAGTGCTTTGCCTTTTACTCCACCTTTGTGAACAAAAATTACAGTTGTTGAAGGATCTGGTTGATCTAGGTAGCGGGTAATTTCATCTCGATTATCTTCAGGCAAATCTTGAAGATCGCGAATGATAAGTGCACGTCTTTCGGAAAATAAGGAAGGTGCAAGCGCGTCAGCAATATCGCCCACAATTGTGTCCGCGGCAAACAAGGTTGTGATTTCGCAGTTTTCATCTTTTAGCTGTGCGTTGAGTTTTGTTAAGGCGCGATCTGCCAAAGCTGACTCGGAGCCAAGGATTAAGTAAAACGAGTTCATCCCATCCCCTTCTAGCTCCAGTAAAACAACCTTACTCTGCCTTTGCTTTTTCGAACCCTCAAGTGGTGAGCTGAGGCTGTAATAGCTACCGCACCATCTCTATCTGTCCGAACAACTTGTGTGCCGAGTCTAGTCAAAGAGTCGACGGTTTCTGCAGCGGGGTGACCGTATGGATTTTTGGCTCCCACGCTAATGAGTGCAATTTGTGCAGACAGGGCTTGTATTAACCCATCATCTTGATACTTAGAGCCGTGATGGCACACCTTGTATATATCGACCGGATCCACACGATCTATCAATTCATGTTGTGCTGGCGGTTCCAGATCTCCTGCAGAAAACAAACTCCAATCCTTAGTCGATGCAATTACCGCGATGCTGGAGTTGTTGATTTGAGATCCTTCACCAGGTAACTCCTCAAAACTTCTTGTTGTAGCCTCTGGCCACACAACCTTGAGATTTACTTCTCCAATTTGTGCAATTAATCCTCGTTGCACTGTGATGACCTGTGCTCTAAGTTCCTTTAAAGCCATTTCACTTTCTACCTTTGGCTCAAGATTATTTGTAATCCATACCTGTTGTACCGATCTTCCATCGAGCAAACCAGAGAGCCCGCCAACGTGATCTGCATGAAAATGAGAAAGAATTAGCAAAGGAATGTGCTTGATACCCAAAGCTTTCAGACATTTATCTTCAGCCGCTGAATCTGGCCCGGTATCAATTACTACTGCGCGGTGATTTCCGAGATTGATGACAAGTGAATCACCTTGACCGACATCGCACTGGGCTACCTGCCAATCTCCTGCGGGCCAACGTTGCAACCATCCTAAGGAAATAACAATGATTAAAAGGATGGCGGCACTGTGCTTCCAGTGTTTCTTGAAAACAATCAGCACCAATAAAATTGCAGCAACTAATGCGAAGCCAATCAATCCGTTATGTATCGTTAACACCGGAAAATCTGCAACCCAGTGGGCAACCCATGTAATAAACCCAGCTGGAAAGCGAATACAAAAGATAATCACTTGTGTTATCCAAGGCGCGATGGGGGAAATTAGGGCTGCAATGAATCCCAGTACGGTGATGGGGGCTACGGCAGGTGCTGCTAATAAGTTGGCAACAACGCTCATGGGTGACAAATACCCCGACAGTGCAACAAGAATAGGTGCGCAAAAGACCATGGCAGCTATTGGCGGAGCTAGCGCACCCGCTAACTTTTGATGGGTCGGTAGTTTTTCTTCAATTTTCGGCGCAAGGAGAAGCAAACCCGCAGTTGCTAAGACGGACAGTGCAAAGCCAGCATCACGAGATTGCCATGGATCCCCAAGCACAACTGCGCAGATTGCAAAACCTAACGCTGGCAAAGAATCTGATGCACGTTTGCCCAGTTGGGCCGATAGCAATACCGCAGCCATCGCCGCTGCTCGCAAAACCGATGGAGAAGGCCGAACTAATGCGATAAAGCAGACAAGTGCAATCGCAGTTGCCAATACTCGATAATTCTTGCGTCGAATCAAAAACTGCATGCACCACAAAACAAAGCTCGAAACAATTGCAAAATTTGCACCACTTACTGCAACTAGGTGGGTCAGACCAGAACGTTTCATCGCCTCCTTAAATTCAGGTGATTGCTTTGATGTATCCCCCAAGACCATTCCAGGAATTAACGCTCCAGCATCACCATTACCTGAGTTGTTACGTAATCCTTCGCGGATAGCACCTAACCCTGACGCCCATGCCGATGGCTCAGTCAAAACGGAGATATCTCCATTAACGATGACAAGAGCGGCTACCCGTGCCTCTTTACTTTTAAGGGCGGTTGCGGTCGCCGCAATCTTTTGTCCTGGCAACGCTGTGATCTGATTTTTACTAATAACACGAATGGGTGTGCGAACGGTGTGACTCTTACCATCTGCTGTAAAGCTCAACAACCGTGCGGTGAATGAGAAATTGCCGCTACTTGTTTTGGTCGGATCGGTTTTTACCTGAGCGACAAAATCAACTCTTTGATTGAGATAGGCATTGATTACAGAGTGCTCTAGCGAAGCTTGTCGCAGCGACATCGCAGTAGCGCCAACCATGATTGTGAGCAGCACCAGCGTTAATCTCTTCTTGCTTTTTGCTACTGCAAACCCCGCAAGAAGTATGGCGGCGGCACATATTCGCCATGGTGCAACCGCGCTTTGAATCAGCGCTCCCACCCATAAAGCCCCGCCTAAGGCAAGGGCTCGGTAATCAATTAAATTCTGACTTTTGATTTGATCTGAGCGAATTTTGCAGCACCGATTCCACTTACCTTTTGAAGATCATCAACACTTAAGAAAGAGCCGTTGATTTTGCGATACTCAACGATCCGCGCAGCGATTACAGGTCCGATTCCATCCAGTGCATCTAGTTGACGAGCAGTTGCTCGGTTGATGTTGATCGGCCCTGATGGTGTTTTCTTGCTCACCCGCTGGCCTGAGCTATTCATAACTAATGAATCAACATAGATTTGTTCACCATCATTGAGTACACGTGCCAAATTGATAGTGCTCAAATCGGCACCAGGTGCGCTATCTCCCGCCGCTTTTATCGCATCGATTACACGTGATTTTCCAGTCAAGGTATAAACACCAGGCTTATTCACCGCACCAGTGACATCAACAAATATCTCAGGTTCGGCGAGCGTTACTGGAACAATTTCGGGAGCTGCGCTGCTCTGGGTGTTTCCACGAATAACTATGAATACAGACAGGAGTAAAACAATCGCTGCTACTAGACCGAGCGCTCGTTTTTGATTGTGTGAAAAATGTAAATCAAACCACCACTGTGACAAGGATTCGAAGGCTGTACGAAGTTGTTCCATCTGCCAATTCTGAAGTTGGTATTAAAGCCTGACAGAAAAAGGCGAATTAGTTGTTGATAACGATATTTACAAGCTTTGGTGCGCGGGTGATGATCTTATTGACCGTCGCCCCGGCTAGCGCTTCAACAATGCTTGGTAGCGCAAGAGCAGCTGCCTCAAGATCTGCATCTGAAATTGTTGGTGCTACATCGATGCGATCTTTGATCTTTCCATTAATTTGAATAACAACAGTTACCGCATCTGCAACTAAAAGCTTTTCATCAACTGCAGGCCAGCCAGCAAGTGCTACACATGGCTTATGGCCAAGGCGCTCCCACATTTCCTCTGCGGTAAATGGCGCAACAAGTGACAACATGATCGCGATCGCTTCAACCGCTTCACGGACCGCAGGATCTGCAGCTCCACAACCAGAATCAATCGCTTTACGTGTTGCATTTACTAACTCCATCACGCGAGCTACTGCAACATTGAAACGGAAGGATTCAACTGCAAAGCCAGCATCATGGAGTGCTTTATGGGTTGCTTTGCGCAACGCCAAATCGCCGGTACTGAAATCAACTCCTGCTGGGCTTGTCACATCCCCTGACAATCTCCATGCGCGAGTTAAGAACTTAACTGAACCTGATGGTGAAACATCTGACCAATCCACATCATCTTCTGGTGGACCAGCAAAAACCATAGATAAACGAATCGCATCGACTCCATGATTTTCTAGCTCATCTGATAAACGAACAAGATTTCCACGGCTCTTTGACATTGCAGAGCCATCCATCACAACCATTCCTTGGTTAAGCAAACGGGTAAATGGTTCATTGAAATCAACCATTCCCATATCGTTTAACACCTTGGTAAAGAATCGGCTGTACAAAAGGTGCAAGATTGCGTGAGTAACTCCACCAACGTATTGATCTACAGGCAACCAGGTATCAACATCTTTCTTGGAGAAAGGTTCGTTGGCGTTGGTGGGATCTGCATAACGCAGGTAGTACCAAGAAGAATCAACAAAGGTATCCATCGTGTCTGTGTCGCGCTTTGCATCTGCAGAACACTTAGGGCACTTCACATTCACCCAATCAGTTGCAGCACCAAGTGGTGATGTTCCCTTTGGCTTAAGGTCTAAACCTTCAGCATTGGGAAGAGTCAGAGGAAGTTGATCGGCAGGAACTGGAACCTCACCACATGATGGGCAGTGAATGATTGGAATTGGTGTGCCCCAGTAACGCTGACGTGACACTAGCCAATCGCGCAGGCGGTAGTTACGTGCAGCAACACCTTTTCCTTCTGCCTCTAACTTCTTGTTAATTGCAGCGATTGCATCAGCCTTGTTGAGGCCATTCAAAATATCTGAGTTAACTAACTTTCCATCACCAACTGTTGCAACACCTGTTGCATTGGGATCTTCCTCGCCGGTTTCGACAACAACCCGCACAGGTAGCTTCATGGCGCGAGCAAAATCTAAGTCGCGCTGATCATGTGCTGGAACCGCCATAATTGCGCCGGTTCCGTAATCAGCTAATACATAATCACTTGCCCAGATAGGCAATTTCTCACCATTTACTGGATTTATAGCGAAACGATTTAGGAATACACCGCTCTTTGGGCGATCTGTCGCAAGACGATCGATATCACTTGCCGCCTTGATAGTTTCTAAATACTTAGCGAACTCAGTTTCAACACCTGTGCCTTGAACAAGTTCAGCTGCAAGCTCGCTGTCGACGGCAACAACCATAAATGTTGCACCAAACAATGTGTCGGGGCGGGTTGTGTAAATCGTTACAGGCTCAGTACGACCTTCGATTTCAAACTTTACATTTGCACCGGTTGAACGACCGATCCAGTTGCGCTGCATCGTTAAAACCTTGTCAGGCCACTTACCTTCAAGCTGTGCCATGTCATCAAGCAAGCGATCGGCGTAATCAGTAATTTTGAAGTACCACTGGTTCAACTTCTTTTTAGTAACTGTTGAATCACATCGCTCACATAGGCCTGCAACTACCTGTTCATTTGCTAGAACAGTTTGGCAACCTGGACACCAGTTGACCGCTGAATCTTTACGATAGGCCAAGCCACGTTCGTAAAACTTTAAGAACAACCATTGGTTCCATTTGTAGTACTCAGGATCGCAGGTGTTGAACACTCGATCCCAATCAAATGAACATGCATAACGTCGCATCGATGCCTTTTGCACCGCGATGTTTTCATAGGTCCAAATACGTGGATCTGAGTTTCGCTTAATCGCAGCGTTTTCAGCGGGTAAACCAAAGGCATCCCAACCAATCGGGTGCATAACGTTGAAACCCTTTTGCGCCCAGTAACGAGCGATTACATCGCCAAGTGCGTAAGCCTCGGCATGGCCCATGTGAAGATCACCCGATGGGTACGGGAACATATCCAAAACATACTTCTTTTCACGTGTGTCATCTGCGCGACCTGATTTAAATGGTTGAAGTTCATCCCAAACGGGCAGCCATTTTTCCTGCACGTAGGCAAAGTCGTATGCCGCGTGCTCGCGCTCATCATTCACGTTGTTATTCATACGTGGAGCTAAGGGGATTTGAACCCCTGACCCCCTGCATGCCATGCAGGTGCGCTACCAGCTGCGCTATAGCCCCGATTTTTTCTGCGAGTGCAGACCTTACCGCATTTACTGCGGCCAGCCTTAAGCTGAAGGTGCACCGCTTTCTTCGCCATATACAGGCTCTGGAATAGAGCCCGCATTATGTTCGATCAAATTCCATTGTCGTGGGTTACGTTCGAGAATCGACCACGATGCATTAGATAGTCCGCCGATTACTCCCCAGTGGGACATCGGAAGTTGCAGCAGAGATCCCAAGATGCAACGCGCTGTTCCACCATGGGTTGTCACAACTAATAACTGATCTGTCTTATCCCCTAATGCTTTTTTGATTGCTCGAACTGCGCGATCTGCAACCTCGCTACGTCGCTCACCAGTTGTACCTGCGGGATTATCTTCACCATCAATCCAACGAATAAAGTTTTGGAAATCCTCGGCGCGATTTTCTGCACCTGTTTTTCCTTCCCATAATCCACCATTTGTTTCACGAAGATCCTCATCGATCTGGACAGTTAAACCAGTGAGATCAGCAAGTGATTGCGCAGTATCTCGGGCACGTCCTAGATCACTTGAAATAATCATGGTTGGTTTCATGCCTGCAAGAATTTGCGCAGCATGTTGAACTTGAAAACGACCGACCTCGTTGAGATCAATATCTGAGTGACCCTGAAAACGATTTACTACATTCCAATCAGTTTGGCCATGACGCCATAAAACAATGCGATTACCGGCCATGGACGGCGGCCTCCCTCACTGCTTCTAAATCAATTGCTGGGCAGTCATTCCACAAACGATCCAACATGTAGTACTTGCGAAGCTCAGCACTTTGAACATGTACAACAAGATCTGAATAATCTAACAAGATCCATTCAGCACCATGTTCGCGACGAACTGGCTTATCTCCAATTGCTGCAAGCTGGCGCTCTACCTCATCTGCGATCGCATCAACCTGCGCCTCATTTTGGCCGGTTGCAATTAAGAAGACCTCGCTCAGAACTAATTGATCAGAAAGATCCAATGCCACAACATCTACCGCAATCTTGTCGATTGCGGCTTTTGCGGCTACTTGGGTGATCTCGAGTGTTCTGCTGCTAATTGTCATAGAGGTTATTCTCTCGTATAAATGCAGCTACCGATGACGAGAGATCTGCGCTCAAACCTTGGCGAATTGTGGTCGCGGCAACATTGAGAGCACCAATATCAACTCCATCACCTGAATATCCAGGTCGTCCGATAATCAAGAATTCGACCATGCCTCGTAACTCATCGATGCGATGCCATTGATCCAACTTGTCTGCAGCATCTTGACCGATCACTAGAACAATTGTGTCATCGGGGTAATTTTGAGCAACCGCTTCAACGGTATCGATTGCATAGCTCGGTCCCATTCGCAGAACCTCGATTGGATTTACCTGCACCTTGTTGGCGACAGCTGCCGGTAAATCAGCAAGTGCTAACTGACACATTGATCGACGTTGTTGAGCCGTTGCAATCGGTGCGTTCTCGCGCAGCAAAGGTTCTCCTGCGGGAACAACCAATAATTGATCTACTAACTTCTTTTCAATTAACTGGGTAATTACATGCAAATGACCCAGATGAATTGGGTCAAATGTTCCTCCGTAAATACCAACTCGGGACAAATTAGTCTCGGTCTAGGCGAAGTACTAAGTACAGAAAGAGTGACATCACAACAAAGGTGAAGACTCCAAAAAAGACTGGAGGTGCTGGAAGTTCGCGGGTTATCTCGCTAGCAAGAGTAATCATGGCTGAAATACTACTACTTACCAGCCAATAGCTCTTTAAATCTGGCTTCATCGATTACCGGAACACCTAATTCCTGCGCCTTTGCCAGCTTTGATCCTGGGTCACTTCCGACAAGCACATAGTCGGTCTTTTTCGATACCGAGGATGAGGCTTTGCCGCCATGGGCTGCAATTGTTTCTGAAATTCCATCACGGGAAAATGATTCAAGACCGCCAGTTACAACAAATGTGAGCCCTGCCAAAGTTTGCGGAAGTTGTTCCGTTTGTTGGACAACCATACAAACCCCCGCTTTTTCCCATTGCGAAATAATCTCTTGATGCCACTTCACACCAAACCATTCGACAATTGATTCAGCGATGATCTGCCCAACGCCATCAATATCTGCTAACTCTTGTGCACTTGCTTGTGAAATTGCTTTGATCGAACCAAGGGAAGTTGCCAGTGCTTGTGCAGCTGTTGGTCCAACATGGCGAATAGATAAGGCAACGATAGTTCGCCACAACGGACGGCTCTTTGCTTCCTCTAACGCTGCTAATAACTTGTCAACGTTGGCAGCCTGAGATCCATCCTTCTTTGTAAAAAACTCTGAGGTTACGAGTTTTTCTGCAGTTAAATCAAAGAGATCTGATTCATCATCAATGATCTTGGCATCTAATAATGCAGAGGCGGCTTCATACCCAAGGACATCAATATCAAGTGCTGCTCGTGAACCAATGTAGTAAATCCGCTCGCGAAGTTGAGCAGGGCAGCTTTGAGTATTAGGGCAACGAATATCAACATCGCCCTCACTCATGGCACGTAGTTCACCACCACATTCAGGGCAATGGGTTGGCATAACAAAGGCCCGCTCTGTTCCCGTGCGCTTTTCAACAACTGGACCTAGAACTTCTGGGATTACATCGCCAGCTTTGCGAATAACAACGGTGTCTCCAATTAAAACCCCTTTACGAACTATCTCTTCGGCGTTATGCAAAGTTGCATTTGTAACGGTGGAGCCTGCAACCTTTACCGGCTCCATGTATGCAAATGGGGTAACTCTTCCCGTGCGGCCAACGCTAACTTTGATATCTAGCAAAACGGTGGTGACTTCTTCGGGTGGGTACTTGTACGCAATTGCCCACTTAGGTGCCCGCGAAGTAAAGCCCAACTGCTTTTGCTGCGATAAAGAATCTACTTTGATAACAACGCCATCGATTTCGTGCTCAACATCATGACGATGATCTGAGTAATACTGAATGAATGTCTCTACCTCAGCACGGGTGCCACATACTTTAAAGCGATCACTTGTTGGTAGACCTAGCGCCTTTAACTGTTGGTAGGCACCGCTTTGGGATTCAAATTCAATACCTTCTCGTGCACCAACACCATGTAGAACAACAGACAATGGACGAGAAGCGGTTACACGTGGATCCTTTTGTCGCAAAGATCCTGCAGCGCCGTTACGGGGATTAGCAAAGAGTTGTTTACCAGCTTCTTCGAGCGACTCATTAAGTTCATTAAAGGCTTGAATCGGAAAGAAGACTTCTCCGCGAACCTCCATGATTGCAGGTAAGGAATCACCCTTTAACTGATGAGGAAGATTTCTAATTGTTTTAACATTTAATGTGACATCTTCGCCGGTCACGCCATTTCCGCGAGTTAGACCTCGAACTAAGACACCATTTTCATAGGTTAAGTTAATTGCTAAACCATCAACCTTTACCTCGCACAAATACTGTGGCTGCGGGATCTCTTTTTCAACTCGATCAAACCATTGTGCTAACTCATCTGTATCAAAGACATTGTCCAAGCTCATCATCTTTTCAATGTGATCACGTTGCTCAAACTGAGTTGAAAAACCTCCGCCAACATGTTGTGTTGGAGAATCAGGCTCGCGTAGCTCTGGATTTTTGTCCTCTAATGTCTGTAGTTCGCGCAAGAGAGCATCAAACTGCGCATCTGTAATTGTTGGTTGATCCAAAACGTAATACTTGAATTGGTGATCGCGAATTTCGTTGATTAACTCGGTCATGCGATGACGGGCTTTATTGCTCATTGCGTCTCACAGATTGTTGCTGACCCTACGACGCGATCACCATCGTAAATAACCATCGCTTGACCCGTAGCAAGCCCCAATAAAGGCTCATCTATTGTTGCAACGAGCAGTGTTCCATCGAAGAAATAGGTACATGGCAAAGCCGCTCCATGAGCACGAACTTGAACAAAGCCACGCTTGTGCTCTGAAGTTACTGCAGGACCACACCACACTGGACGCTCTCCACGCATTGTTGAGATCGCTAAATCTTCACGTGCACCAACAACTACTGTGTTTGAAACCGGTTCAATCTTTAAAACAAATCGTGGAGAACCATCTGCCGTTGGAACGGTAAGTCCCAAACCTTTTCGTTGTCCGATTGTGTAGGTGTATGCACCTTTGTGCTCGCCGATTTTGTTTCCATCTTGATCAACAATTGGGCCGACCTCGCTGCCTAATCGATCCCGTAACCATCCCGCGTTGTCTCCTGATGGAACAAAGCAGATGTCATGGCTATCTGGTTTTTGCGCAACCGCTAATCCACGACGCTCTGCCTCTGCGCGAATATCAACCTTGGTTGTATCCCCCAAAGGAAAGATTGCACCATTGATCTGTTCAATAGTCAGTACAGATAAAACATAGGACTGATCCTTTGAATGATCGACCGCGCGGTGCAGCGTTTTTCCATGAGGACCAATTTCAGTTCGTGCATAGTGACCGGTAACAACTCCGTCATATCCCATAGCTCGTGCGCGATCTAAAACAGCTGCAAACTTAATCTTCTCGTTGCAACGCAAACATGGATTAGGTGTTCTACCCGCTGAGTATTCGGCAAGAAAATCTTCAACTACTCCATCGTGAAACTCTTCAGCCATGTCCCAGATATAAAAAGGGATTCCAATTACATCGGCGGCGCGTCTGGCATCATGAGAATCTTCGATGGTGCAACAACCGCGTGCGCCTGATCGGTACTTCTGGGGATTTGCCGCTAACGCTAAATGAACACCAATTACTTCATGGCCTGCTTCTACTGCGCGGGCAGCAGCTACCGCTGAATCAACTCCACCGCTCATCGCTGCTATTAACTTCATTTAAGGTGTGCCGCCCGTCCTGTACTAATTACATCGGGCAACACTGACATTACAAAATCAACATCTGCCTGCGTAGAAGCGGCTCCAAATGAGAAGCGAAGCGAAGATTGAGCGGTCGCTTCGGTATGGCCCATCGCAAGCAGTACATGGCTTGCCTCATGAACTCCGGCACTACATGCAGATCCAGTAGATGCTGACACATGAGCGTTATCGAGAAGAAGCAACAAGGTATCGCTTTGGGTTCCGGGAAAAGTTACATTGACGATGCCAGGTAAGCGTTGGCTTGCTTCGCCATTGACATATGCATCAGGAATAGCCTGATGAACCGCTTTAATAAAATTGTCGCGCAAATTTTGGACCTCAGCGCTTGGATACTTTTCAGTTGCAGCCGCCGAAAAAGCGACGATGCTCGGTGCATTTAAAGTGCCGCTTCGAATTTCGCGCTCTTGTCCCCCACCATGAAGCAGCGCTGGAATCTCATACGCTCGACGCAGAATTAATGCACCGATTCCAAGTGGGCCACCAACTTTGTGCGCACTTAGGGTCAACGCGGTCACACCTAGATCTTTGTATGACAGTGGAACCTTCTTGAAACTCTGAACCGCATCGGTATGCACCGGAATTTTTCCAGCCATGGCAACAACCTCTTGAATTGGTTGAATGACGCCGGTTTCATTGTTGGAGTGCATGATTGAAATAACTGCAATTTCATCAGCTCGCTTCATGATCACATCTTTGAGAAAATCTAAATCGATTACCCCATGCACATCTACCGGAACCTGAATTACCTCAGCACCTTCATGGGTTTCTAGCCAATGTGCAGGATCCAAAATCGCATGGTGTTCAACTGCGGAAATAACTACAACTTTCTTGCCATGGGCTTTTCCATTCCACCACAAACCCTTAAGCGCGATGTTATTTGCCTCTGTTCCAGAAGCTGTGAAAATTACTTCAGAGGGCAGGCAAGAAACTTGTAGTGCAATTGCTTCACGAGCATCCTCTAACGCTTTACGGGTTGCGCGTCCATGGGTGTGCAGACTTGAAGGATTACCAAGCTCTTGAAGTTGAGCGGTGATCGCCTTCAATGCGGCAGGCGACAGCGGTGTCGTTGCAGCATGGTCTACATAGATTGAAGGCACGGGCCTAAGTCTATGACTTGCGGGCTTTAACGCCTTCCGTTGCCTTCGGTAGAACGGCAAACAAGTCCCCTACAACGCCGAAATCTGCGATTTCAAAGAGCGGTGCTTCAGGATCTTTATTGATCACGACGATCGTCTTACTTGTCTGCATTCCTGCACGATGCTGGATCGCTCCTGAAATTCCACATGCAACATAGAGCTGTGGGCTAACTGTTTTGCCGGTTTGTCCCACTTGATATGAGTGTGGGTACCAACCCGCATCAGTTGCTGCACGTGATGCACCAACAGCTGCACCTAATGAGTCAGCAAAACCTTCGACAGCAGAGAAGTCTCCATTTGTTCCACGTCCACCAGAAACAACGATGTTCGCTTCTGTTAACTCTGGACGACCCCCCTGAACTGGAGGTTGTGATGAGGTAACCGTTGCTTTCTTTGATGCATCTGAAACTTGTAGAGAAAGAGTTTCAACGGCAGGTGTTGCAGCAGCTGTCTGCGCATCAATTGAGTTTGGGCGAACGGTAATGATTGGTGTTCCATGAGAAACCTTTGAGTGAACCGTTGTCGATCCACCGAAGACAAGTTGGGTCGCTGTTACATCTGAAGAGACATCAACCGCATCTGTGATGATTCCTGAACCGCTCTTTACTGCTGTACGAGCAGCAACCTCTTTGCCAAATGCATGTGATGCGATCAAGACCGCAGCAGGTGATTGCGCAGCAATAATTTGCGCAAGGACATCAGCAACGGCAGCAACGCCATTGTTAACAAAGGCATCAGATTCAACAATGACAACCTTAGAAACCGGACCCTTATTGATCTCGGAAGCCATCGCTGCACCTTTTCCCGCAGGAGCAAGAACTACTGCGGTAACTTCGCCAATGCGAGCACCAGCTGTTGCTAATTCAGCGTTTGTCTTCGTGGCTTTTCCGCTTACAAAGTCAGCCAAAATCAATACATTGCTCATATCAACTTCTTTTCTGCTAGGAATGAAACCATTTGCTCAGCTGAATTATCATCGCTGACCTTGATTCCAGCTGCGCGTGGTGGACGTGGTGATGAATCTGCAACTAGTGACCATGCTGAATCAACACTCACACCGACAGCAGCTAAATCTCTACTCTCAATACTCTTTTTCTTCGCCGCCATGATTCCCTTAAATGATGGGTAACGAGGCTCATTAATCTTTTCAACAACTGAGATAACACATGGAAAAGCAGCATTCATTTCATCAACGCCAGCTTCGGTAACACGTGTAATCGAAACCTTCTTTGCTGCAGGATCTACCTCAACCTTTGAGGCAAAGGTTAACTGTGCAACATTTAAACGTTCAGCCAACATCGCTGGAACAACGCTCATACGTGCATCTGTTGACTCTGTTCCGCAAATAACTAAATCAAATCCACCCTTTTCAATAACTGCTGCAAGAACTGCAGATGTTGCGAGCGCATCTGCACCTGCCAGCTTTGCATCTGTCACCAAGATCGCATCATTGGCACCCATTGATAATGCTTTGCGAACCGCTTCAGTTGCACGCTCTGGTCCCATTGAAATGACGGTAACTGTGTGTGGGCCACCCTCTTCATTTCCACCATGAGCCTCTGCAATTCGCAGCGCTTCTTCAACTGCGTACTCATCAAGATCATTCAAAACCGCATCAACATTCTCGCGATCAAGAATTCCGTTGACCATCTTCTTTTCAGCCCATGAATCTGGGACCTGCTTTACGCAAACGGCGATTTTCATAGCCAAAGGTTACTGGTGAGTAACCATTTTTTCTACCGGTGCCGGAGATTTCACGCATGGTTTGCCGACTCGTAACCTCAACTTCTACTTTAAGCCTGAGAGTTGGCTCAACCTAACGGCATGAAGCGATCCCTGCGTGTAGTCGTGGTCACTGAATCCTTTCTCCCCCAAGTCAATGGTGTTACCAACTCGGTGCTTCGCATTCTGGAGTATCTGCGAGCACAAGGACATCAAGCACTCGTAATTGCTCCAGAAAGTGCGGGAGGTGTATCTGAGTACGCCGGATTTAGAGTTAAACGTGTCCCAAGTTTAGAGATGAAAGGTTTGCTGCCTCTTGGATTCCCTCAAAAAACTATGGAACCTCTGATCGATGGTTTTAACCCAGATGTAGTTCACCTAGCTTCACCATTTTTTCTTGGAAATTACGCTTCCAAAGTTGCCGAGCGTTTAGGTATCCCTACTTTATCTATCTATCAAACCGATATCGCAGGTTTTGCACGTCACTATGGCTTAACGATGGCGCATGATTCACTGAAACGTTGGGTTGCAAAAATTCATTCTCGCACCACCCGTACATTGGCACCTTCAAATTGGTCTTGTGAAGATTTGCGAGCTTCTGGAGTTACTAATGTGCACTTATGGCCTCGCGGAGTTGATTCTGAAAAATTTTCGCCAGAAAAACGAGATATCACCTTGAGATGCGAACTCCTAGGCAATCGGCCGGATCGAAAACTTGTTGGCTATGTCGGACGATTAGCCAATGAAAAACGAATCGATGATCTTGCTTCCTTAGATGCACGAGATGATATTCAGTTAGTAATCGTTGGAGAAGGTCCTGCTCGATCACGACTTGAAAGAGTTTTATCCAATGCAAAGTTTGTCGGATATCAGAGCGGTGAAAATTTAGCTCGTTATTACGCCTCTCTAGATATTTTCATCCACACAGGTAAACATGAAACTTTTTGTCAGAGCGTTCAAGAGGCACTGGCGAGTGGTGTGCCTGTGATTGCTCCTAATTTTGGCGGTCCAACAGATCTTGTTAAACATGGTTGGACCGGCTACCTGATCGACACTGCAAACTCGTACAGCCTTAACCACGCCGTAAATCAAATTATTCAGCTCTCTGAACCAGCTCTAATGGGGTTTAGGGCTCGCGAGTCTGTAATAGAGCGAACTTGGCAATCAGTAAACACTCAATTAATTGCCCATTACGAAGAACTAATTAAGACCAAGGTTCAAGAAGATGAGGTAAAGGTCGCATGAAAATCGTTCATATCGCAAACTTTTATGGCCCTAAATCTGGTGGCATCAGAACTACTCTGCATGAGCTTGGAAAAGGGTATAAAGCTCGCGGACATGAGTTCACTTACATTGTGCCTGGAAATGGATTCTTTTGTGAAGAAACAGTTCATGGAAAGAAAATAACTGTTCCTTCAGTTGTTCTTCCATTTAGTGGTGGATATCGAATAATTCGAAACAACAAGGATGTAAAGAAGCTTCTGATTACTTTAAAGCCGGATGCACTCGAAATCTCTGATCGCTTCACACTTTCCGGTGTGGGCCTGTGGGCCAAAAAGAGAAACATACATACTGTTGTGTTTAGTCATGAAACTCTTTCAGGTTTAGTAAAATCAATTCTCGGATTCCGATTCGAAAAATTAGTCAATTGGCACAATACTCGACTTGCTTCACGATTTAACAATGTAATTGCAACAACAGCTTTCGCGTCAAGAGAGTTCGAGTCAATCAAAGTCAAAAACCTAGTTAACATCCCACTTGGAGTAGATCTAGAGACTTTTTCTCCTAAACTACGAAATACAACAATGCGGAATGAACTACTGAAAGGGCAAGAGGTTCTTCTGATTCATTTGGGTCGCATGTCACCAGAAAAAAACCCACAGAACTCAATCCTTGCACTAATTGAATTGCGAAAGCGTGGAGTCAATGCACGTTTGATCTATGTCGGCATGGGTCCAATGTTTGCCAAACTGAAAAAATTAGCTGAAGGTCAACCTGTTACATTCTTAGGGTACATAGTCGATCGCAATAAATTGGCTGAAATCATGGCTTGTGCCGATGTATCTATTGCTCCTGGACCTATTGAAACATTTTGCCTAGCGGCATTGGAGTCATTGGCTTCTGGGACTCCAGTAGTTGCCTCTGCAACAAGTGCAGTTGGAGAGTTTTTGATGCTGGATTCAAAAAATCCAGTTGGAGCTGTTGCAGACAACAATCCGCATGCCTTTGCTGATGCCATTAACCGGGTGTTGGAGTTGAAGAATTCTCAACCAGACTTACAGCAGAAATGCCATCACCAGGCAGAGAACTTTCCATGGAGTTCTACGCTCATGATGATGTTGCGACTTCATGGTGCTGGTCGAGAAGTAACCGCGCTCCATAGAAATTTGCGGGCAGCGTAGATGGAAAGAGTTATCTCCTTTGCAGTTTTGGGTGATAGCGCAGCATCCGGTGTTGGAGATGCAGATGTAAATGGAGTTAATCGCGGCTGGGCTTATTATCTGACGCAATCCATTGAACATCCCATTGTGTATACAAATCTTTCAAGACCAGGTGCTAAATCTTTAGAAGTTCTAGAAGTTCAACTTCCACAAGCTTTACTCTGCAAGCCCGACATAGCTGCCGTTATTGTCGGAGGAAATGATGCACTTAGAAATGGGTTTAACCCTTCAAAACTCCATGAAAATCTGCACCAAACGATATCTAAGTTGAGAGCTTTGGGCTCGGATGTCATGCTGTTACAACTCCATGATCCAACCAAAATTGTTCCACTTCCAGGATTACTGGCTAGGGTTCTTAGGCGACGAATCAATGCTGTAAACCGTGTTACCCAGTCGTTGGCTAATGAGTTTGGTGCAGATGTTCTACAAACACGTCGCATCAACAACATCTATGATCGAAAAGTTTGGCACGTAGATCGGATGCATCCCAGCAAATTTGGCCATCAACTATTGGCCAAGCATTTTAGGGATATTCTGCTCCAAAAAGACTGGAATATTGCTCCCATCCAGATTGAACCTGTTCAAGAAGTCTCTAAGGTGCAATCGATTAAATGGATGTTACGTAATGGAACCCCTTGGTTTTTGAAGCGTTCAGTTGACTTATTCCCAGCTGCGATTCTTTTAATGGTTGCAGAAATGTTGCGACCGCTAATAAAACGCGGTGAATCAGATCTGACTAACTTGTACTTCGCTGATTTCCAGCCACAATCAATCGCAGATTTACAAGAAGTTTACGAGGAAAGAGTCTCTTAACTTCAAAATCAGGCTCTACATAGGGCAAGATACCCACCATGCTTCCTGCAGATCCCCGAACCCTTGGCTCCACCGTTACAGATGGTGGAACCAACTTTGCGATCTGGAGCAACGCCGCCGATGCCGTGGAGCTGTGCCTCTTTAATGAGGTCAATGGCAAGTTGGTAGAAACCCGCTTTGCAATGTCCCATCGCAATGGACCCATCTGGCATGGCTACCTTGCCGGGGTTCGTCCAGGACAGCGGTACGGGTACCGCGTTTATGGTCCATGGATTCCTGAATACGGAGTTCGCTTTAACGCCGCAAAGTTACTGCTCGATCCCTACGCCCATGTCATTGATGGCGAGGTTATCTACTGTCCTGAAATTTACGGTCATGTTGCCCATGATGGTTTAGGTACAGGTGATTTAAATGAACGAGATCCACGGGACAGTGCAGGAAAGGTTCCGTATTCAGTTGTTACTGATCATGCCGTTCGTGAAGTTAATCGACCATTAGTTCCATGGGCTAAGACAATTATTTATGAAGCACATGTGAAGGGTCTTACCGCTTTCAATCAAGAGATCCCAGAAAATGAACGCGGAAGTTATAAAGCCCTTGGTCATCCCAGCACCATCGCGCATTTGAAATCAATCGGTGTCACCGCACTTGAGTTACTTCCGATTGCACAATCTATTACCGAGCCAACGATCCATGGTCGAGGGCGCAAAAATCACTGGGGCTATAACTCATTGTTGTTTACCGCGCCTCATAAAGAGTATGCAGCAACATCAGATCCAATCTCTGAACTTCAGTGGTCGGTAGATCAACTTCATGCTGCAGGGATCGAAGTCATTTTGGATGTTGTTTACAACCACACCGCAGAAGGTGGCGTTGGCGGACCAACCCTTTCTTACAAAGGAATTGATGGGCATGCTTATTACCGGCAGGATGCCAATGGAAATTATGTAGATGTAACAGGTTGTGGCAATACCTTTGCAGCGAGCAAACCACACTCGGTACGACAAATCATTGACTCTTTGCGTTGGTGGATTGAAGTTGTCGGCGTTGATGGTTTCCGTTTTGATCTAACAACCGCTTTGTACACCAGTAACAGCGCATTTAACTCTTCTCTTATGGCAGCAATTGGCGCAGATTCAGTGCTGCGTAACTTCAAGATGATTGCTGAGCCTTGGGATATTTCTCGGTACTCGCTGGGCGATTTTCCGCATCCTTGGCGTGAATGGAATGATGCGTATCGAGACTCTGTGCGCCAATTTTGGCTTGGCGATCTAGCACGTGGCTACGGAGAAGGCGTTTCAGACATCGCAGCAAGCATCAGCGGATCTAGCAATATCTTCCATTATCGCGGTCCAACTTCATCTATTAATTTTGTGGCCGCTCACGATGGATTCACCATTCATGACATGGTCAGCTACAACGAAAAGCGCAATCAACCTAACTTAGAAAACAATGCGGATGGCAATGATTCAAATCGATCATGGAACGTTGGGCACGAAGGTGAAAGTAGCGACCCACATATTCAAGAGATTCGTCATCGTCTCAAGAAATCATTACTTGCAACTTTGATGTTGTCATCCGGTGTTCCGATGCTCAATATGGGCGATGAGGTAAGTCGTACTCAAAACGGATCTAACAATGCGTACTCGTTACCGATTAATGATTCGGAGTTAAGTGAGGCTGCTTTCAATGGTGGAT
>JAPOJK010000060.1 GCA_029978465.1 Actinomycetota bacterium
ATATCACGCACCTGGGACGCACACGTTCACAGATTGAAAAGCTTGAAGCGGAAAATGCGAATTTAAAGATCAAACTGCTCAATCGCAAAAATGCAGATGGTCAGTTAAAGCAGCTCGAAGATATTTTGGATTTGGCTGGAATGGCTGGTTACAAAGTTGTTAACGCCAAGGTAATTAGCCATGGTTCATCTCAATCCTTTTCACAGACAATCACCATTGATTCAGGAAGCAACGCTGGAATCAAAAAGAACATGACTGTTCTGTCTCAGTTTGGTCTTGCAGGTGTTGTCAAAGATGTTTATCCAAACTCTGCGCTGATTCAACTTGCCAGCGATCCAGCATTCAAGGTTGGCGCACGTATTGCAGGATCACAGCAGATTGGCATCCTTTCTGGTCGCGGAAACCGCTCAGCGAGCCTGCAACTGCTTGATAATTCAACAACGGTCAAGGTTGGCGATGTTTTGTTAGCTCGTGGAAGTGTTGCTAACCGTCCCTTCGTTCCCGGAGTTCCACTTGGCTTTATTACCAAGGTTGATAACTCAGCAGGAGCGGTCGCACAAACAGCTTCAGTTCGTTACTACACAAACTTTTCTACCCTCGGAGTTGTAGCGATTGTGGTCAGCGGACCAACATCAAATCCAGGAGATGCCTTAGTACCTCAAAAGCCGCGAGTAGCTCCAATCCCAACCGTTACAGTCACAGTTACTCCATCACCTACAGCAAGTAATTAATTCAGATGTTTACTCGCCAGATTTCAGTTGCGACTCCGATCTTCTTGCTGATCTTCTTAATTCAAGAAGCGATTGTCTCGCAGTTTCGCTTACCTGGTGGGGGATTCTCAATTCTCCTAATCTTCGCTTTAACCTGGGCGGTACTGAGCCAACCTGAGGTTGCAGCGGTTATTGGTTTTGCCGCTGGAATGTTGATGGATTTATCGCAAAGCGCAGCTGGACCTTTTGGTCAGTGGACCTTGATTATGTTGTTGGCCGGCTATGCAATTTCATACATTGGCTATGGCGATGACAACGTTCATGCCAACGCAATTGGAATTGTCTTCTTCGTAGTTGTTGCTAACTTCTTTGTGGAGATCGCTTACCTTGTAACTGGTGCGCTTTTAGGTGTTTCAACTGGCTCATTTGGTCAGATCGTTATTACCTTAATTGGAATGAGTGTTTGGGCGCTCTTGGTGTCACCAATTATGCTTCCGATTTTTACTCGACTTCATGCATTGATTTTTGAATCTAGGTCTGCGAAATGAATAGCAGATCACGTTTAGCTTTACTCGTTGTTCAGATTCTGATTGTTTCTCTCATGGTTGCCTTATTTGGTCGCCTTTTTTATCTGCAGGTCGCTGCAGGACCTAAATACAAAGATGCAGCCTTGAGTATTCAAAGCCGTGATGTAGTTGCGCCAGCAACACGAGGCTTGATTGTTGATGGTTTTGGCGTGCCACTAGCTATGAATAAGGCTGGTTTAGCGATCACAATCGACCGAATCGCGATCGACAAGCTGGAAGATCAAGGCGTTGGCGTCATGAAGCGACTAGCTAAGTTGCTCAATCTTCAATACAAAGATATTTATCAAAATACTCGCTTATGCGGTGAACTTCCAAAGGGTCAGAAGGCTGGATGTTGGCAAGGTTCCAGATACCAGCCGATTCCAATTACGAAGTCAGCAGATCCTGATATCGCTCTACAAATTGTTGAACGCTCCGATTCATTTCCAGGTGTGGATGCACAACCAGTTGCAATTAGAAACTATCCAAGCTATCTGGATGTAAATGCGGCTCATGTTCTTGGTTATGTCGGCCCACTGACTGAAGCCGATTTGTTAAAGGGAAATGGCAAGCAGTATTTCCGCAGCGAATCAATTGGTAAATCCGGCCTTGAAATTCAATACGACTCTTTCTTGCGTGGTGAACCTGGTATTCGAACAGTTATTGTTGATCGAAAAGAGTCGATTACTCGTGAAAGCCAAAACACAAAGCCAGTTGCTGGTGATCACTTAGTCACAAGTCTTGATGTTCGTTTACAAGCAGCTGCCGAAGAAGCTTTGAAGGATGCAGTACTTCGTGGACGTGCAAATGGATACACATCTGACTCAGGTGCAGCAGTTGTAATGGATATCAAGACCGGAAGAATTCTGGCGCTTGCTTCCTATCCAACCTATGACCCAAATGCTTGGGAAAAGGGCTTAACTGTTCAGCAAGCTGAAGATCTCTTTAGCGAAAAGAAATCTGTTCCTGCGCTTAACCGAGCTTTGCAAGGATTGTTTGCACCTGCCTCTACCTTCAAAGTAGTTTCGCTTCTTGCCGCTGAGAGTGCGGGATATGACCTCAAAGCCAACTACAAATGTCCTTCAGAGGTACAAGTTGGAACCGGTACGTTTAGGAATTTTGATAGTAAGAATCAAGGCACGATGAACATGTATAAGGCTATGGCTGTTTCCTGCGACACCATTTGGTACCGAATAGCCTTTGATGAGTGGCTGCGCGATGGTGGCCTAAAGCCAAAATCCAACCCAAATGATTACTTCTTTGAGGCGGCTAAGGCTTTCAACATTACCCAGAAGGTTAGAATAGATCTTCCATCTGAATCATCATCTCGCCTGGCGGATCGTGATTACAAGAAGAGCTGGTACCAGCAAAACAAAGATTTCTACTGTAACTACAAGGAACGCTCGACCAAAGCGGAGCAGACACCATTCTTGTTGCAGCTAGCTGAAGAGAACTGTGTCGATGGCGACAAGATTCGTGCTGGAGATGCGGTCAACTTTTCTATTGGGCAAGGTGACACTGTTGTTACTCCTTTAAAGTTAACACAGATGTATGCAGCTATTGCTAATGGTGGAACAATTTGGCAAATGACAGTTGCTAAGGCAATTGTTAAGACTGATGGAACAGTTGTTAAAACCTTTACTCCGATGCGTTTAGGCACCGTTAAAACCGCACCATCTAATTTGGCATTCTTGCGCGGAGCTTTACGTGAAGTTGTTGTTAGCGGAACAGCTGCCGGTGCATTCGCTGGTTTTCCAATTGAAGTTAGTGGAAAAACAGGTACTGCTCAAGTTTTTGGTCGAAATCCAAATGGCTCATTGAAAGATGACACATCATGGTTTGCTTCATACGCACCAAGCAAGAACCCACGCTATGCAGTTGTGATGATGGTTGGTCAAGGCGGTTTTGGTGCATCTACATCAGGTGTTGGTGTCAGAAGAATTTATGAGTCTCTCTTTGGAGTTGTTGGCAACAAGGTAGTTCCTGGCGCGGCGTTGTTCCCAGAAGGTAAACCTCCAACCAAACTGCCTAAGATTTCACCAGCTACTAAACCTAAGGAGGCGAGCAAGTGAGTCAAATTCATGCACGCCAAAGGTTGTATCGACGTAGCCGACAATCATTGCTCCATGGTTGGGATCCAGTATTAACTGCGGTTGTTTCTTTACTTTTAATCATCGGAACCTTGTTGGTGTGGGCAGCTACTCGTGATTGGTACATCCGCAATGGTTTAGATGGCCAGTACTACTTAAAGCGCCACATTATTAATATTTTGATCGGTGGATTATTGGCGTACGGCGCAACC
>JAPOJK010000061.1 GCA_029978465.1 Actinomycetota bacterium
GAGACCGCAACAATAAATCCGAGTATTAAAGCTAGATTATTATCGACTCCCCCGATTCGAGAGAAAACTGTTCCCGTTGCAAGTGTTGCAAGTGAGACTAAAACCGTCTCCCAACCCACGAAGATCAGATAGGAAAGTGCTCCCGGAAGAACGCTGCCTTTAACACCAAAAGATGCCCGCGACAAAACCATCGTTGGAGCGTTAGATCTTTTCCCGGCAAGTGAGCTAATTCCCACCAATAGAAAAGATCCGATTGTTCCGATAAAGGCAGCAGCTGTTGCCTGTCTAAATGAGATTCCAAACCCCAAAAAGAAGGCTCCATAGGAAAGGGCTAGTAATGAAACATTTGCACCAGCCCAAGGCCAAAATAAAGATCGGGCCTTTCCTGATCGTTCAGAGTCTGCAATTACATTAGGGCCGTTGATCTCGAGATCAAATACAGGCATTTCTACCTTTTATCTTTTTTGAGGTTTACGAAGTATCCGATGGCAAAGATCACCAAAAACACGGCTAGAACGATCGCTCCAACTGAAAATTCAGTTTTTTGCGGTTCAGCACTTATCGGCATTGGAGATTGACCCTCTGAATAATCAGGTGATGCGTTGAAGGTGTACTCACCTTCGATTACATGTCCATCATCGCCAACTACTCGATACTTAACTGTGAAGGCGCCAGGAGCACTTTGTCCTGAAATCTTGGTGGTGATTCGCCCACCACTGATGATGGCGTCCTCATAGTTCACAGCAATGCCTGTTGAATCAATGACTTCTAGCGAGTTAACCGCTTGTCCATCAAGGGTTTGTAGATCTCCGCTGAATTCAATCCATACCTGCGTCGGGATTGGGTTCACATTGGAAAATTGCTCCGGGAATGAACTCACAATCTCAACATGAGCAGAAGCTTGAGGTGTAGAAGCAAATGCTAGAAAAGCAATAGACAGGACACTTATGAATTTACGCATAGTGGGGATCTTAATCTAGAAAGAAGTCGAGTAAGAAATCCTTAGTACCTGGTGTCACTGAATACTTCTCTAAATCGGTAATTCCCTCACTTGCCAGTACAAGATCATCAACAAAGAAGTTACCAGTGCACTCTTTCGCATCTCGATTGAAGATGATGTAAGCAGCATCTGCCAAGATCTCTGGTGTGCGTCCCGCAGATGCATCAATTCCCGGGATCATTTGAAGCGCAGCGGTATCAATCACAGTACGTGGCCACAGAGCATTAACTCCGATTCCATCACGCTTGAACTCTTCAGCCATACCTAGAACACACATACTCATTCCGTACTTAGCCATTGTGTAAGCAACATGGTTTTTAAACCAAACCGGCTTCATTGAAAGAGGTGGAGAAAGGTTAAGAATATGTGGATTACGACCCTCCGCCGCTGACTTACGTAAATGAGGTAGCGCAGCCTGGGATGTGAGGAAAGTTCCGCGAACATTGACATCAAACATGAGGTCAAAACGCTTTGCTGGTGTTTGATCGGTGCGAGTTAAGTTGATGGCGCTGGCGTTATTGATCAGAATATCGATGCCACCAAAGGCTTCAGCCGCTTGTGCCACAGCTGCTTCGATCTGATTTTCATCGCGAAGATCGCATTGAATAGCTAGCGCCTTGCCACCTGCGGCCTCAATTTCCGCTGCTGCGGTGTGAATCGTGCCCGGAAGTTTAGGGTTGGGATCGGATGTCTTTGCAGCGATAGCGATCGATGCTCCATCACGTGCTGCGCGGAGTGCGATCGCTAAACCGATTCCACGGGAACCGCCTGTGATAAAAATTCTCTTTCCGGCTAGTGACATTTACTTACCCTTCTTAGACATGAACTTCATGAAGGCTTCCATAGCCTCTTCGGATTGCAACGCCATTGCAAAGATTTCAAATTCAGCCTTCATGACAGCTGCAACAGAGTCATGGTTCCGAGCTTTAAGAAGCGCCTTCGTATTGATAATTGCTTGCGGCGGTTGTTCAGCAATCTGCTCGGCAACTTTGATTGCGTGTGCCAATGGGTCGGGATCATTTGCGGTAACCAATCCCATCTCTATTGCAGAGTCGGTATCAAAGCTTTCGCCGGTCATGAAGATTCTGGCCGCTCTTTGGTAACCGACTAGCTGTGGAAACAGGTAACTGGAACCGGCTTCGGGAACTAGACCAAGGGATGCAAATGGCATGGAAAACTTTGCCGTAGGTCCCGCAATCACAACATCGCAGTGCAACAACATTGTTGTTCCAACACCAACTGCATTTCCCTTAACCGCACCAATAAGAGGTTTTGGAAAGTTTAAAAGTGCAGCTAAAAATTGAGCTACCTCTGAATCATCAGATGTAGGCGGATTGTTCATGAAATCCATAATGTCGTTACCGGCGGTGAAGTGATCCCCCGCTGCCGTTAACACAACCGCTCTAATACCAAAATCCCCCGCAGCATCATTGAGACCTTTAGCCAACCCTGAGTACATGGAACGGGTCAGGGCGTTCATTTTTTCGGGGCGATTGAATGTGAGGGTTAGCACTCTATTCTCTACATGACTTAATATTTCGCTCATTTGCGCATCTTATGGGGTGACCTCCGAAAAAAAGAAGTGCAGAATAGGAACACGCGGAGAGGCGGAAAGACCATGGCACGTGACATCACAATTTCTACAAGAGAGTTGACCCCTTTTGAACAATTAGTTCTAGAGCTGGTCTGCGAGGGCAAATCCAACGCCGCCATCGCAACTCAAACATCCCACAGCGAAAAGGTTATTGAAAATACCGTTAGCCGTAGCGCGCAAGTTTTCGGGATCAAATCAGATGGCGAAACAAATTTACGAGTTTTGTTAGCTCTTGCATACCGAACTCATTATGGTGACTCAGCTTTCGACAAGTTAAATGTTCCATGCGCTCACTTCGAAGTTGGGCCCGATGGCACATCAATGTGCAACCGTCATATCGATTAACTTTTTTTCAATAATTTAGATCACATAATATGAGGGGAAACTCTCACACTTCCCATACCGAGAGGTGACCCTCGCTTTTTCTATCAACTCAGTGACTCTCTCAGAGTACAAATACCTTGTATTGATTTTCCATATCAATACCTAAGAGGGAGAGAGAAAATCATGAAACGTAGAACCTTTGACAAGTTAGTCTCAATAGTCGGCCTGGGATTAGCTGTCCTGCTATTTATCTTCGCTGGTTTGCTGAACTTCGGGGCGGGCTTTGCAAATGACAATGTCCAGAGTCAACTTGAAAATCAGAACATTGCCTTCCTGCTGGGCTAATAACCTGAATGTAATCACCCTCTTTAACTTGATAAGAAATTGAAGTTTCTCTATCAATATTCTTTTCATAATTAGGTTCATAAACTGGATCAGGTATAATAGATAACTCTTTATCATTAACAATTTTAGCTCTTTTTATAAATATTGTTAAGTCGCTTGAAGGATTTTGTTCACTTACCAACATAT
>JAPOJK010000062.1 GCA_029978465.1 Actinomycetota bacterium
CGCGGGTTTGCAACGCTAAGCGAAAAGCTGGCTTTCCAGTTGCATCAATACTTTGACCAACTAAACGTCCTGGCATGGATCTCTCAAGACCTGTGCGAACAGCTAAGAAACCTGCATGTGGACCACCAAATCCCATTGGTACACCAAAACGTTGCGCGGTTCCGACAGCGATATCTGCGCCCCACTCCCCTGGTGCCTTTAACAAGGTCAATGCCAACAGATCCGTTGCAGCAATTACCAACGCATCCTTTGAATGTGCGTACTCAGCAAATGATGTGTAATCAATAACTGTTCCTGTTGTATCTGGATATTGCAGCAATGCTCCGAAAAATTCTCCATCAAATCCATCGCGAACAACATGACCTGAATCAACCTCTACAACCGTGATTCCCAACGGCTTTGCACGAGTTAATACGACCGCTTTAGTTTGTGGATGCACATGTTCTTCGATCAAGAAAACCGCATCATCGCTGAGCTTTGAAGCTCTGCGGGCCAAAGTCATGGCTTCTGCTGCAGCGGTTCCTTCATCCAACATCGATGCATTTGAAATATCTAAGGCTGTTAATTCGCAGATCATCGTCTGGAAAGCAAAGAGAGCCTCTAAACGACCCTGAGAAATCTCTGGTTGATACGGGGTGTACGCGGTGTACCACGATGGATTTTCTAAAACATTTCGCTTAACTACAGGGGGAACAATCGTTCCGTAATATCCAGTTCCAATAAGTGAACGGAAAACCTTGTTCTCCGATGCGATGGATCGAAGTTCAGCAATTACCTCAACCTCACTCTTGCCTGAATCCAGCGCCGCTTCGATAACTCCATTGATTGCGATATTTGATGGAACTACATCACTGATGAATGAGGGCAGATCTGAGTAGCCAAGTGATTTAAGCATTGCCGCTTCATCAACTGAGGTGGGGCCAATATGACGATCCTCAAATGAACGTGACACACGAACCCCTGTCGATAGTTAGTAGCAACTACTACAAGGCACACATACTACTTACAAGGGTGTTATTACGCCCCTTTAACCTTGCGGCGAAGCGAGAGTTCATCGTTACCTTCGCCACCTACTGGCTGGCCATTTACTTCACCCTGAAGGACAGATAGAGATCCCTCAACCTCATGCCACACCTTGCCTACTGCGATACCAAAAACACCTTGGCCACCCTGCAGTAGATCGATAATCTCATCAGGACTTGCACATTCATAAATTGATGCGCCATCACTCATCAAGGTGATGCGCTCTAGCTCTGTTACTCCCCTGCTGCGCAGATGATCAACTGCGGTACGGATATTTTGAAGTGACACTCCCGCATCCAATAAACGCTTAACAATCTTTAACACCAAGATGTCGCGAAAGCCATACAGGCGTTGAGTTCCGGAACCACTTGCAGTTCTAATGCTTGGTTCAACTAATCCAGTACGTGCCCAGTAATCTAATTGACGGTAGCTAATTCCAGCGGCAGAGCAGGCTGTAGCGCCTCTGTAGCCGATTTCCATCTCTTCTGGGGACACGGGGAATGCTCATTTCTCTTGGGGAGTGAGATAAATGTAAGGCTAGGAACAGGCGTAAACAATGACCGACACGAAGCAAACCTCTACTTGAGGTTGAGGGTTTTGCCCCTTACCCCGCGAAATCCTCCGGGTTGATCTGATCTAAAAACTCACGGAACTTTTCAACCTCTTGGTTCTCGCCCTCGCCCTGTGGGATCTCGACCCCTACCTCGTTGAGTAGCTCCTCTGTAGCCAGGATGTTGCTATGGGTTCTGACCGCTAAAGCGATCGCATCGGAGGGTCTAGCTGTAATTGAAAGGGGCTCCCCTGAGGCATCACGCAGGTTCAGGGTTGAGTAAAAGACCCCATCCTTGAGTTCAGTCAGATGCACAGCGATCAAAGTTGCATCAAAGAGTTCGACCAGGTTTTTCATTAGATCATGGCTTAAGGGACGCGGTGGCTCTACCCCTTGTTGAGCAAAGGCGATCGCGGTTGCTTCAACAGCCCCCACCCAGATCGGTAGAAAGCGGCTGCCATCGATCTCCTTCAAAAGAACGATCGGTTGGTTGGAGGGCATCTCGACGCGAACGCCGATTACCTCCATTGGTATCAACATGATCTATCGAAGACGGTTGAGGCCACCACGAACAAGTGCGGCGTGTAAACGAATTGAAAGAGATGCGATCTCCTTTTGTACCTCTTCGGCACGTGCCTTTGATTCAGCGCTCTTTTGACGTGTCAAAGGTGTGATGACCTGCTCGATTAAACCGATCTCACGATCTGCAGCAGATTTAAATGAACGAAGGTGACGGGCTTCAATTCCAAAGCCACCCATCTCGGTAACAGCCTTAGCAATTGCTAACGCATCTCCATCGTAATGACGGCCGCGGGGTGCGATTAATCCATACCCTTCCAGCTCAACTAATTGATCTTCCGCAAGGCCGCTGTTCTTCAATAGCTCCTCACGTGATAGGCGCATTTCGCTGACTTCACCAAATGCACTTGGTGCCATCTCGCCATCGATTGTTGCAAGCCCAATCGTTGGTCGAGGTGAAGGCACTCCACCAACAGCTGCTGGCTGCAAGCCACGATCAATCGCATCAAGGTTTTCCTTGATTACCTTTAATGGCAGGTATTGATCGCGCTGTGCAAGAAGTACATAACGCAAACGCTCGAGATCTGAACTTGTGAACTTTCGGTAACCAGATGGTGTTCGTTGCGGTTCGATCAATCCTTCAGATTCAAGAAAGCGAATCTTTGAAATTGTGATGTCCGCAAAATCTCCACGCAAACGGTTAAGGACTTCACCGATGCTCAAATATGCGCGTGCTGGAACTGCCATGACTACTCCCCTAGTTGGAACCGACGAAAAGCAAATGGAACTTACCTATTTGAAACTCATCACCAGAAACAAGAACATGTTCTGTGACAGAAATATTGTTGATGTAGGTTCCGTTGAGCGAACCTTCATCCTTAATAACAAAGCTGTTGCCTTG
>JAPOJK010000063.1 GCA_029978465.1 Actinomycetota bacterium
CAACTAAGGGAATTGTTGTTCCTGTTCCATCTACAGATGAAAGATCAACATCCATTCGTGATGAAAGTTCGGATCGGCTTGGCACCATGAAAACATCGTCATAGGTGAGGTCGTGGGTAGGTTCATTTATGAATCGCACGTAGGTAAACAATACTCAGGTAAGATAAAAGAATGTCTAAACCACTCATTTCCGTACGTGGCTTGACCAAGAAATTCGGGGATTTCACCGCTGTAGCTGGCATCGACTTCGATGTGGCTAAGGGCGAGTCCTTTGGATTACTGGGGCCAAACGGCGCAGGTAAGTCGACCACAATGCGAATTTTGGCGGCAACATCGACCCGAACTTCGGGAACTGTTGAGATCTTGGATAAAGATCCAGAACAGTTTGGTCCACTTGTTCGTGCACACCTTGGCGTTGTTCCACAACAAGACAACCTTGATGGCGAACTTACAGTCAGTGAAAATCTATACATCTACGGACGCTACTTTGGCCTTTCTAAGAAGTTCATCAAAGGCAAGATTGAAGAGCTTCTTGAATTTGCACAGCTTGAAGAAAAGCGAGATGTTAAGGTTGAAGCGCTCAGTGGAGGAATGAAGCGACGCTTAACAATTGCACGTGGACTTGTTAGCGAACCAGATATTTTGTTGCTTGATGAGCCAACGACAGGTTTAGATCCCCAAGCCCGTCACATTTTGTGGGATCGCTTGTTCCGCCTCAAGGAGCAAGGTGTAACTCTTGTTCTTACAACTCACTTTATGGATGAAGCTGAACAACTCTGTGATCGTCTTGTCGTTATGGACAATGGCGCGATCATGGCTGAAGGTTCACCATCTGGATTGATTAAGCAGTATTCAAGTAAAGAAGTTCTTGAAGTTCGCTTTGGTAGCGATCGCAATAAAGAGGTTGCACCACAACTTGCAACAATGTGTGAGCGAATGGAAACCCTGCCTGATCGCGTATTGATGTACACCGAAGATGGTGAAGCGCTACTTGAGCAGATCATGCAGGCAAAGCTGCACCCAACTACCTCGCTTGTTCGCCGCAGCTCACTGGAAGATGTATTCCTTCGTTTAACTGGAAGAACTTTGATTGAATGAACGCAGGTATTGATGTTCCTACGATTCAACGTTTTGGAGCTTTGTATATAGCTTCAGCACGTTTGAAATCCATGTCTAAGTGGAGAACAATTATTGCCGCTGTAGATATTGGAAATCCTTTGTTTTACTTAATCGCTGTAGGCATTGGTATTGGCGTCCTGGTTGAACAAGGATCTGGGACAAGCGGCACAAATGGCATCAAATACATAGCCTTTATCGCCCCCGCCCTGTTGGCAAACACTGCAATTACAGGAATCATGGATGAAACAGTATTTCCAACAATTGAAGGTTTTAAGTGGCGCAAACTTTTCTTTGCACAGAATTCGACACCTATCACCGGTCGACAGATAGCCATCGGTGTTTATTTAGCTGCACTTTGTCGCGCAATCTTCTCGGTAAGTGTTTACTACATTCTTTTGCTCGCATTTGATGTTGTTAACTTTGGTATCAGTATCTTGCTTATGCCAATTGCTGTTCTTGGCGGTGGTGGATTTGGTGCACTCATGTTGTTTGCGGCAGCAAAGATTGAAAAGGAAGATCAATTCTTCAACATTCTTGGGCGTTTAGTGATTATGCCGATGTTCTTATTCTCTGGAACATTCTTTCCATTAACTTCAATGCCGATTTATCTGCAGCCAATTGGTTGGATCTCACCACTGTGGCATGCAACAGAGCTTGGTCGAGAAGCCGCTTTTGATTACGGAATTAGTTCAACAATGGTAATTGTTCACCTCACCTTCCTAATCACCATGCTGGTCACTGGCCTAACTCTTGCTACCCGCCAATTTGAAAAGAGGTTGGCAAAGTGAAGACCGCGGTGCAAATTGCAGAGAGCAGAAAATCCAGCGCTATGTACGCTGGTCGACCTTGGGTTCTTTTAGAGCGCGGGTGGATCGCATTTAGATCAACTAACTGGGTTCCAGTTGTAACAGGCTTTGTTGAGCCAGTGCTTTTCTTATTGGCATTTGGTTACGGAATGGGAAACCTTGTTGGTGATGTAACAACAGGAAGTAAAACTATTGATTACACCTTGTTTATCGCACCTGGTTTGCTTGCAAATAGCGCGATGAATGGTGCAATTTATGATTCAACTTGGAACGTTTTTTGGAAACTTAATGAATCCAAGCTTTATAAGACAATGCTCTCAACTCCGTTAGGGCCGTTAGATATCGCACTTGGCGAGATCACCTGGGCGCTCATTCGTGGCTTGGTGTACTCACTTGGCTTCCTTACAGTGGTGACAGCGCTGGGTCTGACTCCAAGCTTCTGGGCGATCTTGGCGATCCCTGCAGCCTCCTTAGTTGCCTTTGGTTTCGCCTCATTTGGAATGGCGATCACCTCTTTCTTTAAGACATATCAGCAGATGGGCTTCATCAACATCGTGCTGCTGCCAATGACACTATTTTCCGGCTCTCTCTATCCGATTTCGGTTTACCCAGATTGGTTAGAGAAACTCATTATGGCGCTGCCGCTATGGCATGGAATCGAAATGGTTCGCGCCTTCTGGTTTGGAGATCTCAACTCAGGTGTCTTGATTCATATCGCTACCGGATTGTTTGTTACTTCTCGCAGATTACGAGCTCTGTTCCTTCGTTAATCCTTGCTGTATCGAGCATCAGGAACCAATGGTGGACACTTCCAACCCGGCGCAATCACCGGTTCAAAATGCCACCATTCATTTTCAAAGACACGACACAAACCGAATTTATAACCATGTGCTTCTAACCAACCTGCTCCAACCGGTTCATCCGGATAATTAACATCAATTGCAATTCCCCATGGATGATGGGACACCAATGGTGGTGCAACCCATTTACTTGCTTCATCAACTGATTTGTACTTACGTAACGCTTGATTAAAAAGTGTTTTCTGACGACTCAATGATCTAAAGCC
>JAPOJK010000064.1 GCA_029978465.1 Actinomycetota bacterium
ACGGGTTCTCAATCTCATCTCTTACTTAGGCGGCATCCGTAAACGGTAGCCAACTCCACGTACTGTGTGAATGAGTGGTGGATCAAAGGCATCAATCTTCTTACGTAGGTAAGAGATGTAGGTTTCAACAATTCCCATG
Organism: Actinomycetota bacterium; assembly: GCA_029978465.1. GTDB lineage: Bacteria > Actinomycetota > Actinomycetes > Nanopelagicales > Nanopelagicaceae > Planktophila. The sequence continues at coordinate 140 of JAPOJK010000064.1, forward strand.
TCACCACGGAAGTCGTACTGCCATACATGATCCAAAATCTGCGCCTTTGATACAACGCGATCAGCGTTAATAATTAAGTAACGCAGTAATGCAAACTCTGTTGGAGAAAGATCTAATAGCTCGCCTGCACGACGAACCTCATGAGTTGCCTCATCAAGTTCTAAATCTGCAAAGCGCATCTTTTCATCATCAATTTCAATCTGATCCACACCTGTGCGACGGAGAAGTGCGCGCAAACGTGCAACAAGCTCTTCTAATGAAAATGGCTTAGTCATGTAATCATCGCCGCCAAGAGTTAAACCCTTGACCTTGTCATCCATGCCATCTTTAGCGGTCAGGAATAAAACTCCTGTATCAACACCTTCATTACGAATCTTCTTGCACACCTCAAAACCATCAAGATCAGGCAACATGACATCGAGAACCATTGCATGTGGCTTGAACTCTTCAGCTACACGGAGTGCTTCTGCACCATTGGCCGCAGTGCGGACATCAAAGCCCACAAAACGTAGGCTTGTAGAAATGAGCTCGCTGATGCTTGCTTCGTCATCAACGACGAGAATGCGCTGGCTGTTCTTTTCGATAGTGGTTGTCATGGCTAGAGAATGCTCTCACAGCCTGAAAGTTTCCTGAGAACGGGTGGAAAATACGCCCTGTTTTTATTTCTAGGCTTCTTTGACTGAGCGCAGAAGAACCTGCGCAACATCCAAGACTTCAACAGCAGACTCCTTGGCGTTCATTCCATCGCTGGTCATAACGCGGCAGAAAGGACAGGCAACGGCAAGTTCAGTTGCACCCGTTGCAATCGCTTCTTCAACACGGTTGATGTTGATGCGGGTTCCAATCTTTTCTTCCATCCACATACGTCCGCCACCTGCACCACAGCAGAATGAACGCTCCTTGTTACGTGGCATTTCAGTTAACTCAACACCAGTTGCTTCCAGAATTTCACGTGGTGGTTGGTAAACCTCGTTGTGACGACCCAAGTAGCAAGGATCGTGATAGGTCATTGCGGTGTGAGACATCTTGATCGGAAGCAAACGCTTTTCACGTAACAATTGATTGAGCAACTGAGTGTGGTGAACCATTTCAAGTTCAAAACCTTGTTGTCCATAATCACGACCGATTGTTGTAAAGCAGTGAGGGCAGGTAACAACAACCTTTTTCTTACCCTTTGGTCGATCACCAAATGCTTCTTTAAAGGTTTCAATATTTTCACGGGAAAGAATTTGATACAGGAACTCATTACCGGCACGTCGTGCAGGATCTCCAGTACAGGTTTCTTTCTTACCAAGAACTGCAAAGTTCACGCCAGCCATATACAACAACTCTGCAACTGCTTTAGTTGTCTTCTTGGCACGCTCTTCATAAGCACCAGCGCAACCAACCCAGAACAAGTACTCGACATCCTCTGGTAGTTCGCCCTCAATTACATTAATTGGAAAATCACATTCAGCGATCCATGCTTCGCGATCTGCGCGGTTTGCACCCCAAGGGTTACCCGCCTTTTCTAGATTTCTAAAGGTTCCGCCGAGCTCTGATGGAAACTCGGATTCAACCAATACCTGGAAGCGACGCATGTTAACGATGTGATCCACATGTTCAATATCAACTGGGCACTCATTAACGCAGGCACCACATGTTGTGCAAGACCACAAAACATCCAAACTAATTGGTGAGTTTTCGCCAACTAAGGCTTCATTTTCAACGGTTTTAGCAAAGGCGTGATCGCGCATAGCCATGATTAAAAGCTTTGGTGACAATGGTTTTTCAGTGTGCCAGGCAGGGCACTGAGATTGGCAACGTCCACATTCAGTACATGTGGACATATCGAGCAGACCCTTCCAGGAAATATCTGCACGTGTTCCAAGACCAAAGACATCATCTTCCTTTGGATCTTCAAAGTTAATCTCTTCACCATGGGACATCATTGGTGGCAACGCGCCTAATGATGATTTTCCATCTGCGTTACGACGGAAGAAGATATTAAATGGTGCTAAAAAGCGGTGCCATGCAACACCCATTGTTAAATTACTTGCAATAACAATGAACCAGGCCATCGATCCAACGATCTTGATCGTTGCAACGATTTGAATCCAGTTTTCAAGCTGAGTCAAGGTCATGGACTTAAACATCGCTGCGATAAACCAGGTTGTAATGAAGTGACGGTTCCAGGCGGTTTCATCAGATAACGCACCCTCTAGACCGCGCAATGCGATGACACAGACGACAATCAACACAATTGTGAACTCGACGTAATACGCCTTGCCCATTCCAGATCCTGCAAAACGTGAACGCTTGTTACGACGATAAGTAACTTGGCGAATTCCAATTAGCGCGACAATTCCAATACCGGTAGCCCATGCAATTAATTCGGTGATGTACTCGTATACCCAGAAATGTCCGATCACTGGCAATGCAAAGTGCGGATTGATTAACTGACCGTAAGCGGTAACCAAAGTTCCAAATAAAACAAAGAAACCGATCATGACAAACCAGTGCGCAAATCCAACAACGGTGAAGTTGAGCATCTTGGTGTGCCCAAAGATTTCACCGAAGGCCATCTTTAAACGCTGCGCCTTATCGTTGCCACGGGTTGGATCTGGCTGACCCTTTGTATAGATACCGATCAGCTTTTTAGTGCGAACAGTTAAAAGGACCAGGGCGACAACGGTGATGCCATAGGACAGGCCTGCGAGAGCGAGGTTCATGGGGTAAGGCTAGTCAGGGGGTGCGGGATGTCCGAAGTGGTGACGAGTGAATTAAGTGCGG
>JAPOJK010000065.1 GCA_029978465.1 Actinomycetota bacterium
TTAAGTGGAATGTTTCGCTGTTATTACTTTTCACAGCAGGAAACCTGCTTCCAGCCCAATTAGTTTTCATCCCAGTATTCAAGATGTACATCACCTTAGGAAAGGCTGTTGGATTACCGCGCCTTCTATATGACTCACCATGGGGAGTTGTTTTGATTCACGTTGCATTCCAGATGGGCTTTGCAACATTTGTTCTTTCAAGTTATATGAAGACAGTTCCAAAGGAAATCAGCGAGTCAGCCATGGTTGATGGCGCAAGCGTCTTCACCCACTACACAAAGGTGATGTTGCCGCTGCTTCGCCCAGCGCTTGCTTCATTAGGTGTGCTGATGACCACGTGGATTTACAACGACTTCTTCTGGGCGCTAGTTCTGATGTCCTCGGATTCAAAACGTCCGATTACCTCGGCGCTCGGCCGACTGCAGGGTGAATTTGTTACGGATTACAACCTCTTGGCAGCTGGTGCGACGATCGCAGCCCTGCCTACCCTTATCGTCTTCTTTGTACTGCGCAAGCAGTTTGTTTCAGGCTTAACACTCGGCTCAACCAAGGGCTAATTTAAGAAAGCTGGGAAAATGAAAGCAATTCAGATCACCGAATTTGGTGGTCCAGATGTCATGCACTTAGTTGATCTAGAAGATCCAAAGGCGGCAGATGGATTTGAACTCATAGATGTTTCTGCAATTGGAATTAACTACGCAGATACACATCAAACTGAAAACTCATACCTGTCACCACAGAAACTTCCCTTGGTTCCTGGCATTGAGGTTGTTGGAACAACTTCAAAGGGTGTTCGGGTTTTGGCACCAGTTGATGGTGGGGGATACGCACAAAAGGCGATAACTCATTCCGCAACAATGATTCCAATTCCTGATTGAGTTTCAGATGGACAAGCACTGTGCATGTTGGTTCAGGGCTCAACCGCTTGGCACATTTTGAAAACTGTTGGACATGTGCAACCTGGCGAAACAGTTGTCGTTCATGCAGCTGCCGGTGGTGTCGGAACAATTGCAATTCAATTAGCAAAGTTGTGGGGCGCAAAGGTAATTGCTGTTGCATCCTCTGAAGGTAAGCGCGCACTTGCATCTTCACTTGGGGCAGATGTTGTTGTTGAAGCAACAGTTGAAAACTTAGGTGATGCGATTAAAGCTGCCAATGGTGGTAAGCGAGTAAATCTGATTCTTGAGATGGTTGGTGGAAAGACCTTTGATGACAGCCTAGAAATTCTTGCGCCATTTGGCCGTCTTGTTACATACGGCATGGCATCACGTGTTGCACCATCAATGATTCAACCAGCAATGCTGATGGGTGGTAGCAAAACTATTACTGGATTTTGGTTGTCACATTGCTTCGGTAAGAAAGAGTTAATGAATGATGTTATTGAGCAACTCTTTGCTCTTGTTGTTGAAGGAAAGTTGAAGCCGGTAATCGGTGCAACCTATCCATTGAGTCAGGCCAGCCAAGCCCACAAGGCGATGTTGAGCCGCGAAACAACAGGCAAAATCACGCTAGATCCTGCTCAATAAAGAGTTAATTTTTCCAAAGTGGAAGGTAGAAGGTAGGCTTCGCATTCGATCAACGCCCCCCTAGCTCAGTCGGTAGAGCGTTTCCATGGTAAGGAAAAGGTCACCGGTCCGATTCCGGTGGGGGGCTCGAAAGAGGTTCTTCACCAAGAATTACCTATCTTTCACATGCACAACCCTTGGCGGGGTAGCTCAGCTTGGTAGAGCAAGCGGCTCATAATCGCTGTGTCGTGGGTTCAAATCCCGCCTCCGCTACTAGTTCCACAAGCGTGAATTTCGCGCAACGTGCAGGCTCGGGTAACCTAAGCCTCTCGTAATCGACTGAAGGAGTAAGACCATGGCAAGCAAGAGCGCGGACGTACGTCCAAAGATCACCATGGCATGTGTCGATTGCAAAGAGCGTAACTACATCACTAAGAAGAACCGCCGCAACGATCCAGACCGTATGGAGCTCAAGAAGTTCTGTCCACGTTGCAAGTCTTCAACTCTTCACCGCGAAACTCGCTAATGCTCAATCCCGATTCTGTCGGGCGCACCTTTGAAGGTGCAGAGTCTGTAACTGTTTCTCAATCTGAAATTGATGCCTTTTGTGCCGTCCTTTCTGAAAACAATACAACGGTAGCTCCTCCAACTTTCTCAATTCGAATTACTTTAGAACAATCACAAGAGATCTTGTCCAACCCTGAAATTGGTTTGGATTGGTCTCGGGTAGTTCATGGTGATCAGCGCTTTGATATCAAGCGACCAATCGTTGCGGGCGATACCTTTAAATGTTCTTCAACAATTGAAAGTTACAAAGTCGCAGCGGGCAATGAAATTGTAACTGTGCGCTCTGATTTACATTCAGATAGCCAGTTAGTTGTATCAACTTGGTCCACATTGGTGGTGCGCGCATGATTGAAGTTGGAACAATTCTCGAGGAAAAGATCTTTTATGTAGATCGCGCAATGCTTAAGGCGTACGCCGATGCCAGCGGAGATCAAAATCCAATTCATCAGAATGAGGAGTTTGCCCTCTCCGTCAGACTACCCAACGTGATTGCACATGGAATGTTAACCATGGCATTGGTCGGAAAGTTTGTTACAGATTGGGCTGGCGGATCAGCTGCTGTGAAGGAGTTCTCAGGTCGCTTTGTAAAGCCGGTCATTGTTCCCGCTGATCAAAAGGTAGACCTAACAGTTTCTGGTGTTGTATCTGAAGTTGATGGTGAGCGAATCAAAATTGATCTGACCGCAACCTCTGCCGGAGTTAAAGTTCTAGGAATGTCTAAAGCGGTTGTAGTTAAGTGA
>JAPOJK010000066.1 GCA_029978465.1 Actinomycetota bacterium
GAATGGCGAGTATGACGATCGCGATGCTTTAATCACTATTCGCTCCGAAGCTGGTGGAGTAGAGGCCGCTGACTGGGCTGAAATGATCATGCGAATGTATCTGCGGTACTGCGAACGTCACGCATTCAAGGTTGATGTTCTGGAAACCTCATACGCTGAAGAAGCGGGAATCAAATCAACAACATTTAAAGTTTCAGCACCGTACGCATATGGAACTTTGTCAATTGAACAAGGAACACACCGTCTTGTTCGCATCTCTCCTTTTGATAGCCAGAGCCGACGACACACATCATTTGCTGGTGTTGAAGTAGTTCCGGTTGTTGAACAAAGCGATCACATTGAGATTGATGAAAAAGAGATTCGCGTTGATGTGTACCGCTCATCAGGTCCAGGTGGCCAGGGGGTTAATACAACCGACTCCGCCGTGCGATTGACCCACATTCCAACTGGGATTGTGGTCTCTTGCCAGAATGAACGTTCTCAGATTCAAAATAAGGCAACAGCTATGGCTGTGTTGCAATCAAAGCTTTTGGAACGCCGTCGCCAAGAAGAGCAGGCAAAGATCAATGCACTCAAGGGTGATAACTCGGGTTCATGGGGAAATCAGATGCGTTCATACGTATTAGCGCCGTATCAAATGGTGAAGGATTTGCGCACAGATTATGAAACAGGAAATACATCTGCGGTGTTGAACGGCGAAATCGATGAATTTATCGAAGCCGGAATTCGCTGGCGCCGCAGTTCGTAATTCCTGAGAATCATCGTAATTCGAGGAATCTCACACTTTCTTCAGGCTCAAACTCGCGTTAGATCCGAGTATTTCCGCCTGACTTCCTTAAACTAAGCGCAGGTCGAAGGTGGTTCCCCGAACTCCACCCCGCAGATGCAATGGGAGATTTAATGATTCGCTTTGAGAATGTCACCAAGATTTATCCAGGTCAGGAGCGCCCAGCTCTTGATTCTGTAAATCTTGAAATCGTAAAGGGCGAGTTTGTCTTCCTTGTCGGTCTTTCCGGTTCAGGTAAGTCAACCTTTTTGCGTCTCGTTCTTCGTGAAGAGCGTCCAACCTCTGGTGCGATCCATGTTGCTGGAAAAGATCTGGGAACCTTGTCAAAGCACAAGGTTCCTGAGCTTCGTCGTTCAGTAGGAACTGTTTTCCAGGATTTCCGCTTACTACCAAACAAAACAATTTCTGAAAATGTTGCATTTACTTTGCATGTTTTGGGGTACTCGCAAAAAGAGATTAACCGCGAGGTTCCAGAAGTTCTGGAACTAGTTGGTTTGGAAGATAAGGGCGATCGTTTGCCATCAGAGATTTCAGGTGGAGAGCAGCAGCGTGTAGCGATTGCTCGTGCATATGTAAGCCGCCCACCAATTCTTATCGCTGATGAGCCAACCGGAAACCTTGACCCAGCAACATCTGTGGGAATCATGAAGTTGCTTGATCGCATTAACCGCGAAGGCACAACAGTTTTGATGGCTACACACGATGCAGGCATCGTGGATCAGATGCGCAAGCGCGTTATCGAGCTCGATGGTGGACATGTAATCCGCGATCAGGTTCGCGGTGTTTACGGGTACACGGGCTAAGGCGGTTGCAGCGGTGACAAAAGCACTTCAGCCCAGTACACAAATGGATCTTTTATTAAGTAACGACGGGAAGGTTGCATAAATGCGCGAACGGTTTCTTCTAAGTGAGGTCCGAATTGGCCTTCGTCGTAACTTAACTATGACCTTTGCTGTTGTTGTGACGACAGCGATCTCATTGTCATTGCTTGGTATTGGTCTTCTTTCAAATGCTCAAGTAGGGGCGATGAAGGATTACTGGTACGACAAGATCGAAGTCTCAGTATTTTTGTGCGGAAATCTTTCTGATTCTGCATCATGTGCCGCAGGTGCGGTAACCGCTGATCAGCGTTTGTCGATCCAGCAGGATCTACAAGAGATGAGCGTTGTAGATAGCGTCTTCTATGAATCTCAATCACAAGCTTTTGTTCGCTTCCAAGAGCGTTTCAAGGATTCAGCGATTGCACAAAATGTGACTGCAGATCAGCTTCCTGAGTCATTCCGAGTGAAGCTCAAGGATCCAGAGCAGTTCTCAGTAATTGTTAGCGCATTTAGTGGTCGCCCGGGTGTTGATGTTGTTCAAGACCAGCGTACGATTTTAGAAAAGTTCTTTAGATTATTAGCTGTTCTTCGTAATGGTGCACTTGCCGTTGGTCTGGCATCTGTATTGACCGCAGCGCTGTTGATCTCTAATACCTTGCGTATTGCAGCATTTAACCGCCGCCGTGAAACCGGAGTAATGAAACTAGTTGGTGCATCATCATGGTCAATCCAACTGCCATTCTTGCTTGAAGGTGTTATCTCAGCGATTATTGGTTGGGGATTAGCAACTGGTTTACTTGCTGGATTGAAGAGCGTGGTTGATTCACGTGTTGCTCCACTTCTCTCATTCACCAACTTCTTTGGATGGCGTGAAGTCTGGGTTTCATCGGCGTACTTACTTGCCACAGGCTTGGTTGTTTCAATCCTGGCCTCAGTGATTACGCTGCGCCGTTACCTCAAGGTATAACTCGTTTCATTCTTATAAGAAGGGCGCCTGAGAAATTGGGGGCCTTTCTTTATGTGTTCATCTCCATAGCAAATAAGTCCTCGCATACGTGCCTGATAATTGATGACTTTGGATGGCTACGTGGTGCGCACCGTGCAATCCGAGTGAGAGAATTGGATCCTGCAATTCAATAGTTGAGTTGCTATGAATATGGGGCGGTGATGCGGCATGGTTAAAGAGATAGGCCGCAAGGTCATT
>JAPOJK010000067.1 GCA_029978465.1 Actinomycetota bacterium
ATGAATAATTACTTGGGCGGACAAGATGCTGAAGGTTCTCAACGGGCAACACAAGCGATGCTCGGAATGAAGAAGATTGATTTAGCTGCGATGAAGAGAGCATACGAGGGGCTTAAATGATTACGGGAAATCGCATTTCGATCGCTATCGGGGTACTTATCGCCGGAGTCGGAACACGATTTCTTGAAGATGGAAATCTTTTGGTGACTTCAGTCATCACTCTTTTTTGTGCCACGGTTACACGCTTAACGTGGGAAATAGTAAAAAAATTCCGAGGTAAAAAAATGCGAGAACCACGCGAGATTTTCACTGATACTCGTCTGGATCCGAATGATAACCAGTACAGGCGAATCCAATTTGAGATGAAAGAGGCCGGCGGTCTAAACGGACAAATGATGCGAAGAGTTGCAAATTTCACTAATCCAAAACGGTTGGATGAAGAGTAACTACTTAACTGGGATCAAAATACCCATCGTGTAATCATCAGCCATCGGATTAAGCATTGCGTCATAGAGTTCAAGATGTGCAGCTTCTCGCATCTCATGGCCTGATTGAGGGAGCACAACCCCATAGGCCTCACCATAACTTTGAGCAAGGGCTGTTATTGGACCAACGTGGGTAACATCAAGATAATTTCCATCCGGCACCACTCTTATTTCAAATCCTTCTGGTGCTACATAGTCAGCATTTACTTCAACTCCAGCTAAATAATGCAATTTTCCATTTGAGCCTTCGATTGGAGTACTGACGCCGAAGGCGGTGTTGTGCATTGGTAAATCTTTCTTTGGGAATTCAGCCCAGAACTTTTGCCACGCACCAGGAATTGCTGTTGGATCATAAAGATCGCCAAACATAATGGAGTAAAACTCAACACCAACTCCACAGATTGTGCGTTGAGGGTGAGGTGTTGTTTTTGATGATCCCAATGGCACCTTAGGCGCTCCTTCAGATTCTCGGGCTTACTGTCGTAAGTGGGTGGTGAGGGACTCGAACCCCCGACCCGGTGATTAAGAGTCACCTGCTCTACCAACTGAGCTAACCACCCGAGGCATCCAGGCGCCGGAAACGCTTGAATGCAGGGGGAAACCTATCAGGAACTCACCGCTAGACGCACATCCCCGACACACGCATACTGGGCGTGTGAGTCACATCGAAATAAGGATTGCCCTAGTCCTAAGCCTTCTTGTGGCTGGAATCTCACCATCACAGGCCGATTCAGTTGCCTCTGGATTATCAATTATTGAAGCGCAGGTAACAAAGGGACGAGCTGCCAAAACTGGATACACCCGTGCCCAATTCGGACAGACGTGGGCAGATGTTGATCGCAATGGTTGCGATACCCGCAACGATATTTTGAAACGTGATTTAACCGCAGAGGTTTTCAAAGAGAAGACCCGCGATTGTGTTGTTTTATCTGGAACATTGATCGATCCATTTTCGGGGGAGACAATCAACTTTGTCCGCGGAAACACCAGCAGCATGGAGGTTCAAATCGACCATGTTGTAGCGCTTTCAAATGCCTGGCAAACGGGAGCTTTCAAATTGTCAATTAAAGAGCGAACAGCTTTCGCAAATGATCCAATGAACCTATTAGCTGTGAAGGGACGTTTGAATTCGCAAAAGGGCGATGGAGATGCTGCAACTTGGTTGCCTCCATTAAAGAGTTACCGCTGTGATTATGTGGCGCGACAAATCGCGGTAAAGATCAAATACAAGTTGTGGTTTACCGCCCCTGAGAAAGAGGCGATGATTCGAATACTGAAGAGCTGTCCAGAAAAGGCGTTACCTACCTCTTAGAGAGCATCACTTCCGCGCTCGCCGGTACGAATACGTACAACGGTGTCGATAGGAGAAACCCATAGCTTTCCATCGCCGATAGAACCGGTGTTTGCGGTGTTAACAATTAAGTCAACGATGTGATCGCACTCGGCATCATCTGCAAGTACTTCGATGCGCGCTTTTGGAATGAAATCAACTGTGTATTCAGCACCACGGTAAATTTCAGTGTGTCCCTTTTGACGGCCAAAACCGCGGGTTTCAGAGACGGTCATTCCATGCACGCCATCTGCTTGTAAAGCACGCTTAATATCATCAACCTTTGAAGGCTTAACGATCGCTGTTATGAGCTTCATTGTTATCTCTTTTCTCGTGCCTAGTACCGGTTTGAATTTCCAGTAATGTCATACGCAGACTCTGCGTGGTAGGTCGTATCTAGACCTGTTAGCTCTTCTTCGCGAGGAACTCTAAATCCGATCGTGCGTGTGATGACTGTTGCAATGAGCCATGTCGCGCAGAAAGAAAATGCTGCAACCGCCACAATCGCAGTTAGTTGCTTAATCAATAGATCAGGGGAGCCGTTAATAAACAACCCTTCCTTACCGGTTGCATTAACTGTTGCAGTTGCAAATAAGCCAATACCTATCATTCCAACGATTCCGCTAACGCCGTGGACTCCGACGACATCGAGAGAATCGTCATACCCAAACTTGTATTTGCGAGAAACGGCGTATGAAGATGCAACACCTGCAATTAGTCCAAGGATTAAGGCTCCAATTGGATTGACGTAACCGCATGCAGGGGTAATAACAACCGCACCAGCAATTGCGCCTGATGCAACACCTAGCGTTGTCGCCTTTCCATCACGGAACTTTTCAAAGGTAATCCATGACATGGCAGCAGCGGCTGATGCGATTTGGGTATTGATCATCGCTGTTGCCGCAAGTGAGCCTGCAGATAGCGCGCTTCCTGCGTTAAAGCCGAACCAACCAAACCAGAGCATTCCTGCACCAAGTAGTACTAGCGGC
>JAPOJK010000068.1 GCA_029978465.1 Actinomycetota bacterium
AGTTCATCGGCTTCATGTAGTACTGCTGGCCAGCTCTTTTAATGGTTCCATCGCTATGGTGTTCTTCATCCAAAATCATTGGTGGATACATTCCATCGGCGTACCATTGCAAGTGACCAGAGGTTTCAAAGAGCGCTGCCTTGGTCAAATGAGGTGAATAAACAAACTCGTAGTTCTCTTCTTCATGTCGAATACGTGAGTAATCCTCCATCGCACGACGAACAATTCCGCCCTTAGGATGAAAAACCGCTAAACCAGAGCCGATCTCTTCAGGAAATGAGAAGAGATCTAACTCTGTACCTAAACGACGATGATCACGCTTTTCCGCTTCAGCAAGGAGTTCAAGGTAGGCGTTGAGTTCATCTTGTGATGGCCATGCAGTTCCGTAAATTCTTTGGAGCATTGGATTCTTTTCAGAACCACGCCAGTAGGCAGCAGCGGTGCGCATCAATTTGAAGGCTGGAATCAACTTGGTTGACGGTAGATGTGGACCGCGACATAGATCGCTCCATACCGGATTTCCATCTCGTCCCAAATTGTCATAAATAGTTAGCTCAGAGCCGCCTACTTCAACGGAGGCCTCTTCGCCTGCAGGACCCTTGATACCAATCAATTCACATTTATATGGTTCATGCGCCAACTCTTTGAGAGCTTCAGCTTCGGTTGTTACGCGACGACGAAACCGTTGACCTTCTTTGATGATCTTTCTCATCGCACTTTCAATCTTGACTAAGTCATCAGGATTAAATGTGTTTTGCGGATCGAAATCGTAGTAGAAGCCATCTTTGATCGGTGGGCCAATTCCAAGACGTGTATTGGCGTACACCTCTTGAACTGCTTGTGCCATGACATGTGCGGTTGAGTGACGCAATACCGCTAAACCATCTGGCGAAGAGATGAGAACCGAATCAACAACATCGCCATCGGCAAGCTCGGTCCATAAATCTTTCAAAGCGCCATTTACACGACAAACAACAACCTCTTTGTTATCGGCAAATAAATGGGTCGGGCGCTGATCTGCTTCTACCTGTTGGGCAACGCCATCAACTGTGATCGAGATCTGAGCCATGTCGCTAGCCTACCGAAGTCTGCAGCGCCATCGCTTCAATTTCTGCGCCAAATTCAGGTGATGGCTCCAACAATCTTCCATCTATAGAGGCCACCGGTTGTGCGATGCGCAGGCTGCTCAAGAGAAAAGCTGATTGAACCCGTTGCAGATCCGCTGCATTAATACTTTTTACAGATACGCCGCAATACTCGATCACGAGGGCTCGCATGATTCCAGGCAGAACACCATCGCTAATTGGTGGAGTTATCCACTTACCATCAAGTTTGACCAGCAGATTTGTAACCGATCCCTCGCACACCTTGCCCAGATCGTTCATGATGATCGCTTCATCAAAACCTGAATCCTTTGCAAAGTTCAAAATATCTAATCGATGCGAATATGGATAACTTTTTACCGGCTGACCGACAACAGAGATTGGTTTTTGAAAAGTCATCAGAGTCGCTGGTTGATTACTGCCTTCGTACGGTAAATGGACCGCCGCCCAGTTGCCATCATCTCCAAAAGACAAACGCAGCATTCCCATTGGTGCTTTTTCAGTTTCACACAAAAGCGCAACAGCGCTTCGGAGAACCTCTTCGTTTGCTATTGAAAAACCTAATTGTTTAGCGCTACTTACCGCTCGACGCATGTGACGCGAAAGGGCCCACGGTGCATTGTTTACCGTTCTTATAGTTTCAAATACTCCGGCACCATCCATCCAGCCTTTATCGTTGCATCGGCTATCAACTAGATCTACTAATAAACCGTTTTGAATTACCTTCATCCGTGTTGTCCTGCTGCAATCTTTATTAACCTGGAAGCCTTTAATTCCGTCTCTTCCCATTCCTGCTGCGAATCGCTGCTAAAGGTAATTCCAGCTCCTGTTCCAAAGTTAAGTTTTTCAGTTTTCCAAAATATGCGAATCGCAACTGATAGCTCTGCCATGTCGCCCTGAACCCAACCCAATGCTCCGCAGTACGGGCCACGGGGATTCTCATTGTCGGAAATTGTGGAAAGAGCTGATGATTTAGGCGCGCCGCTTACTGAACCAGGAGGTGAAACTGCTCGGAAAATATCGCTCCAACTAATTCCATCAATTAGGTCACCCTCAACATCGGAGACTAGGTGCTGTAAGCCTGGGTGATCCTGGCTATACAGAAGTTGTGTTACTTCAACAGATCCACTCTTACAAATCATCCCGAGATCATTGCGCATCAGATCAACGATCATGATGTTCTCTGATTTGTCCTTCACACCAAAATCACTTGAACCAAGAGCTTGCGTTCCCTTTATCGGCGATGTCTTCACGCGACCGCCTGTGCGCTTGAGAAATAACTCTGGAGATGCGGATGCGATGTTGATCCCCGGAATTTCGAGATAACTCGCCCATGGCGCAGGGTTGCTTTCCAAGATACGTGAAAAAAGTCCGCGCAAATTTGGGTTGAAATCCTCTGCGCAAATCTGGCGACAGGCATTTACTTGATACACCCATCCTTGTGCGATTAATTCGCGAATCGTGTCTACATAAGAGATGTATCCAGATTGATCGGGAGAACTTGTCCATGACGTAGAAATCGGATTCCATGTAGAGGTTGGAAAATCTGCTTCTACTACTGTCTTAAATTTTGCTGCGGTGAATGC
>JAPOJK010000069.1 GCA_029978465.1 Actinomycetota bacterium
ATCGATAGCGCGCATCAACGAACCCTTAAGTCACATGTGATTACAGAGCAGTTCTCAAGAATTGCAAAGAAGGAAATAAGTGTTGAGGTTGAAGAAGTCGGCCAATCTTTAGGGTGGAGAACTCGGGCTATTGGCACAACCAATCGCAACGGAAAGTTAGGTTTCTATAAATCACGATCTCACTCCATCGCACCCGTTGATAACTGTTTGATTTGTGTTGAGGAAATGAACTTCTCGGAGATTTCATCCCGTGAACTTAAGGGAGATGTTCGTGTCGAGATTAGTGCTTCCACTACAGGTGAAAGAAGTATTGCTCTTGCCCCAACACGTGGTGAGGAGAAAGCCAGACTTACCGAAGGTCCAGCGGTTTTGCATGAGGTTGTTGCTGGAAAAACCCTTGAAGTAAGCCACGAATCATTTTGGCAAAGTCACATCAAAGCTCCCGAAGTTCTAACGGAAGCGGTAGTTGATTTTGCACAATTGCAGCAGGGGGAGCATGTATTAGATCTCTACGGTGGTGTTGGACTGTTTACCGCCGCCATCATTGATGTTGTCGGTGATAGCGGTCATGTCGATCTGATTGAAGGAAGCAAAGTTGCAACGGAGGATGCACGTAGGAATTTCTCTGCATATAAGAATGTAACTATTGCAACTGGTGATGTTGCCAAACTTCTGCCACGTGTATCTGCTGCAGATGTTGTCGTACTTGATCCGCCACGTGAAGGTGCGGGCAAGGATGTCATTTCGCTAATAACTGCATTAAATCCTCGAGCAATTGTGTATGTGGCATGCGATCCAGCTGCCCTGGCCAGAGATACCGCCTATCTTGAAGATCACAGTTATTCACTCGCCTCTTTACGTGCTTTTGATCTCTTTCCAATGACACATCACATCGAATGTGTTGCCCTCTACGAGCGTGCTGAGGTATCTTGAGCGCTGGTCAAGCGCATCGACGAAAGGCAGATAATGAGTAAAAACTCTTTCAACGCAAAGAAGAATCTAGAAGTTGCGGGTAAGAGTTTCGAGATATTTGATATCTCGCAGATCGATGGCGCAGCTAACCTTCCTTACAGCTTGAAGGTACTGCTGGAGAACCTATTGCGCACCGAAGATGGCGCAAACATCACCGCTGACCACATTAAGGCCCTTGCTGGGTGGGACCCATCAATTGAGCCAGATACAGAGATTCAATTTACGCCTGCTCGTGTGATCATGCAGGATTTCACCGGAGTTCCATGTGTTGTAGATCTTGCAACGATGCGCGAAGCGATCGTAGATCTTGGGGGAGATCCTTCAAAGGTAAACCCACTTGCACCAGCTGAACTTGTCATCGACCACTCAGTTATCGCAGATAAGTTTGGAACTAAGGATTCATTTGAGCAGAACACAGATATTGAATACGAGCGCAATCAAGAGCGCTACCGTTTCTTGCGTTGGGGTCAGACCGCATTTGATGAGTTCAAGGTGGTTCCACCTGGAACAGGAATTGTTCACCAAGTAAACATTGAATACCTGGCTCGCGTTGTCATGACACGAACAGTTGAAGGAACGCTGCGTGCTTACCCAGATACAGTTGTAGGAACAGATTCACACACAACCATGGTCAACGGACTCGGAGTCCTTGGCTGGGGTGTGGGCGGTATTGAGGCCGAGGCTGCGCTACTTGGACAGCCTGTATCGATGTTGATTCCACGTGTTGTTGGCTTCAAGTTAACCGGCGAGCTTCCATTAGGAACAACCGCTACCGATATGGCACTTACCATCACCGAGATCCTGCGCAAGGTCGGTGTTGTCGGTAAGTTTGTTGAGTTCTTCGGTCCAGGAGTTACCTCTGTACCTATGGCTAACCGAACAACAATCGGAAACATGAGCCCTGAGTACGGCTCAACATGTGCGATCTTCCCAATCGATGAAGAGACTCTTCGCTACCTTCGCCTCACTGGTCGCACAGATGATCAAGTTGCATTGGTTGAAAAGTACGCAAAGGCTCAAGGAATGTGGCATGACCCATCTGTGGAGCCACGTTTCTCACAAGTTGTAGAGCTAGATCTTTCAACTGTTGTTCCATCTATTTCGGGACCAAAGCGCCCACAAGATCGCATCTCATTGAGCGATTCAAAGAGCGCATTTGAAAAGATTGTTCCAACCTACTTTGGAGATAAGACTCAAAAGGGTGAGGTTGCAGCTGGTTCAACCCGTGTTAAAAACGGCGATGTCGTAATCGCTTCAATCACATCATGTACAAATACCTCAAACCCATCTGTGATGATCGGTGCCGCATTGCTGGCTAAAAAGGCGGTTGAAAAGGGTCTGAAATCAAAGCCTTGGGTAAAGACAACGCTGGCACCAGGATCAAAGGTTGTTACCGATTATTACGATCGCGCAGATCTCACTAAGTACATGGAGGCGCTGGGCTTTAACCTCGTTGGTTATGGCTGCGTTACATGTATCGGTAACTCAGGACCACTTCCTATTGAAATCAGTAAAGCGGTCAATGAGGCAGATCTTGCTGTTACCGCGGTTCTTTCTGGAAACCGTAACTTTGAGGGACGCAT
>JAPOJK010000006.1 GCA_029978465.1 Actinomycetota bacterium
AGCAAAAGCCAACAAGAGAACTAGAGGTTTATACATCCTCATCAATTGCTGCACTCTTTCCAAGGTGTAAAAACTCTTGATAAGCATCAATTACTTGATTCGGTTCGCCGCGTTGAATCAACTTACCTTTGTGCAGCCAAGCTACATCGTTACAAGTGTCGCGCAATGTTTGCATGGCGTGACTTACAAGAATTAATGCACGATCATCGCTTCGCAACTCTTTTACGCGGTTGAGGCTTTTTTCTTTGAACTTTGCATCGCCCGTGCTGAGCGCCTCATCAATAATCAAAATATCTGGTCGAACAGTTGCCGCTACTGAAAATGCTAGGCGGGCATACATTCCAGATGAGTAAGTGCGCATTGGGGCATCGATTGCATCGCCAAGTTCGGAAAAATCAGCGATTTCTTCAAAGTGTCCTTCGATCTCCTCACGAGACATACCCGCGGCTAATCCACCTAAATAAACATTGTCTCGGCCTGACATCGAAGGGTTAAAGCCAACACCTAAAGCTAACAAGGTGCTAACAGATCCATACACTTCAATTCGACCTTGGGTTGGAGGCAGGATTCCTGCAACACAACGCATCAATGATGATTTACCAGCACCATTTGTTCCAATTACTCCTAGAACTTGGCCATATTCAACATCTAGGTTTACATCATCGAGTGCACGAACAACTCGAGTTTGTTTTCCACCGCGACCAAGAGCTTTAACCCGTGCCTTTAAGGTTGGTCTGCGATCAATTGCAGTTGTGTAGGTGAGGCCGACATTTCTAATGGAAACGGCGAGCTCATTAGTCTTATGAATGTTAGAGGCGGACAGCGAACTCACGCTCCCTCGATAAGAAGAAGTAAGTGCCGATAAAGAAAATACCTGTCGCCCACGCTAAACCTTGAAGCATGCCTGATGTTTGAGGAACTTCTCCATGAACTAAAGCACGTGACCATGAATCTAAAATTGGAAATAATGGGTTAACAACTTGGAGCGCCTTAAGGTTTGGATTGAGCGCAGATGCTTCATACAAGATTGGAGACAAGTACAGAAGTGTTCTGGTCAAATATGGCAAGAAACTAGCGATGTCTCTGAAGTACACATTGATGCATGAAATTGTGATTGCAAGTCCCAAGGCCAAAAAGATAGTGATCATCAATACTGGAATCGCCCATAACATTTCAAATGAGAAGCTAGAGCCAACGACCGCCTTAATAATCAAAAATACAATCAAGGTTGGTAGAAACTTAAAGATTGCGATTACAACCGCTGAAATTGGCAACATAATTCGTGGAAAAGCGGTGTTAAGAATTAGTCGCTGTCCTGCGGTAATTGATTTAACTCCGCCTGTTAAAGAGTTGGCAACTAAATAGAACAAGAAGAGCGTTGCAGTTAAATGTACGTAACGTGCGCTATCTGTTGTTCCACCAATTATTACGATCAAAATGAAGTAGACGCCAGAAAGCAAAAGTGGATTTAAGACCAACCACAACTGTCCAAAGACAGAGTCAAAGTGCTGCTCACGAAGCTCTGATTTCGAGTACTCGGAGATAAAGGTTCTGCGAAACCACAAGGATTTCCAGTACTTGCCCAGCTTAGGCAGGCCAGCTCTAAATGGCTCATAAACCTGAAGTGGGGTGCTCACGGATGCAAGGTTACCGCAGGGGCTAGCGACTTCGGCGATGTAAGAAAACCAAACCCCCACGAAATATGCATTGTGAGCAAAATAGTTGGCAAACAAACAATCTCGCCCGCGCTCTTACCAATTATTGCTGAAGCTCCCAGGATAAACACCGCATAAACAACAGCTGGGATGTAGAAAATCGGCCACACCAATGCGCCTAAAAGGATTGATAGCGATGTAGCAACAACTGTGAATGGTGGCGCTAAATACCTGTAATTAATTGTTCCTTGATGTCTACGAGAAACAACTCGTCTCCAACGTCCATACTCGAAGTACTGCTTTGCGAGCGCTTGAACTGTAGATCGAGGACGATATGTAACTGTTAATCGAGGATCAAAGTAAACAACGCCGCCCTTTTCGCGCAAACGATAATTTAACTCCCAATCCTGTGCACGGGTAAATCTCTCATCAAATCCACCAACTGCAAGCAACGCTTCTTTTCTAAAACATCCTAGATACACGGTGTCAGATTCACCCGCGCCTCCACCTGTATGAAAACGTGCCGCGCCAACTCCTAAAGGACTTCGCATCGCACGGGCAACTGCGCGTTCAAACAAAGACACACCTTCAGCGGCCATAACTCCACCTACATTCACCGCTCCCGTTTCCAAAAGAGTTTGAAAGGCGGTTTCACAGTAATTATCTGGAATTTGAGAGTGACCATCTACTCGCACGATGATCGAGTACCGAGATGCAGCTATTGCACGATTTAATCCTGGTGCTGTTCTTCCAGTTGGGTTTTCAACCACCACAACACGTGAATCCTTTGCTTGCAGAGCTTGTGCAATCTGCATCGTCGCATCCTCAGAAGGTCCTACGGCAAGAATGACTTCGAGCGCCCCATCAAAGTTTTGAGACAGGATTGAATTCACAGAATCCTCTAAATATTTCGCCTCATTGAGGACCGGAAGGATGACCGAGATTTCTCGCTTCGGTGAGCCATATAACGTGTTCGCTGATGTCGACATAACGCGTACACGCTATCGCTCAAGTACTCTCTGACAGTGAAATCAACGCGGGCAATTCGGATTATTACCTCACTATCTGTGGGAGTAGTACTTATTTCCGCCTTTTCCTGGCTAGGTCTCGGCCAAGTCAGCGGCGCAATCGACCGTATCGATGTCTTTGGTTCTATTTCATCTCGACCAGATAAGCCCAACAAAGCCCTTAACTATTTATTAGTTGGATCAGATACTCGCGAAGGTCTTACAAAAGAGCAGTTGAAGTTGCTTCGAGTCGGAAGCACAAAGACTGCGGCCGGTTCGCGCTCTGACACGATGCTTATGGTGCACATTTCAAAATCACGTGACAAGGCAACGATTATTTCAATTCCTCGTGATTCATTGGTGACAATTCCTGAGCACCAATCTTCGCTAGATAAAACAAAGATTGTTCCTGCCGCAAAAGGAAAAATTAACGCAGCTTTTGCATGGGGTGGAGCACCTCTTCTAATTCAAACCATCGAAAATGAAACTGGCGTTCGAATTGATCACTACATTGAAATTGGTTTTGCAGGATTTGCAGGAATGGTTGATGCCCTTGGTGGAATTGAAGTCTGTACTAAAAGAGACATCGATGATCCAGGTAGCCACTTAGTGCTTCCTGCAGGTGTTCACACGCTTAATGGAGTTGAAGCTTTGAAGTATGTACGAACCCGTGACTTTGATGGAATGGGTGATCTAGGACGTATGCAACGTCAACAGCAGTTCATGAGCGCTGTACTTCGCAAAGTAACCAGCACGGGTGTTCTGCTCAATCCAATCAAACTTGTTAACTTCTTTAATGCAGCAATTGCTACCGTTAAAACTGATTCAGAGCTAAATAAAAGCGATCTGTTAACCCTTGCTAAGCAGATGAAAAATCTCTCTTCTAGCAATGTCCGCACTCTCACAATTCCATTGGGTAATGCCAATGCCCGTGTTCCTGGACTTGGATCTGTTGTGACCTGGGATTCAGAGCTTGCTCCTGAACTTTTCAATCGAATTCGTGAGGATTTACCGCTTACAGATGAGGTCACCCCAACACCATCAGCATCATCATCGACAACAGCCAAGCCAACTGTGATCGATAAATTTAAGACTCGTACCGCTGATGAAAATCCTTGCGGGGCTCTGAAGTAAACTCTCCCGCATGACTTTAACTCTCTCGGTAGTTGGCTGCGGTTATCTTGGAGCCACCCATGCTGCATGTATGTCCTCTTTAGGTTTCACCGTCGTAGGCGTGGATACAGATCCCGAGAAGGTTGCGCTCTTGCAAAGTGGCAAGTTGCCATTTTACGAACCTGGTCTAGATACCTTGCTTGAGCAAGAGATGAAAACCGGAAGACTTTCATTTACAACTGATTTCTCTGCAGTCAAAGATGCAGATGTTCACTTTGTTTGTGTGGGAACTCCACAAAGCAAGGATGGTCTTGCCGCTGATCTGACATATGTGAAATCAGCTGTTGCAGCTATCGCTCCCCACCTCAAAGAAGGTTCATTGGTAGTTGGTAAGTCAACTGTTCCAGTTGGAACTGCGCAAGGTTTACGGGATGAGTTAGCAAAGAGTGCGCCGCAAGCAGATCTTGCTTGGAACCCAGAGTTTCTTCGTGAAGGTTTTGCAGTTGAAGACACCTTGACGCCAAACCGTTTAGTTGTTGGAGTTGCAAATGATCGAGCAGAGGAAATTCTGAAAGAGGTTTACGAACCTGTAATCGCTTTGGGAACACCATGGATTCGCGCAGATCTTCCAACATCAGAGTTGGTTAAGGTTGCAGCAAACTCATTCCTTGCGACAAAGATTTCATTTATTAACGCGATGGCTGAAGTGTGCGAGGCGGCAGGTGGCGATGTCACTGTCTTAGCAAAGGCGATTGGATACGACCCACGAATCGGAAACCGCTTCTTGCAAGCCGGTATCGGTTTTGGTGGTGGCTGTCTGCCAAAGGATATTCGCGCATTTATGGCTCGTGCAGAAGAGTTAGGTGCCAAGCAAGCGCTCGAATTCCTGCGCGAGATTGATGCCATTAACCTACGAGCCCGCCAGCGTGTGATCGATGTTGTGCGCGGCGAACTCTCTGAGGATTTAACGAAGTACAAGATCGCTGTTTTAGGTGCGACCTTCAAACCAGATAGTGATGATGTGCGTGACTCCCCTGCGCTCGATATCGCAGCACAGCTACAAGCTGCCGGTGCAATTGTTGTTGTGCATGATCCTCAAGGTATTGAGCCTGCACGTAAGCGTTTCCCAAACCTTCAGTATCAAGAGCTTGTTACAGATGCGCTTAAAGATGCTGATTTGATTCTGCATTTAACTGAATGGAAGGAGTATCGACAGATTGATCCTGCCGCCATTGCTTCTTTAGTTAAGTCAAAGATCATTATTGATGGACGCAATATGTTGGATCGAACAATGTGGCGCAACGCTGGTTGGAAGTTCCACGCATTAGGTCGTACCGATTAATACCCAAGAAAGTATTGATGCGGCCCTGGCCTTAAAAACCTGGGCTGTAGTTGGACTGGGCAATAATCCTGAACGAGCAGCCTTTGGTGTTGCGAAGTTACTACAAGATAAAGGTCATCGAATTATTCCTGTATACCCACGAGCTGAAACAGTTCATGGCGAAATTGGTTACAAAACGCTCTCTGAGATTCCTGAAGCTGTTGATGTCGTGGATTGTTTTGTGAATTCTAAGTTAGTGGGCAAGGTAGTTGATGAAGCGATTGCAATTGGTGCAAAAGCTGTGTGGTTGCAATTAGATGTTATAGATGAGGCAGCAGTTGCCAGAGCACAGGCAGCAGGTTTAATTACCGTTATGGATCGATGCCCGGCGATTGAGTACCGAGCTCGAGCTTAAAAACCTGTTTTGTGATTGCGGCGAGAGTTTAGATTCTCGCCCTTTTCCTTTGCGATTCGATTGATCTCCTGCAAACCTTCACTTACCTTTGCTGAAATCGCCACATCTGAAACACCCAAGATTCGTGCAGCAAGTAGCGCTGCATTCTTTGCATTTCCAACACCAACTGTTGCTACTGGAACACCTGCTGGCATTTGAACAATAGAGAGCAGTGAATCCATTCCATCAAGATTTTTTAATGCAACTGGAACACCAATGACTGGAAGCGGAGTTAAAGATGCAACCATTCCGGGAAGATGAGCAGCGCCACCGGCTCCAGCAATAATTACCTTATAACCCTTTGATTGTGCGGTTTGTGAAAACTCAACCATTTCAAGTGGCATGCGATGTGCGGAAATAACATCGGCGGTATAGGAAATTCCAAGTTCATCAAGGATCTTTGCGGCATCCTCCATCGTTGGCCAATCAGAGTCTGATCCCATGATGATCGCTACATCACTCATCAACTTCTCCGCTCATGTAATCCAAGGCATGCTGAACTTCTTGGGTTAATTCTACGAGGTTCTCGCCCACCATAGTTACATGGCCAATTTTGCGGCCAGGTCGAACCTCTTTCTTATAGTGATGGAATTTAAGCGCAGGTGTTCGCGCCATCAGGTGCAGATATGGACGGTACATATCTGGCTTGTCTCCCCCGAGCACATTTCCCATTACAGCTAATGGTGCACTCATTGAAGGATCACCTAATGGAAGATCCAAGACCGCACGAAGATGTTGTTCAAATTGGCTTGTGTGGGAACCATCAATTGTCCAATGTCCAGAGTTATGTGGACGCATGGCAAGTTCATTAATGAATAATTGATCACCCTTAACAAATAATTCAACCGCCATAACTCCAACAACACCAACAGCTGCTGCAACATCGAGTGCGATTTTTTGTGCCTTTTCGCTCAGTGCAACAGAAAGATGTGGGGCGGGCGAGATAGTCATAGTGCAAATGCCATCTTCCTGAATTGTTTGCGTCGGAGCCCATGTCGTTGCTTGGCCATGAGGAGAACGAGCGACCATAACGGCGATTTCATAATCAAAATCAACAAGCTCTTCAATTAATAACTTTGGAGTTTGTTGCAATAGTGCTGCAAGCTCCTTCGCATCGGAGACTTTCCAAACACCGCGACCGTCATAGCCACCTGAAATCGCTTTCGCAATTACTGGAAAATCATGAACTTGATCTGCAGATGTAACTATCTGCCAATGTGGCGAAGGAAAGCTACTTAGCTTTTCTCTCATTGCAGCTTTATCCTGCGAATAAACAAAGGCGGAGGATGATGGCCGAACGACTACGCCATCTGCTTCTAAGGCTTTCACAATACTTAACGGGATTAATTCATGCTCAAAGGTCACAACATCGCACTTTTTCGCAAATGCTCGTACTGTTTCTAAATCCTTGTAATCACCAACAATGTGGTTAGTTATTTGAGCGCCAGAGTCCTGCGAATCAGCGGCCAGAAGTAAGAGATCAACACCTAAAGCTGTTGCTGGAGCGATGCTCATACGTGCAAGCTGTCCTGCGCCAATGACGCCGACGATTGGAAAGGCTTTGCTCACCGCCCTATCGTAGATGTATTACATCGGCGGATTGAACATGGGTTCCATCATTCAAGATAAGCGCGCCTGTATCTGAAATTCCTTCAGCTATCCCATGCTGTGAGGCTCCCCCTGGATATTCGACACGTACCTCTGTTCCAATAGTGGCGCTTAATTGTTTATACAGAGGTTGGACTTCATCGATTCCCTGATCCCACTGGAGGAAATGTTCCTCAAACTCTTCGAGAATTTCACAAATAAGTTCATCACGCGTGATGTCTTCTCCGCCCTCAACAAGCAATGAGGTTGCTGTGTCTACCGGCAGTTGATTCTCTTCCATTCCTACATTGACACCAATTCCGATGACTACTCCATCACCAACAACCTCTGCAATTAAACCTGAAACTTTTTTACCCTTAATCAAAATATCATTGGGCCATTTAACGACCGCATGGAATGCATGCAAGGATTGTGCAACGCTGTAGCCGGCGATTAATGGAATCCAACCCCAATCATCTCGGTTTCTCTGAGGTTTGATATAAAAAGAAAATAACAATGCGGTTCCTTGCGCAGCTTCAAAACTTCTATCTAATCTTCCACGTCCTGCACTTTGATATTCAGCAACGATTACATCGCCGACCTTTGCTTTCCCATCACGAACTAATTGCGCAAGATCGCCTTGTGTTGTACTCGTGAGTTCAACCACCTTTACTCGCCAGTACGGCGTAATTAATCTGCTGATCTCTGCTTGATCTAGCGGCGCCCTTAACAATTCTTTGCTCACGCCTAGTACCGTACGCCTATGAGTCGTGATCTGCATACAACCGCTGGGAAAATTGAGGACCTTCGAGATCGTGTCGAGGAGGCTATTCACGCCGGATCTGAGCGAGCAGTTGAAAAACAGCATGCCAAGGGCAAGAAGACCGCTCGGGAACGTATTGCAATGTTGGTTGATCCTGATTCATTTACCGAAATCGATGAGTTTGCTCGCCACCGTTCAACACAATTTGGAATGGAAAAGAACCGTCCCTACGGAGATGGCGTTGTTATTGGAACAGCAACTGTTGATGGCCGCCCAATAGCTTTGTACTCACAGGATTTCACAGTGATGGGTGGATCTCTGGGCGAGGTTCATGCCGACAAGATTGTAAAGATTGCAGAGTTTGCCCTTAAATCTGGAATTCCATTAATCGGTATCAATGATTCAGGTGGAGCACGTATTCAAGAAGGTGTTGCATCTCTTAATGGTTACGGAAAGATTTTCCGTCTCAATACCCGTTCTTCTGGTGTGATCCCCCAAATCTCTTTGATTCTTGGCCCATGTGCTGGAGGCTCTGCATACTCTCCGGCGCTTACCGATTTCACGGTAATGGTTAATGAAACCTCGCACATGTTTATTACAGGTCCTGATGTGATCAAGACCGTAACGGGTGAGGAAGTTGGAATGGAAGAGCTGGGTGGTGCTCGGACACACAACACCAAAACCGGTAACTCTCATTACTTAGCTGAAAATGAAGATGATGCGATTGATTACGTAAAAGCGCTTCTGTCATATCTTCCATCAAACAATATGGATGCGACACCACATCTTCCACCAACAGAAACTTTAGAGAAAAAGGCATCTGATATTGCATTGGATACTTTGATTCCAGATAGTCCAAATCAACCGTATGACATGAAGGTGCTCATCCAAGCCCTTGTTGATGAGGGTGAGTTTCTGGAAGTTCACGCTTTATATGCACCAAATATTGTTGTTGGTTTTGCTCGTATCGAGGGTGAATCAATCGGAATTATTGCAAACCAACCAAATCAATTAGCAGGAACACTAGATATTAACTCCAGCGAAAAAGCAGCGCGCTTCTTGCGTTTCTGCGATGCTTTCAATATTCCCATTTTGACCTTGGTAGATGTTCCAGGATTCTTGCCAGGAACTGAGCAGGAGTGGGATGGAATCATCCGACGTGGAGCGAAGTTGTTGTATGCATATGCCGAAGCTTCAGTTCCATTGGTAACCCTTATTACCCGCAAGGCGTACGGCGGTGCCTTTATTGTTATGGGCTCAAAGTATTTGGGTAGCGATATTAACTTTGCATGGCCTACAGCTGAGATCGCAGTAATGGGTGCCCAGGGTGCGGTAAATATCCTGTATCGCAATGAACTTGCTGGAGCTTCAGATCCTGTTGCAAAACGTGCAGAGTTAGCAAATGAATACAACGAATCATTAGCTAATCCTTATCTTGCCGCAGAACGCGGAACTATTGATACGGTGATTGAACCAAGTCAGTCTCGTGCCTACATTACAAAGGCGTTTAGAACTCTCAAGACAAAGCGTGATGTGCTACCTGCGCGCAAACATGGAAATATGCCGCTGTAATGAGATTTGAAATTACAAAAGGAGTTCCGACTCCAGATGAGCTTGCGGCCATAGAGGCGGCAATGGCTGTTCATAAACGTGAAGAGTTAAAGCCTGTAATTCGTCGCAGTGTTTACGGTTTGCCACAGCTGCGCCAACCGCTCCCACAGCAGATTACCTTTGGCGCTAGAAGGTTTGATTCATAATGCCAACTATTGTTCTAGCCTCTCAATCAACTAGCCGTCGACGGTTACTGGAATCTGCAGGGCTTTCACCAAAGATCATCGTGAGCCATGTCGATGAGGAAACTGAGTTTTTCAACTCATTAGCGCCAGCGGACATGGTGATCGCTCTAGCAATTACAAAAGCACACACAGTTCGTGAACAAATCGATTTTCCAGCAATCATTATTGGCTGTGACTCCACCTTTGAATTTGATGGGGTTTCACTCGGAAAGCCAGGCACACCTGATGTCGCTACTGAGCGTGCAAAACGAGTTCGAGGTAACTCTGGTTTGCTGCACACAGGTCATTGCATCATCGATACCGTTAAAGATGTCGAGATATCGGATCGAGTCACAACTCGTGTGAGCTTTGACCACATGAGTGATGAAGAGATTGCAGATTACGTTGCAACTGAAGAGCCATTACATGTGGCGGGTGGATTTACTCTCGATGGATTTAGTTCCCCCTTTATCCCTTCAATTGAAGGCGATTACACAAATGTCGTTGGCATTTCTATGCCATTTGTTCGTAAGGCTTTTGCTCAGTTGGGTTACACATGGCCACAGGTAAAGGTGATGAAATGAAGCGCGTATTAGTTGCAAACCGTGGTGAAATCGCATTACGTGTAATTCGTGCCTGTAAAGATCACGGAATTGAAAGTGTTGCTGTGTACTCCGATGAGGATCGCAACTCACTTCATGCACAAATGGCAGATGCTGCGTATTCACTACATGGAACAACTGCGACTCAAACCTATCTAGATATTGAAAAGTTAATCGCAGTTGCACGTGAATCAGGAGCAGATGCGGTTCATCCTGGTTATGGTTTTCTCTCTGAAAACGCTAACTTCGCTCAAGCGGTTATTGATGCGGGTTTAACATGGATTGGACCACCACCAGAGGCGATTCGCGCTTTAGGTGACAAGGTTTCTGCACGCAAGATTGCTGCAAAAGCTGGTGCACCGTTGGTTGCGGGAACAAAGGATCCAGTTGCAGGTCATGAAGAGGTAACAGCTTTTGCCAAGGAGCATGGTCTACCGGTTGCAATTAAAGCTGCCCATGGTGGCGGTGGACGTGGATTAAAAGTTGCACGCACTATGGAGGAAATTCCAGAGTTATTTGCATCTGCGGTACGTGAAGCAATATCTGGCTTTGGTCGAGGCGAATGCTTTGTTGAGCGTTACTTAGATAAGCCTCGACATGTTGAGACACAAGTATTGGTTGATAAGCATGGACATGCGGTAGTTGTTAGTACCCGTGACTGTTCACTGCAGCGTCGTCACCAAAAATTAGTAGAAGAAGCACATGCCCCATTCTTGACCGCTGCACAAAGTGAAGAGTTATATCGTTCAAGTAAAGCGATCATGAAAGAGGCTGGATACATCGGTGCAGGAACATGTGAGTTCCTGATTGGTCTTGATGGAACAATCTCATTTCTAGAGGTAAACACTCGCTTACAGGTTGAGCACCCAGTCAGTGAAGAGGTCACTGGGCTTGATTTAGTGCGGGAACAATTCAGAATTGCAGATGGTGAAGCACTTGGCTTTGATGATCCCGAAATTCGCGGACACTCAATTGAGTTCAGAATTAATGGAGAAGACCCAGGTCGCTCCTTTCTTCCAGCACCTGGTCGTATAACCGATTGGGCGATACCTACCGGACCTGGTGTTCGAGTCGATGCCGGCTTTAAAGGTGGAGACACTATCGGCGGAAACTTTGATTCACTTCTAGCAAAGTTGATCGTTACTGGTGCAACTCGTCAGCAAGCGATTGAAAGAGCTCGACGTGCCTTATCTGAATTTGTCGTTGGTGGATTAGCTACTGCAATTCCGTTTCACCGTGCAATTCTTGAAGATCCGGCCTTTACTGAAAATTTCAAGGTGTACACAAGTTATATTGAAAATGAATTCAACAATGAGATTCCTGCTTTTGTTATAACTGAACCACCACTTGAAACTCATATGGCACCTGAGCACTTGATCACCGAAGTCAACGGAAAGCGCTTTGAGATCCTTGTTCACGCACCTAAACCAGTCGTAAAACGCCACCGTGCAAAGCAAACCATGACAGGTGGTTCAAGTGGAGCAGGATTAGTAAGTCCCATGCAAGGGACGGTTGTAAAGATTGCGGTTGAAGAAGGCGCAAAGGTTGAGGTCGGCGATCTCATAATTGTTCTTGAAGCGATGAAGATGGAACAACCATTAACCGCTCATAAATCTGGAATTATCTCTAATCTCACTGCAGTAATTGGTTCCACGGTTTCAAGTGGTACCAATCTGTGTGAGATTGTCGATCAATAATCAGGCTTTTCAAGGGGTAATTCCGAAGTTACTCTTAGCCTATGGATCACTCATTAGCCCAGGAAGTACATGCCTGGATCGCAGATGATCCGGATCCAACAACAGCTGCTCAGTTGCAACAATGGCTCGATGCTGGCAATGAATCCGAGCTACGTGCATCCTTTAATGGTTTTCTGCAGTTTGGCACCGCGGGTTTAAGGGGTCCGATTAGACCTGGTCCTTCAGGAATGAATCGCGCAGTTGTAGGTCGCGCAGCTTCAGGAATCGTTGCATATATGAAAGAGCGCAACCTGACCTCTGTCGTAATTGGTCGTGATGCTCGCTATGGCTCTGAGGATTTCACCTTTGAAACCGCTGAAATCATGAGCGGTGCAGGAATGAAGGTTTATGTCTTACCTCGACCATTGCCAACACCTGTTTTAGCTTTTGCAACAAATGAGTTGAAGTGCGATGTTGGCATCATGGTGACCGCTAGCCACAATCCACCACAGGACAATGGATACAAGGTGTATTTAGGTGGAACGGTTGATGGAATTCACTACCGCGGCTCACAAATTGTTTCGCCAACAGATGAAGCGATCGCGGCAAAGATTGATGCCGTAACCTCTTTGAAATCACAACCACGCGGAAAAGTGTGGGAGGTTTTGGGCGAAGAGATCATTGAAAAGTACATAGCCCGAACCGCTTCTTTAGCAACCAACCCCGGTTCACTTCGAATTGTCTACACAGCCATGCACGGAGTTGGTACGGAAACTATTCAAAGAGTTTTTCACAAAGCCGGTTTTCCTTCTCCTATCCTTGTCGATGCACAAGCAGCACCAGATCCTGATTTCCCAACGGTTGCCTTTCCAAACCCAGAAGAGCCAGGTGCAATTGATCTCGCCCTTGAAACGGCAAAGAGTTTTGATGCTCATCTAGTTATCGCCAATGATCCAGATGCAGATAGATGTGCAGCTGCCGTCAATGATCCTGTCACGGGGTGGCGCATGCTTCGCGGTGATGAATTAGGCGCAATTTTCGCTGAATCTATAGCTCGAAAGATTGATTCAGGGATCTTTGCGAATTCCATTGTTTCTTCATCAATTGTGAAGAAAATTGCAGCTCACTACAACTTAGAGTTCAAAGAGACTCTAACTGGCTTTAAATGGCTAGCAAAAATAGAAAACTTAACCTTCGGATATGAAGAAGCACTTGGGTATGCCGTTGATGCGATCACAGTCAATGACAAGGATGGAATCTCTGCTGCAATTACCTTGGCGCAAATTGCAACTGACCTAGCCTCAGAAGGAAAAACAGTTCTTGATCTATTAGATGAGGTGTGGGCGCGTCATGGTTTTCATGCAACTGAACAAATCTCAATTCGTTTGAGCGATCTTTCAAAGGTTGGCGTGATCCTCGGAGGATTGCGCAGTAACCCACCAAAAGATATTGCCGGACGTTTAGTTACCTCTATCGATGATCTGGCATCTCCCACCGATGGCTTGCCACCCACTGATGGTTTAAGAATCTGGCTAGATGGCGGAGTACGAATCATCATCCGGCCAAGTGGGACTGAAGCAAAGATGAAGTGTTACATTGAGGCAATTGAAAAGGATGCAAAGACCGCACAAGTAGTTTTGGATCAACTACGACCACCGCTTAAGGAATTGTTATCGTGAGTTTTTACGGTTTAGTAGATGGCAGTGATGCCTCACTAAAAAGCTACCTCAACAATCTTTCAGGTGTAGACCAGGTTGGTGCTGAGGCTCGTGCAGCGATGCTTGCAACTCGAAGCATTAAGACAAGCTCTAAGCGCTGGGCGATCGATACGGCGATCACAATGGTGGATCTAACAACGCTCGAAGGTGCTGATACCCCGGGCAAGGTAAAAGCTTTGTGCACTAAAGCTGTTCGCCCAGATCCAACTGATTCATCGGTGCCAAGTGTTGGCGCGGTCTGCGTCTACAACGACATGGTTTCTGTGGCACGAACACACCTAGATTTGATAGGCGGCCAGCATGTGCCTGTAGCAGCGGTTTCTACCGCTTTTCCATCAGGTCGAGCCTCGATGGCGGTCAAGATTCAAGATACGCAAGATGCAATTGATGCAGGTGCCGCTGAGATCGACATGGTGATTGATCGTGGCGCATTTCTAGCTGGACGTTACATCGATGTTTTCAACGAGATTGTGCAGATTAAACAAGTGTGTGGCGATAAAGCCCACCTAAAGGTTATTTTCGAAACCGGCGAACTCGTTACTTATGACAATGTTCGCAAGGCATCATTCTTAGCGATGGCAGCTGGAGCAGATTTTATTAAAACTTCAACGGGAAAGGTTGCACCTGCTGCAACTCCCCCAGTTGTTTTGGTTATGCTCGAAGCGGTGCGTGATTTTTACGAGATGACTAACACCCGTATCGGAGTAAAACCTGCCGGCGGAATCAGAAATACCAAGGATGCGATTAAACAATTAGTTTTGGTCAATGAAACTGTTGGACCAGATTGGCTCAATCCGAAGCTGTTTCGTATTGGTGCCAGTGCCTTGCTCAATGATCTATTGATGCAACGCATGAAGATGGATGAAGGTTATTACTCAAGCCCTCAGTATGTGACGATGGATTAGTGGAGAGAACAATGAGCTTCGAATACGCCCCAGCACCTGAATCACGAGCAGTGGTCTCAATCAAACCAAAGTATGGCCACTTCATTGGTGGAAAGTTTGTTGCAGGTAGCAAGCACTTTCCGACAGTTAACCCTGCAACGGAAGAGGTTTTGTCTCAGATCGCTCTTGCTGGAAAGGCTGAGGTTGATGCAGCGGTAAAGGCTGCTCGTAAGGCGTACACAACTACCTGGTCAAAGATGTCAGGCAAGGAACGTGGAAAGTATTTGTATCGCATCGCTCGAATCATGCAGGAGCGAGCACGTGAATTTGCAGTGCTAGAGACTCTCGATAACGGCAAGCCAATCCGCGAATCACGCGATACCGATATTCCATTAGCTGCTGCACACTTTTTCTATCATGCAGGCTGGGCGGACAAACTTGAATACGCCGGTCTTGGTACATCTCCAAAACCACTAGGTGTTGCAGGGCAAATTATTCCGTGGAACTTTCCGCTTTTAATGTTGGCCTGGAAGGTTGCACCAGCTCTAGCAACGGGAAACACCGTTGTTCTAAAGCCTGCTGAATCAACCCCACTTACTGCATTGTTATTTGCAGAGGTGTGCCAACAAGCTGAACTTCCTGCAGGTGTCGTCAATATTGTCACCGGAGATGGTTCAACGGGTGCCTTGATCGTTAACCACCCAGGAATCGACAAGATTGCATTTACCGGCTCAACTGAGGTTGGAAAGATTATCGCTCGCGCAGTTGCTCCTACCAAAAAGAGTGTGACCCTGGAATTAGGTGGCAAAGCCGCAAATATCGTCTTTGATGATGCACCAATTGATGAAACCGTCGAAGGAATTGTTAACGGAATCTTCTTTAATCAAGGTCATGTGTGCTGTGCTGGTTCACGTCTGTTATTGCAGGAAAATGTTGCTGAAGAGGTTCTTCATAAGTTAAAGAATCGAATGGAAAAGATCCGTGTTGGCGATCCTATGGATAAGAACACCGATGTTGGCGCGATTAATAGCAAGGAGCAGCTTGCAAAGATCACTGAACTTGCAGCTGCTGGTGATGCTGAAGGTGCGGAGCGATGGAGTCCTGCATGTACTTTGCCAGCTAAGGGTTTCTGGTTTGCTCCAACAATCTTTACCGGTGTGACTCAGGCACATCGCATTGCACGCGAAGAGATCTTTGGTCCTGTTCTTTCAGTTCTAACCTTTAGAACTCCACAAGAAGCTATAGAAAAGGCTAATAACACCCCATTTGGCTTGTCCGCGGGCATCTGGAGCGAGAAGGGTTCACGTACCTTGTGGGCATCTCAACAACTACGTGCAGGAGTTATCTGGGCTAATACCTTTAACAAGTTTGATCCAACCTCACCATTTGGTGGATATAAGGAATCGGGGTGGGGACGCGAAGGCGGACGCCACGGCCTGTCTGCATATTTGAAGGGAGTAAGCCATGAGTAATCGAATTGATGTGAAGAAGACTTATAAGTTGTACATCAATGGCGCATTTCCACGCACTGAATCTGGTCGTACCTACGAGGTAAAGAGTGCCAAGGGTGCTTTTGTAGCTAACCCTTGTCTTGCATCTCGAAAAGATCTACGTGATGCGGTTGTTGCAGCACGTGCCGCTCATGCTGGTTGGAACAAAGCAACCGCTTATAACCGCGGACAAATCTTGTATCGCATCGCTGAAATGCTTGAAGGTCGTCGCGCACAATTTGTTGACGAGATCATGCAGGTTACAGGTGTAACAAAGATGAAAGCTGAAAAAGAAGTTACTGATTCAGTTGACCGACTAGTTTGGTATGCAGGCTGGACAGATAAGATCGCATCCCTTGCAGGATCAACTAACCCTGTTGCTGGTCCTTTCTATAACTTTACGATCCCTGAAAGCATGGGAGTTGTTGCAGCGATTGCTCCTGAAACTCCATCTCTTCTTGGTTTCATCGATGCGGTTGCACCAATCATCACATCAGGAAATACCGTTGTAATTCTGGCAAGTACTAAGGCGCCACTGTCAGCAATGACCTTTGCTGAAGTCTTAGCAACAAGCGATTTGCCACATGGAGTAATCAATATCTTGACCGGCAAGAAGGAAGAGATTGCGCCATGGATGGCATCTCATATGGATATTGATGCACTAGATATTTCTGGTCTGCCAGCAAAACTTCATGCTGAGACAAAGGTTGCAGGAGCTGAAAATCTGAAGCGAATTCACTCATTCAAATCAGCTGATCCTGGTCGCATCATCGCCTTTATGGAGGCTAAGACTGTGTGGCATCCAATCGGGTTATGAATTAACGGTTTTTAACCACAATTTCACGACCGCATCGACATCGAGGTCAAGGGCTACCCGGACCTTTGCTGAATCCTCAAGGTCTAGCGGCTCTAACTGCTTTAACCATGCATCACGACGATCAACAATTGTTTGACCGCGTGCAGGACCTGCCGATGTATCTACAACAACATCAAACATTTCAGTTGTAAAAAGTTCAGGCTGAATAACAAGGGCAACAGCGCCATAGTCCCCCAGCGAAATTGGATCTGTACGAACTTGATCCATAAAACCAAGTGCTAAAGATCCTGCAAACTGCGAGGCTGGCTTATCTGACTTGCTCATCTTTGTCGCCTCTTCTCGCCCAATAGTCGGACGCATAAAGACATCGAGGCCGTACATAGAAATTGGAACTCCGCTCTGGAAAACAATCGCTGCAGCTTCTGGATCGTGCCACACATTAAATTCGGCGGCAGCGGTTGCATTACCTGCAGCTGCCGACCCTCCCATCAAAACAATACGGTGAATCTTTTTTGCGGTCTCTGGAAAGGCTCGTAGAAACAGCGCGATATTAGTAAGCGGAGCGACTGGAACAATGGTCACAGGTTCAGTTGATTGTTCAATTAGATCACGAAGTAATTCGACAGCAGAACGTGGATCAACCTTTCGGGTGGATGGGGCGATACCTAGATCGCACATTCCATCTTTTCCATGAACATATTCTGCGTACTGGCTCTTTCCTAATAGTGGTCGTACCGCGCCTCGTGCTACAGGAATATCTCCAGCTCCTGCTGCATCCAAAACCTTGAATGTATTGGCAACAACTTGGTCAACATTTGTATTGCCATCGACACAGGTGATTCCTAATAGGTTGATATCTGGATGCATCGCCGCAAAGAGAACTGCGAAGGCATCATCAACACCGGTATCTACATCCATAATGATTGAAGTTTTGGTCATAACCGCTAGCCTAGCGTTATGAGACCTGCAGTAATAGCGATCGTTGGCAGCGCAATGATGGATTTAACCGCCTACGCCGATGTACTTCCAGAGCCAGGTCAAACCCTAGCGGGGCAGCTTTTTACAACTGGTTTCGGCGGCAAAGGTGCAAATCAAGCTGTGATGGCGGCCCACTGTGGAGCTCAAGTACATTTCATTGGAAAATTAGGTGATGATGTATTTGGAAAAGCTATTGCCGATAACTTTGTGAAGGTTGGGATTAACTCGCAATTTGTTGAAACAAGCTCTACCCCAAATGGTGTGGCCCATATCTGGGTTGATGGCGCTGGAGAAAACAGAATCATCATTATTCCTGGGGCAAACCACGAGATTGAAGTAAATAAGGCGATAGAAGCCATTAATTCGATTCAGGATTTGGCGATAGTGGTTGCCCAATGCGAGATTAAACAAGAGGTCACCCTTGCAGCTTTCAAGGCCGCTAAAGCACGCGGATGCACAACAATTCTTAATCCCGCTCCTTACCAAGCATTATCAGTTGAACTTCTAGAGCTGACAGATTGGTTAATCCCTAATGAGACTGAGTTCCGCGAGCTACATGGAACTCTGCCAAGCAGTGATGAGATTTTAAGAAGCTTTAGGCCAGGCAAAAGCACCATCGTTACCTTAGGTAGTGAAGGTGCTGTGTATGTAAGCCCGACCGCAGAACTACATCGTGTCAGCGCTCCAAAAGTTACAGCGGTAGATACCACTGGTGCTGGAGATGCTTTTGTTGGAAGTTTTGCCTACGCCTTAGCAAGTGGAAAAGCTCCGATTGATGCCATGAAATTTGGTGTCTCAATCGCATCACTCAGTGTGACTCGAAAAGGTGCACAATCCTCTTATCCAGATCAAACAGAGATAGCGACACTTTCGTAACCACGTAACACAAAGGTAGGTCGTCTAACTGGAACAGCTGCCAACTGCATCGTTGGATACTTTTCCCACAAGGCGGGTAATGAAACGCTCATCTCTAACCGTGCAAGTGGTGCACCTAAACAGAAGTGAATACCTGCACCAAAGCCAATATGAGGGTTGGGATCACGTGTTAAATCCATGGTTTCAGGGGCTGAAAACACTGTTTCATCACGGTTTGCAGAGCCAATCAGCGCTGCGATCTTTTGACCCTCTTCGATCTGAACTCCCCCGATTTCGGTATCTGCCGTGGCGGTACGTTCAAAGAGATGTAGAGGCGCATCAAATCGCATGAACTCTTCTAGGGCGGTATTGGTAATTTCACGTGGGCTTTGGCGAAGTAGCTTCACTTGATCCGGTCTTTGCAGCGCTGCGACCATTCCATTTCCAAATGCATTAACACTTGCTTCATGACCGGCATTAAGAAGTAATACACATGTGGCAACTAGCTCGTGCATATTGAGCTTTTCGCCATTTTCTTCAACACTTGCTAAATCCGAGATCAAATCCTGCCCAGGAGTTTTCTTACGGCTTTCGGCAAGATCTCGAACGTAATCAGCAAACTCTTTGGCTGCTAACTTTGCTTCAGTTTGATACTGCACTGAAGGATTGACCTCGTACATCTTTACAATCGCTTGTGACCATGGTCGAAGCAGATGTTCTTCAGATTCAGGAAAGCCCAGTAAGTCTGCAATGATCTTTACCGGCAACGGTTCGGCGTAATCTGCAATCAGATCAAAGGTGTGACCAGCTTGAATCTTTTCTTCAATTGCATCAAGCAACTGCACT
The DNA here is from genome assembly GCA_029978465.1 of Actinomycetota bacterium. Classification (GTDB taxonomy): domain Bacteria; phylum Actinomycetota; class Actinomycetes; order Nanopelagicales; family Nanopelagicaceae; genus Planktophila. The sequence continues at coordinate 19,542 of JAPOJK010000006.1, forward strand.
GTGATTCGCTCAACCGTCGGACGCATTCCTTCAATCTTCTGACGATTAAATGCCTTTGCAACTAAAGAGCGTAAGCGAGTGTGCTTAGGTGGCTCACTATCTAAAATAGAATCTGCATGTAGCCAGTTGAAAATCTCCCATTCAAACTCTGGGGTTTTCTCCTTAAAGATTCTTCCTAATGATTTGTTACGAAAAACATCATTGGCATCACTGTGACGAGCGGCAAGGAACATCTGCATACCTTCATGCCATACGGGTCCTGGAGCTTCGCGTAACCCTTTAAGTGCTGGATACGGATCTGCGACAAAGTGTGGGTCGTTAAAATCAATCATGAAGTAGATGAGACCTTGGCATATCCTGGTTTGATGATGGAATCGATGATCTTCAACCGCTCTGGATAAGGGATAAATGCGCTCTTCATAGCGTTAATAGTGACCCTTTGAAGCTCGGCAAAGTCCCATCCGAAGGCCTTTACCGCCTCCTCCATCTCAAAGGACATTGATGTCTGACTCATAAGTCGGTTATCAGTGTTCAGTGTGACGCGGAAGCGAAGCTTTGCGAGAACACCGATTGGATGTTCGGCATAACTAGCAGCTGCTCCAGTTTGTAGATTTGAAGTCGGACACAGCTCTAGCGGAATTCGACGATCACGAACATAAGATGCAAGGCGACCTAACTTAGGTTCAGGGCCTGAAAAATCAATGTCATCAATAATGCGAACGCCGTGACCTAACCGTTCGGCTCCGCAGAGTTGGATCGCTTCCCAGATTGAGGGGATTCCATACGCTTCACCAGCATGGATAGTAAAATGGGCATCTTCTTTACGAAGATAATCAAAAGTATCTTTTTGATCAGATGGCGGGAAACCATCTTCAGGACCAGCGATATCAAAGCCTACGACTCCTTTGTCTCGGTACTTAACAACTAATTCGGCAACTTCCTGTGACTTTTTGTTCTGACGCATTCCGCACAAGAGAGAACGAACCTCAATTGTGAAGCCTTCTGCTTTAGCCTCCTGCATGCCGATTGCGTAACCCTCGAGTGTTGCTTCGACAACATCTGCCATCGATAAACCTTTTTCAGTGAAAAGTTCAGGTGCGCCACGGACCTCGGCATACACAACTCCATCACGAGCAAGATCTAATGCGCACTCTTTCGCGACTCGAATGATGTCCTCGCGGCGTTGCATGACAGCGATTGTGTGGGAAAAGGTTTCTAGGTAACGAACTAATGATCCAGAATCACATGATTCGCGAAACCAGGTTGCAAGCTCTGCCGCATCATGCGTAGGTAGTGCGGTGTAACCAATCTCTTGAGCGATATCGATAATTGTTTGCGGGCGAAGGCCACCATCGAGGTGATCATGCAACATCACCTTAGGAACTAACTTGATCTGCTCCTTGGTTGGAAGTGAATTCATTGCCATTGTCTGGGCCCCTTAATCAACGATACGTTCAACAATAAGTGGAAGGCGATCGATTCCGCCAACTGGCATATCGCCAATGGTTACTGAGTTATCCAGGGACTCCAACGCCCGCGTAAAGGCGGCAGGGGTGTCTGTATGGAGCGTATACAGAGGTGCTCCAGCAGCGATCTGCTCCCCTGGCTTTGCGTGAATCTCAATTCCTGCACCTGCTTGAACCGCTTCGCCCTGACGGGAACGGCCAGCTCCTAAACGCCAGGCCGCCATTCCAACCTTCATCGCATCCATAGAAAGAATTGTTCCGCTGCTGTGAGCAGTCACAACTGTGTTCTCACGAGCAACTGGAAGCTTTGCATCGGGATCTCCACCTTGCGCTGAAATCATCTGACGCCACACATCCATCGCTTTTCCATTTTTCAAAGCAGCTGCAGGATCTGCGCCTTTTATACCTGCAAGTTCCAACATCTCTTGTGCAAGTAAAACAGTTAATTCAACAATATCTGCAGGTCCACCACCGGCTAGAACTTCAACTGACTCACGAACCTCTAAAGCATTTCCGGCGGTTAATCCAAGTGGGACATCCATTGCGGTAACTAAGGCGAGAGTTTTTACCCCTGCGCGCTTTCCAAGTCCAACCATTACATGTGCAAGCTCTTTTGCCTTTGCAGGATCGCTCATGAATGCACCCGCACCAGTTTTAACATCTAATACAAGGGCACTAGTTCCTTCAGCGATCTTCTTGCTCATGATTGAAGATGCAATAAGTGGAATCGCTTCAACCGTTGCTGTGACATCTCGCAACGCATATAACTTCTTATCGGCTGGTGCTAATCCCGCACCAGCTGCACAAATAACCGCTCCGCAATCTTGTAAGACTTTAAGCATCTCATCATTTGATAATGATGCGCGCCACCCAGGAATCGATTCCAACTTGTCGAGCGTTCCACCGGTATGACCTAATCCGCGGCCAGATAATTGAGGAACCGCTGCACCACATGCTGCAACAAGTGGAGCTAAGGGCAAGGTGATCTTGTCGCCAACTCCACCAGTCGAATGCTTATCTACGGTAGGTCGTGACAACGCTGACCAATTCATTCGCTCGCCACTATTTATCATGGCATCGGTCCATCTAGAAATTTCGCGGTTTTCCATACCGTTGAGCAGAATTGCCATTAAAAGCGCTGACATTTGTTCATCTGCGACAGCACCACGTGTGTATGCATCAATCACCCAATCAATTTGGGGATCTGTCAGCGAATGGTGATCACGCTTTGCCGCAATGATTTCTGCGGCGGAGAAGGCTTCAATCATCTATCGCTCGTTGCGATCTAGATCCTCGGGACCAAAAGCCCACGGCAGCATCGCTGACATCTTTTGTGGACCTTCATCGGTCATCAGTAACGCCTCTGGTCCGCCATGCTCAAACAACAGTTGGCGACAACGCCCACATGGTGCAAGGAAATCTCCCTGGCCATCAACGCAGACAATCGCAATTAAACGACCGCCACCGGTTGAACAAAGATTTGAAACTAAACCACATTCAGCACACAAGCCAACACCGTAGCTGGCGTTTTCAACGTTGCAACCGGTAACGATTCGACCATCATTAACTAACGCCGCAACACCGACCGGAAACTTTGAATATGGTGCATACGCCATCTTCATCGCACCAATTGCTGATTGATGAATTGATTCCCAGTTAATGGTTGTCATCGAAGCCCACCACGACGGTATGGAATTCCATCTGCTGCTGGCATTCGTAATCTTTGCGATGCCAATGCCATTACAAGAATAGTTGCAATATATGGAGTCATAGTTACCAACTGTCCTGGTAACTCATCAACTGCGAAGTAGAACCACAAAGTAAATCCTGCTGCTGCAATACTTAATATCGCACTCATCTGCTTTCCGGCCTTGAACTTTCTAAATGCAACAAATGCAAGGATGGCAACGATAAAGAGCAGCAGAGCATGGATCGCCGCTGAATCACGAAGTTGCAAGGCATCGGCAAAACCAAAGAGTCCGGCACCTGCCAGTAATCCACCTGGACGGTAATTACCAAAGAGAAGTGCAGCCAATCCAATGTATCCACGGCCTGCAACCTGGTTTTCTTGATAGTTGCTTGCCGCAACGATCGCCAAGAAGCCTCCACCTAAGCCAGCAAAACCACCTGAAATAAGCACACCTGCATACTTCATGGCATAAACATTTACACCCAAAGATTCAGCTGCAACTGGTGCTTCACCAGCGCTTCGTAGACGCAAACCAAAGGCGGTGCGCCACAAAATAAAGTAAGCCAGCGGAACAAAGCAGATCGCCACAACGGTTACATAGGAAACATCTCCGGTGAGACCGCGCAAGATTGAAGCCATGTCAGAGACAAAGAACCAGTTGAGATTTGCGATTGATCCCAAGAGATCTGGGCTCTTCCAGCCAAAGTAATGTCCGCCTGAAAGTACCGGCAATCCATTCAGCGAAATTGATTCGATACCTGGAGATTGTGAAGGCCCTGGCCATGATCCACCTTGGTACAACAGAGTCGACAAGTAACGAACTAAACCAGCTGCGATGATGTTGATTGCAACACCTGATACAACGTGATCGACACCAAAGGTAACTGTTGCGATCGCATGTACTAAAGCACCAATTGATCCAAAGATCATCGCTGCAAATAAACCTGCCCACGGTCCATGTTGTGAACCGATGTATCCGCCAGCCCACGCACCCATGATCATCATGCCCTCTAAGCCGATGTTCACAACGCCTGCGCGCTCGGAGAACAAACCACCTAGCGCTGCAAGAACAATTGGTACTGACAGCAATAGGGCTGCAGATGCTGTACCTGAACTTGTTAGATCAGATGCACCTGTAATGATTCGAATCGATGCCAAGACAAAAACCAGCATCGTTGCATAGCGAAGAATCTTCATAGCCTTCATGCCTGCACCACCTTTGCTAGCTCTTTACTTTGCAGCGTCAACCTAAACCGTCTGACTACTTCGTAAGCAACTACAGAGCTAAGCAGAATAGAGCCCTGCATAATCACATAAGTCTCAGGTGCGATATCGATGAGCTCTAGCGCTCTTGAGCTCACTTCGAGGAAACCAAAAAGCAGGGCGCTAATCGCCATTCCTCCCGCAGAGTTTCGTCCAAGCAAGGCAACTGCGATCGCAGAGAAACCAATACCTGCGCGGAAACCAAGGTTGTATGAATGTGTTTGACCAAGAACTTCCGGCAAACCTGAAAGACCTGCAATCGCACCAGAGATAACAAGTGCGATGAAGGTCATTTTCTTTGAGTTAACTCCACTGACACGTGCTGCAATTGGATTCAAACCAGATGCACGTAACTCAAAGCCAAAACGGGTGCGATTGACTACAAACCAGAAAATGAGTCCTAGGGCTACGGCAACAAAGAACATTCCATACACACCGCCACCTGGCTGATCTTCAACACCAAGCTTGCGAAGCAGTGGCATTAAATCTGGAATTTGTGCAGAGGCTGGAAGCTCCTTAGTTTGAAGGTTGTTTGAGCCTTCTTCAACTAAGGCAAAGTGCTTAGATAACAAATATGCAGATAAGCCACCAGCTAAAGCATTGAGCATAATTGTCGAGATAACCTCGTTCACACCACGCTTTACCTTTAAGTAAGCGGCGATCGCAGCCCATAAACCACCAAAGGTCATGGCAACGATAAAGACCGCTGCAACATGTAATACCGGAGGCAGTACAAACATCGCTCCGATGTAACAGCTAAACAGCGCACCTAAACGCAGTTGTCCTTCGACACCGATATTAAAGAGACCAGCTCTGAAAGTAACCGCAATCGCGATAGCTGCGATGTAGTAAGGCGTTGCGGTATTAATTACCTCCATAAGCGAACCAGTTGTAGTGCCGAACTCCCACATGGTTTTAAAGGCATCGACCGGTGATTTCTTACTTGCAATGACAGCAAGACTAGAAATTAAAATTGAGAAGATTGCTGCAGCAAGTGGTGCTGCAATTGCTAAGCCAACCTTGCTTGGGGTGAACTTTCTTGAAAGTGCGTTACTCATGCTGCACCTGTCATCGCTGAGCCCAGTTGCTCTGGGGTCGTCTTTGCAGGATCTAATTCAGCGGTAATTGCGCCGCGCAACATAACCAGTAATCGATCAGACATTCCAATTAACTCTTCTAGATCAGCTGAAATAAGCACAATCGCCATTCCTTTTTCACGGGCTTTGCGAAGTACATCCCAAATCGCACCTTGTGCTCCAACATCCACACCGCGAGTTGGGTGAGATGCCACCAGCAATGCAGGTGCCTTACTCATTTCGCGTCCAACAATAAACTTTTGCTGATTTCCACCAGATAGAGCTGCTGCCAAGGTATCTGGACCAGGTGCACGAACATCAAACTCCTGCATGATTGTTCTGGTGCTATCAATCGTTGCCTTCTTATCAATCACAAAACCGCGCATAACAGGCTTACCGCGCTGGTGGCCCAGAATTCTGTTCTCCCACAACGGTGAGGTCATCATTAACGCTTGGCGCTGGCGATCTTCAGGAATCAATCCGATACCCAGATCATGACGATCTGCAACGCTTAACTCATCAATTGATGTGCCATGAAATTCAATAGAACCGGTGTAATCACGAAGCCCCATTATCGCCTCTACAAGTTCTGCCTGACCATTACCTTCAACACCTGCAATACCGACTACTTCTCCTGCATGCAGATTAAAGGTGATATTAGAAAGCAGATCACGACTTCCTGTTGCAGTTGGAATGGAAACATCTTTGAGCGCCAAGGTGATCTCATCACGACGGGTATGTCCCAAAGTTGAAGGTTTTGGCAATTCGCTTCCAACCATGAGCTCAGCTAATTGGCGTGCGGTTACATCCTTGGATTTAACTTCGGCAACTGTTGCACCTTGTCGAACAACGGTTACCTCATCAGCAACGCGCAAAACCTCATCAAGTTTGTGAGAGATAAAGATGACCGCCATACCTTGGGCGCGTAAACCTTCGAGGGCTTGGAAAAGATCATCAACCTCTTGTGGAACCAAAACAGCTGTTGGCTCATCAAAGATCAGAATATTTGCACCACGGAATAAGACCTTAAGGATCTCTACGCGTTGGCGTTGTCCAACACCTAGCTCTTCAACTAAAACATCTGGATTGATATCAAGGCCGTACTGCGCTGCCATTTCGACAACCTTTGCACGAGCACCTACAAAATCAATTGTCGCCCCATGCTTTGGTTCGGAGCCCAAAATAATATTTTCTAGAACTGTGAAGTTATCTGCCAACATAAAGTGTTGGTGGACCATTCCAATGCCGGCTTCAATTGCATCGTTGGGATTCTTAAAGTGAACCTCTTTGCCATTTACTAAAATCTCGCCACTATCTGGGCGTTGCATGCCGTACAAAATCTTCATTACCGTTGATTTACCAGCGCCATTTTCACCAACGAGTGCGTGCACAGTTCCAGTTTCAACCTTGATTGAAACATCCTTGTTCGCAATAACGCCCGGGAAGCGTTTCGTTATGTGTCGCAGTTCTACTGCTACAGACACTTTGAGTCTCCTTTGACTAGCACCGCATGAAAAACATTTGGCCCAACAAGGAGATCTAACTCCATTGTTGGGCCAAATGCCACTTTCTAATTCAATTCCTCAAAGCTTTATGGCTTTGTTGGAACCTTGATCTTTCCTGACTTGATTGCAGCTGCAGCCTTATCGATCTGAGCCTTGTACTTGTTGATGTATCCACCTGAGTAAGAAACGCCAACACCATCAAGTGAGAGGTTGTATACGCGACCGTAGATACCTGACTCATCAAGAACATCGTTAACTGATGAACCTGCAACAGCTGTTGCGATTACATCGTAAACAGCGCGGTCAACACGCTTGATCATTGATGTGAGCATGTTCTTCTTCTCAGCTGCTGAAGCTGTTAGGTACTGATCAGAGTCAACTCCGATAGTCCAAACCTTCTTGCCAGCCTTTGCAGCATCTGCTGCAGCTGCGAAGTTACCCGCACCTGAACCGCCTGCTGCTGAGTAGATAACATCGATACCCTTATCGATCATTCCCTTTGCAATAACCTTTGCCTTAGCTGGGTCATTGAAACCACCGAAATCAGGTGGCTCTGTAACGTACTTGACGTCAACAGTTGCTGACTTCTTTGTTGCCTTAACACCAGCAACGAATCCAGCTTCAAACTTCTGTAGTAGTGGAATACGAACTCCACCGATGTATCCGATCTTTCCTGACTTTGATGCAAGTGCTGCTGCAACGCCAGCTAGGTATGAACCCTGCTCTTCAGCGAATACAAGACCTGCAACGTTCAGTAGATCTACTGATGCATCATCGATGATTCCGAACTGTGTGTTTGGATAATCTGATGCAACCTTCTTGATTGGTCCTGCGTAGAGGAAACCAACAGCGATGATTGGGTTGTATCCAGCCTTTGCTAGCAAGCGGAGCTTGTCTTCGCGCTCTGAATCTGAACCAGTTGTAACTGTTACTTCCTTAGCTGCAACACCAAACTTCTTCTTTGCAAGATCTAGACCTGCTGCTGCTGAGTCGTTGAATGACTTATCGCCACGTCCACCGATGTCATAAGCAAGGCCAACTTTTACCTTTGTTGCCGCTGTTGCTGGAGCGACAAAAGCTGTCGCAGCCATAACAGTTGCAGCAACAACTGCTACAAGACGAAATACTTTCTTCAATTTTCCTCCAAGGATTCAAGGGGATCTTCAATAACAGCTTTTTAAAGGCAATTAAGGAAGCTTTGTGTAATCGCGAGCCTATTACTTGCCTATGAATAAACTCAACACGCTGGGGCTGATTTTGATGTCGGGGGTGTAACGTTTTGGAAAACTCTCAACCCTTAGTTGAGGTGGCAGGGTTAATTACTTCACTAAACCCAGGTTTTTATAGGTATCTGACAGGGTTGAGCTGGCAACTACCCGAGCTTTTTCCGCACCTTCGTGCAGAAGGTCTATCAGGTGCTTCTCATCCTCGAGCAGCTCTAGCGCCTTTGTACGAATAGGGCGCAAGTATTCAACGACCACCTCGGCCACAGCGCCCTTGAAATCACCATATCCCTTGCCTTCAAACTCATTTTCCAGATCTGCAATTGATCGGCCTGAAAGTGATGAATGAATCGTCAATAAATTACTAATGCCAGGCTTTTCTTTTTCATCAAACTTCACTTCGCGGCCCGCATCTGTTGCAGCACTCTTAATCTTCTTTGTATTTGCCTCTGGGGTATCCATGATCTCTAGAACTCCCGCAACGGAGCCCGATGATTTACTCATCTTTGCCGTTGGCTCTTGCAGATCGTAAATCTTTGCGCCAGCCTTCAAAATATAACCTTCTGGCAATCTAAAGGTTTCTCCGAAGCGAGAGTTAAAACGAGTTGCTAAATCACGTGTTAATTCAATGTGCTGGCGTTGATCTTCGCCAACCGGAACATAATGTGCTTGGTACAAGAGAATATCTGCAGCTTGAAGCATTGGATAAGTGAAAAGCCCAACGCGAGCACTATCTGCTCCACCCTTTGCTGACTTATCTTTGAACTGCGTCATGCGACTTGCCTCGCCAAAGCCTGCAAGGCACTCCATGATCCAACCCAATTGATTATGTTCTGCAACATGTGATTGCACAAAAAGTGTTGATTTTTCAGGTGAAATTCCTAGTGCAATTAATTGGGCAGCAGATGCCAAGGTGCGCTTTCTAAAGAGTGCAGGTTCGATCTCGCCAGTTAAAGCATGCAGATCAACGATGCAGTAAAAAGCATCATTACCATCTTGAAGCTCTACCCATTGCTTTAGGGCGCCTAAGTAATTACCAAGGTGGAAGGAGTCACTTGTTGGCTGAATGCCTGAAAGAACTCGCTTCTGTGTCATGGGCGCAATTCTTTCACACAGATGCTGTTCGCGAGATCAATAACTGCCCCGCGCGCTTGCCTTCCATGGTTAATACAGTGATTCGAATGCCATTTACGTTCACAACATCATGAACCTGCGGAATTCGACCCAAGAAGTGCATCACAAAACCACTGGCGGTCTCATATGGACCTTCAGGGATATCCAACTTGGTCTCTTCAATTAGATCCTCAATTGAAATCAAGCCATCTACTTCAAAATC
>JAPOJK010000070.1 GCA_029978465.1 Actinomycetota bacterium
GATCGAGATGTACTGCCACACATTGTCTGATCCTTCAATTTTAAGTAAAGAGCTACAAGATGCTGGTTATCAAACCTTGACCCTCTTTGGTTTACATACACCGGCCTCTTTGTTTGACGCAGATAATGATGCAGCACGTGATGCAGCACTAAAATCAGCTTTGGCATCTTTGAATGAGTACTTAGCCGAACCAATCGAAGATGTGATTGCAGCGATTGAGGTAAAAACTCCGCTAGATATTGAAGAGGCGATCTCACTTCCACGAGGCAACATCTTCCATAAAGATCTATCGATGCCATTCCGCGAGGATGGAACACCAGAATCATGGGGAGTTGAAACCGATGACCCACGCATCTTCATCTGTGGAGCAGGTGCGGTTCGAGGCGGGGGAGTAAGCGGAATCCCTGGCCATAATGCGGCTATGGCAATCCTTTCTAACAATTAGACTTCAGTCATGAGTCTTCATCCTGAAACATCAGCGATTACAGCAGGACGTCCTGAAGCTGCACCTGATGCATCATTGAATCCTCCCTTAATTTTCTCTTCGACTTATCATGCAGGTGGGCCAGTTAGTTATGGTCGCTATGGAAATGAAAGTTGGAGCGCTTTAGAAACCGCGATCTCACAATTAGAGGGTGGAGAAACACTTTCCTTCTCATCTGGAATGGCTGCAATTAGCGCAGTCTTTTCAATCCTGCCGATCGGTGCACCAGTTGTCGCATCCAATCAGGGATACAGCGGAACAATGGGATTGCTCAATCAACATCATGCATCAGGACGACTCGAAGTACGTTTTGTAGATATTACAAATACCGAAGAGGTTATTGGTGCGATGAAGGGCGCTGCATTGTTGTGGTTGGAATCTCCAACCAATCCATGTCTTGATCTTGCAGATCTTCCAACACTTATTTCAGCGGCCAAGAAGTTAACTATCGGAGTTGGTGTTGATAACACCTTTGCAACTCCATTGGTTCAACAACCTTTATCTATGGGTGCAGATATCGTGATGCATTCTGTAACAAAGTTTTTGGCAGGTCACAGTGATGTTGTTCTTGGCTCCCTTTCAATCTCTGACCCAGCACTGTTTAAGCGCCTAGAAGAAGCTCGTCGATTTAATGGTTCCATTCCAGGACCCTTTGAAGCATGGCTTGCTCTGCGCGGCATTCGTTCCTTCCCAGTGCGATTTAGAGCAGCTGAGAAAAATGCGCAGCAACTTGTTACTCGCCTTCAATCTCATACAAAGATAACTAAGGTCCGCTACCCAGGATTTGGTGCGGTTATCTCCTTTGAAGTTGATGGAACCGCCGAGCAAGCAGAGAAGGTGTGCGAGTCTTCTCGTTTGATAACTCACGCAACCAGCCTCGGTGGCATTGAATCCTTGTGGGAACGTCGCCGCCGCTGGGCACTTGAAAGCCCATCAGTTCCAGAGCAGTTAATTCGACTTTCAGTTGGTTGTGAGCATGTCGAGGACATTTGGCAGGATATCGAACAAGCTCTCGGCTCTTTGTAGAGATTTTTTCAGCAATAGCGAGTATTTTTATCCTATGTTCAAAGCCATTCGTCGAACCTTCGCAGCGTTAACTGTGACGGTGCTGGCATTTCGTGCTGTCGCTACCTTCCTGTCATGGGTAGAGCATCAAGATGAGTCAGTTGCCGATACCTGGGTCGATGAAGATGAATTTGAAGATGCCTGAGGTTCAGTACATTCCCGGAAGCTGCAATATCGGCAAGGGTGAGATTCGCAGAAGGCAGTTAGTTGCACTTGTCGGTTTATTTTTCTCAATATCAACCTTGCTTACCTTTAATACTGTTGATGCTCCTCCCATAATTAGATTAGGTATCTTCTTTCCATTGATGGTTGCATCAGTTGGTTTTGTGCAGTCGCGTTCTAAGTTTTGTCTAGCCTATGGCTTTGCCGGAACCTTTAACGTGGGCAAGATGGGTGACATTAAACGCGTTGCAAGCAAGGAAGATCGAGCTGCAGATCGCAAGACCGCGCTTGTAATCCTTGGAAAATCTTTTCTACTTGCAGCCCTAGCGACAGCGGTGGTGTTAGTACTACCCTTTTAGTATGAAGATTCAAATTCATACAAGGCACGCAGATTTAGCAGAGGATTTTAAAGATATCGCAACTGAAAAACTCAACAGCATGGAGCGATTTAGTGTTGTTATTGATCGCGTTGAAGTTGAAGTTCTTCATGAGGCAAACCCCCATCAGGGAAAACATAAGCACAAAGTTGTTTTAACATCTCATGGCTCTGGACCTTTAATTAGAGCAGAGGGAGCGGAGTTCAACGATCTAGCTGCATTTGATACTGCAATTAAAGCTTTTGCATTGCAGGTTAGAAAAATCCATGAAAAATCTAAGGATTACAATCGTGACACCTTACGAAAGATGAAAACAGAGATCTAAACGATCTCGCTTCCATCCTTTCGTGTAGCGGTAAGACTTGCCACAGCGGTAACTGTTAACGCTACAACTATTACAAAGAGGCTGACTTCAAT
>JAPOJK010000071.1 GCA_029978465.1 Actinomycetota bacterium
GCCCGCTGACGTTTGGTTAGCGGGTCTTTTGTTTCCTTATCCCGAACCACCTTTGGCTCAGGACGCAGCGTTGGATGCAGACCTAAATCCTGACGCTTCTTTTCTTGAAGTTCGGTAAAGATTCCACTGTTGCGATCCTGCTTTGCCTGATTTTTAGCGATGATTTCGGCAGCTTTCTCTTGCGCGCTCAACTTTTTCCGCCACCACACCATGCGCACAAGCATGACACAATTGCGCCCATGAAGTCAGGAATCAAAGCCGCGCTCGTTGTGCTGGCAGCAGGTTCTGGAACTCGTTTTGGCCACACCACCAACAAGGTCTGGTTGCCGTTAAGTGGTCGTCGTATTATTTCTAGATCACTTGTCAACGCCTCAAAAAACTTTAAGCATGGTCGAACCATCCTGGTAATTAACCCAGATGATGAAGAGATGGCCCGTGCGACCTTAGAACGTGAGGTTCGAGGAATTGATGTCGAGATTGTTTACGGAGGCGCTACCCGTCACGAGAGCGAGTACAACGCCCTTCAGCACCTAGCGCCAGCGATTAAAGCAGGTGAGATCGAAGTGGTTTTGATTCATGATGGTGCACGCCCACTTGCAACCCCTGCGCTCTTTGTAGAAATCGCTGAGGCGGCACATCGTCACGGAGGTGCAATTCCTACAATCGCCGTTGATGCTCGCGAGATGGACACAGCTCGCAGCGATACAGTGGTGCGTGTACAAACACCGCAGGGTTTTGTCGCACAGCAGTTACTAGAGGCTTATAACAGCGCCGCTATTGATGGCTTTGCCGGAACAGATACTGCGGCTTGTATGGAAAAGTATTTTCCAACTGTTAAGACAATGTCAATCACAGCAGATGTTTCCAATGTGAAGATTACTTATCCGCAGGATTTAGCGATTGCAGAACATGTTCTAGCGCGAAGGGGGTACAAGGATTGAGTAATGAAGTATTAGAAGCTGAACTTAACTGTGCTCACTGCCGTAAAGAAACGGTGCACGAGCTGGTCTATGCCGGACGTTTGTTAGTTTCTACAACATGTTCAGTGTGCAACACCCGCGTTGAACATGAGAGCAATGATCTGTGGGATAACTACTTAAAGGATCTGCCTCATCGCATCGCAACGAAGCCGATTAGATTATGGAAGCGTTTCTGGCGTTCACCTACTAAGTCGGTTTCAACCCTGCCCAAGGCAACCTTTGGTAAGCCCTTTAAGATGCTGCGCGAGTATCGAAATTTAAAGAAGGATGATTAACGAGCAATAGTTTGTTGCCAGTGGACAAATGACTCCATCAAGGCGATCTCAGCTGCCGAATTAACTCGTAGGCTTTCCGGATCTGCATCAACCGTTGCACTCTTTGCCTGATCCTTCAGCGGTACAAACCAGGTTGATCCAGCACCTTCAAAATCAATTGCAGAAAAACGAATGATCTCTGGCGTTGAAATACGCAACATTGATGTTCGATCAATTGTTTTTTCAATCATCTGATCAGGTGTTACCGCCTTTAAGGTTTCGGTAAATGCCGCCGCTGGTCGCACCGCATCGACATCGCCGATTAGGGCTTCGACGGTTCGGTGAAACTGCGCCGTTCTGGTCAGTGGACGCTGGGAATCATGGATCGCAACCAGATCAAAGGGTGTTGAACTTTTCAGCGCTGCAGCCAATGAGGCCGGTGAGTTGGGCTCGCAGATCAATACCTCGCACTTTAAATCAGCGACTTTGTCGGCATCATCTTTACTTACAGCAACCGCTAATTGGGTTTTGATCGATGTTTCGATGGAAAATGCTCGTGCAACACCAAAGGTGGTATTCAGGATTGAATCTTTATTGAGAAGTTCGAAAGCGATTGGCGAGGTAATCGCCACAACAACCTTCAGTGAAGGTGTGCTCACAAAATTAGGAAGCGAGAACCTCGTCAAGGATTACTGCAGCCTTTTCTTCATCAGTGCGCTCTGCAAGAGCGAGCTCTGAAACTAGGATCTGCTTCGCCTTGGCGAGCATGCGCTTTTCTCCTGCTGAAAGTCCACGATCGAGATCGCGACGGTAAAGATCACGAACAACTTCGGCAACCTTAATAACATCACCTGAAGCAAGCTTTTCTAGATTTGCCTTGTAACGGCGGGACCAGTTTGTTGGCTCTTCTGTGTATGGCTGGCGCAATACGCTGAATACGCGATCTAGGCCTGCTGAATCAACAACATCACGAACTCCGACTAGATCCACATTGTCTGCAGGAACGCGGACTGTTAGATCTCCTTGAGCAACCTTTAACACTAGGTAGGTCTTTTCTTCACCCTTGATCACACGAGTTTCAATAGCTTCGATTAATGCTGCTCCGTGAT
>JAPOJK010000072.1 GCA_029978465.1 Actinomycetota bacterium
ATGTTCTTTCAGGGCTTTCTGCGATGAACTCTCGTCGCAAAGCTGGTCTAAAGACTGAATTGAAGAAGTTATGGATAATCAAGACCGCAGGGCTTTTGTTAATCACAGGACTTGCTGTCTTTGCCCTTAACTTAGAGCGAAGCAATAACCCAGATTTGGTAAGCCTCAAAGGAATTCCTTATGTAGTTCCAGTTATCTTGTTGCTTCTAGTCATCGGAACCTTTGTTCTAGGTCGCACCGCCTTTGGTCGTCACATCTACGCAGTAGGTGGAAATGCAGAAGCTGCACGTCGCGCTGGTATCAATGTGAAGCGAATTCGCATTGCAGCCTTCATGATCTGTTCCTCATTAGCAGCGATCGCTGGAATGATCTTCGCATCCCGTCAAAACTCTGTTTCTCCTACAACTGGTGGAAGCTCAACACTTCTTTACGCAGTAGGTGCAGCGGTGATCGGTGGAACCTCACTCTTTGGCGGAAAGGGAAAGATGCGCGATGCGATCCTGGGTGGACTTGTAGTTGCAGTTATTGATAACGGCATGGGTCTTTTGGGATACGCAGCAGGAATCAAGTTCATCGTTACCGGACTCGTGTTGCTCGTTTCTGCAGGTGTCGATGCGATCTCACGCCGCGGTGCAAGTACAACGTAAAACTCAAGAGCTACAAAACTCCGAGATTTAGCTACCTTCTAGAGACCCATTAAGTGCTCTAGAGCAAGCTGATCTACCGCTTCATAGCCGTAGCCGCGCTTGCCTGCAGCTTCTACATCGAAGGAATCCTTTGCAAGATCCTTCCACGTTTCACCTGCTGCAAGTGTTGGCTCTGCAAGACCTGGAATGTTTGACTCCTTCATCGCTGCTACAACACGTGGATCGGCACGGAATGCTGCTGCACGCTCTTTGAGTGCAAGGTAGGTGCGCATATTTGCAGTTGCTGACTCCCACACACCCTTGTCACTTTCAGTACGAGCTGGCTTGTAATCAAAGTGCTTTGGACCGGTGTAGTTGTAACGTTCTAGAAGATCAACCAAGAAGAAGGCTGATTTCAAATCTCCATGACCAAATACTAAATCTTGATCAAACTTTGGACCGTGCTGGCCGTTAAGGTCGATGTGGAACAACTTCTTGTGCCACAACGCCTGCGCGATTCCGTGAACAAAGTTAAGTCCAGCCATTTGTTCATGGCCAACCTCTGGGTTCAACCCAACTAGCTCTGGACGATCCAATGAGTTAATGAATGCAAGTGCGTGACCAATTGTTGGCAAGAAGATATCGCCACGTGGCTCGTTTGGCTTTGGTTCAATTGCAAACTTAATGTCATAACCGTTGTCAGTTACAAACTCTCCTAATGTGTTGAAGGCTTCGCGGAAGCGATCCAATGCGATGTAGGCATCCTTGGCACCATCTGATTCAGCACCTTCGCGGCCACCCCAACACACATATGTGGTTGCGCCAAGTTCAACTGCAAGTTCGATGTTTTTCATAACCTTGCGAATTGCATAACGACGAATATCTTTGTCATTTGATGTAAATGCGCCATCCTTGAAAACTGGATGAGTAAATAGATTTGTTGTCGCCATCGGCACCTTCATGCCGGTTTCAGCAAGAGCTTTCTTGAAGCGATCGATATGTCCGCGTCGAGCGTTCTCATCGCTGCCAAAGGGAATCAGATCATCATCATGGAAGGTCACGCCATAGGCACCGCGAGCTGCAAGTTCGTTGACGGTACGAACTGGATCAAGGGCATCACGAGTGGCATCTCCAAAGGGATCTCTCGCCTGCCAACCAACAGTCCAAAGACCAAAGGTGAACTTGTCTGCTGGGGTTGGATTCAATGTCATTGCGCTCGTGCCTCTCGCTCTGGTGTTGCCCCATACGGGGGCCGTTTTGGAACATTGGTAACTTACCTCTAATCTTGTCCCCTATCCATACTTGGGCGGTAACGCTTTGGTAAGGATTTGCGGGAGTGGTGAAATGGCAGACACGCAGGTCTTAGGAACCTGTGTCTTCGGACGTGCGGGTTCAAGTCCCGCCTCCCGCACACTGATTTTTATGAAAGTTACACTGTAAAGATGGCAAAGAAATCACCCGCCAAAATCAAAAAAGAGGCAGCTGAAATTAAGCGTGCTGCAGCTTTGCGCCGTGAAGAAAAGAAATCAAAAAATGTCTGCGCTGTAACAAATGGCGATGTTGATCTTGATTACTACGCATCTGTAGATGGTGCTTGGGTTGAACTTGGATTAGCTGCACCTGCACGTCGAGCCCTCATAGATGATGGGTTATTTAAACTTTCAGAT
>JAPOJK010000073.1 GCA_029978465.1 Actinomycetota bacterium
GAATCTAAACTCTTAAAGTTCTTACCTTCTGATCCGGACATCCAAACTTCGCGGCCAGAAATCGTTTTATCTTCGCCCATGTATGTAGGAATTTCTCTGTTCACCATAGAACATAGATTCATAGCAATTTGTGAGCGCAGGCGGACATCACCATAAACAGTGGTTATCCCTATTAAATCAACCTCTTGCGAGCCCAGCAGAACAGTTAATGCGAGAGCGTCATCTACATCGGTACCTATATCGGTATCGAGGATGATTGTGTGCATTAGCCCCAGAGCTCTTTGATCTCAACTACTCGGCCTTCATTGATGCTCTTATGAGCAGCAAGTCCAGTAACCACGCTAGTTACGCCATCCTTCAAGGTAACTTCAGCTGGAGTTGAGTTAAGAATCGCATCACGGAACTTGGTGTGTTCGATGTAAGAAGCACCGTAATGGTGGCCCATGTACTTCACATCGTAGTTATGAACAATCTTTTGTTCGCTACCAGGAGTACGTGCTGCACCTGTCTTCCAGCCTGAAAGTTTTCCAATTGAGTCACGACGTGAAGCACGTAGTACCTGTGATGGCAGGAATGATTCGATCTTTCCTTCATCGCCAACAATCGTCAAAATCTCTTTATCAAATGAACCCTCGCCAAACATGCACAGATCCAACATTCCACGTGCACCGTTTGCATACTCAAGAACAACATATGCGTTATCCAACATATCTGCTTGCTTGCCATCGTACTTTTCATCTAAGTGATTAACCGATTGACCACCTGATGCAAAAACTCGAACTGGTTGTTCACCAACAACAATGTCCATTAAGTTGAAGTAGTGGCAACACTTCTCAACAAGGGTTCCACCGGTGCGCTCTGCAAAACGATTCCAGTTATCAACCTTTGGGTAAAAGGGTTCGCGGTGTTCGCGGATTGAAACCTGATGAATCTTTCCCGCTTCGCCTTCTTTGGCACGAGCGATTGCTTCAGCAACTGGTGGCATGAAGCGGTACTCAAGACCCATCCATGTCATCGCGCTTCGCTTTTCATCCCACGCAAGGATTGATTTCAAATCTTCAACAGTTGTAGCAAGTGGCTTTTCAACAAAGACCGCTAGATCACTTTCAAGCGCATCCTTTAAAACCGCGGCATGTGTGTCATTAGGGGTTGCGATAACAACCGCATCAACCAAACCTGACTCCAGTAGAGCGCGATGATCGGTGAAAACTGTGGCACCTGGAGCCATCGCAAGGGCGGCTTCCTGGGATGGCGTATGAGGGTCGCTGATCGCTGTGACCGTCGCTCCGCCCATGACCTTGATGTTCTCAATGTGCTCGCGGCCCATGCTGCCCGCGCCGATAATCCCGTACCGAAGCTCTGATTTCATGGCAACAGGTTAGACCACTTCAAGAAATTTGGGCAGGGGGGTAGACGAAACACGCTCAACTGTCCTAGACTCCCGCAAGAGGTCAGACCACTACCCATTTATATGCGAAGAGAGGCTTGTGTAGATATGGCAATAACTCCACCGCAGTATCTGCTCCACCACGATGGCGACAACGTTGCTGTTGCGATGGAAGATCTGCAACCAGGAACTCTTCACGGTCGTTCCGTGAAGGAAGGAACCGAGGGCACCGCGGTGCTTAACCACGCGATTCCACTAGGACACAAATTTGCGCTCACAGATCTTGCTGAGGGCGACGCAATCATTAAGTACGGCATCAAAGTCGGACTTGCATCAGCTGCCATCAAAAAGGGCGATTACATTCACACACACAACATGAGGAGTTATCGATGGGAAGCAAGCCGCGCTTAATGGGGTACCGCCGCGAAAACGGCGCTATGGGTATCCGCAATCACGTAATTATTTTGCCTCTTGATGATCTTTCCAATGCAGCTGCAGAAGCTGTTGCAAAGGTTATCCCGGGAACAATGGCACTACCTCACGCATTTGGTCGCCTGCAATTTGGTGAAGATCTACAACTAACTTTTGACACACTTATTGGAACTGGCGTTAACGCTAACGTTGCAGCGGTTGTTGTTATTGGTATCGAACCAAAGTGGACACAACTAGTTGCAGATGGAATTGCAAAGACTGGAAAGCCAGTTGCGGCATTTTCAATCGAAGGTAAGGGTGACCTA
>JAPOJK010000074.1 GCA_029978465.1 Actinomycetota bacterium
TGGCCTCAGATGTTGCAGCCTTTATTGAATTTACAAAGCAGGCGATTGAACTGGGCCAGGATGAGGTTGTCACAATGACACCTACATCAGTTGAAATCATCGATCTTGATGGCAAGCCAGTAACACCCAAGCAGTACGAGATCTCTTGGGATGCCAGCGCTGCACAAAAGGGCGGCTTTGCTCACTTCATGTTGAAAGAGATCTTTGAACAGCCAAAAGCGGTAGCTGATACTTTGATTGGCCGCTTAAGCGACAACAACCAAATCCTGTTAGATGAACTTCGCATGAGCGCAGATGAGATTCGTTCACTGAAGAAGATCACAGTGATCGCATGTGGAACCGCCTATCACGCAGGAATGGTTGCAAAGTATGCGATTGAAAAATGGGCAAAGATTCCTGTCGATGTTGAGATTGCTAGCGAGTTTAGATATCGCGATCCAATCATTGACCCAAGCACTTTAATTATTGCGATTTCGCAATCTGGTGAAACTATGGACACCTTGATGGCTGTTCGTCATGCAAAAGCTGCTGGGGGAAGAGTGTTAGCGATTTGCAATACCAATAGCTCAACGATTCCTCGCGAATCAGATGCGGTGTTGTACACCCATGCTGGTCCTGAAATCGCAGTTGCATCAACAAAGGCTTTATTAACGCAGATCATCGCGGTGTACCTCATTGGATTACACCTTGGTCAGGTTAATGGCTCACTTAAGGATTCAGAGGTGCGTGATCTTTACAAGGAGCTATTGGAGCTTCCTGGAAAGATTGAACAGATTCTTGAAACTGTGGAACCCCTTCGCGAGTTAACTCGCACATTTGCACAGAACAACACTGTTTTGTTCTTGGGTAGAAACATTGGTTACCCAGTTGCGCTAGAGGGTGCATTAAAACTAAAAGAGCTTGCCTACATTCATGCTGAAGGATTTGCTGGGGGAGAGCTCAAGCACGGTCCAATCGCATTGATTGACCAAGGAACTCCTGTCATTGCGATCTTGCCTGCAGGCCATGAACATGCATTAGATGAAAAGATGTTGAGCAATATTCAAGAGGTAAAAGCTCGTGGTGCTCGAGTAATTGTTATTGCTGAAGAAGGCGCCCATGTTGAAGGTGCCGAGCATGTTATTCGGATTCCAATCGCTCCCGCTTTGTTCCAGCCGGTGCTTGCAACGGTTCCATTGCAGGTATTTGCTTACGAGATGGCGGTTGTACGCGGCAATGATGTTGATCAGCCTAGAAATTTGGCTAAATCTGTAACGGTTGAATAATGCGCACAACTGCACAAACCCGTCGACGTCAGATGGACCGAGCACTTCGCTGGTCCTTGCTACTATTTTTTGGGTTCTTAGTAGTAACTCAACAGGTTCTTACAAATGGTCCATTGGTGTCATATGACAAAGAGATCAACAGCCAACCAAAACCACAATTTGAAGGCTTCGCAGGTTTTCTCTTAAGGCGACTAGATGATTTAGGTTTGCGTGGATTAACAGCAGCTGTGTTGCTAATTGCTGCATCTTTTATTGCATACAAGTTTAAAACCTGGCGACCACTTAATTTAGCGATGGTTTCATTACTTTCGCTCAATCTTGTCGTTGGAACTTTCAAATTATTCTTGGGTCGCACTAAACCTCGTGATGGATTTGATCTATTGCACGCCGGCGGTATGTCATATCCGAGTGGACATGCTTCTAACGCGGTTTTATCGTGGGGAATACTTGCGTATTTGATTTACAGGTATGCAAAGGTAGATCGTTACCAGGGCCGTCTTGCAAGTGCAGGGGTAGCTTTGATTTCTTTGACGGTTTGTACAGTTTCATTAATTCGCCATACCCATTGGTTTAGCGATCTTTTAGGCGGGCTTTTTATTGGAAGCGCTTTACTTGTGGCCGTGATTGCTATCGATAGGTATGTTCCCTCTAAAAGCCAGTTGCACTAGACTTTTACAATGATCGATGGAATTGGAATTGATGTTGTAGACATCGATCGATTTAAGGCTTC
>JAPOJK010000075.1 GCA_029978465.1 Actinomycetota bacterium
CATCACATGGTAAATGGGCGGGTAAAGAACCATTTGTTGCATCAGTGAAAGACTGGGATGGTCAGGTTGCGGCAATTACTCGTGCGCGTATTAAGTGGAGTCAGAACTTTAGATTTTGGAGTTCGGTTCCGCCTGTAACTGTTTCATTAAAGTCTGCGCCGGGCTTGGTTGCAGCTATTGGAATTGGTGAAGCACCTATTGGGCTTCAGGGGACTTTTTCGCTGTGGGAGTCTGCGGCTGCGATTCGCGAGTTTGCGTATAAGGGTGCTGCGCATCAAAAGGCGATTGCAGATACATCGGCCTATAACTGGTATTCAGAGGAGCTTTTCGCTCGATTTGCTGTGCGTGACGTACGCGGATCTTTGCAGTAACTGTCTTATATAAATGGAATAAGGCAGACTTGACCTATGTCCATTCGCCATTACACACCCCGTCGTCGGGCTAGAGGTGGCGCATCTCCCCTCCTGATCAAAGTAATGGGTGTTGCACTTGGCGTAGCAATTTTGATGCAGATCGCATATCCATTAGTAGATGGCACAGCCCTGCAGGTCATCACGATTACATCTGTTTATCTAGCAGCACTTGCAATGTTCCTTCATGGAATTGCAGCCTTTGGTGCGCGTTACGGGTGGAGCTTGTTGGGCATAACTCTTGTCTTTGGATTTGTGATTGAACAAATAGGTGTAACTACTAGCTGGCCATTTGGTGAGTACACATACTCATCAACATTGGGACCAAAGTTATTGAGCGTTCCGTTAGTGGTGCCATTTGCGTGGGTGATGATCGCTCATCCATGTTTAGTTGCAGCTCGCAGAATTGGTAAGTCATGGGTGTTCTTGTATGGAGCCTTGCTTATGACCGCATGGGATCTTTTCTTAGATCCACTTATGGTTTCAGCTGGTCGTTGGACATGGGTTGTTAAAGGGGCACATGTTCCTTTCCAGCCTGAGATTCCATTGTCTAATGCATTTGGTTGGTTGTTGTCATCAATAGCGCTGATGACGATTCTGCACTTTTCAACT
The DNA here is from genome assembly GCA_029978465.1 of Actinomycetota bacterium. Classification (GTDB taxonomy): domain Bacteria; phylum Actinomycetota; class Actinomycetes; order Nanopelagicales; family Nanopelagicaceae; genus Planktophila. The sequence continues at coordinate 1,023 of JAPOJK010000075.1, forward strand.
CCACGTGATCGCCGCAAGGTGGGTGGATCACTGATCGCAGCTGATGTCATGTTGTTCTGGACCTGGTTTTCAGGGGTTGTCGGAAATCTCTTCTTCTTTGGTCGCCCAGGTATCGCACTGTTTTCTGGAGCAATCCTTGGTGTCCTCTTAACTCCGTACTTCTTTAATCGATGGGTCGGAAGACCGTAAAGCCTTGATGATTCTCTTCTTCCTGCTTCCTCTTATATTGCTGACAATCGCGGCTGTTAACTTTGTGCAAATCCGCACGCCCAAAGCTATTTCTGAGCTACAGGGTTCTGTCGGAGTCGTTGTTCCGATGCGTAATGAGGCAGAGAATGTTGAAGGGATAGTTGCCACCCTTTCGGCACAAGATGGTCATTTTCACTTTTATCTCTTGGATGACAACTCTGAGGATTCAACCTTTGAACTATTGCAGCGATTTACCGAAGGTGACGCACGATTTACCGTAATCAAAGGTGCGCCGTTGGCTGATGGTTGGATCGGAAAGACCTGGGCCCTGCAGCAATTATTTGAAGCGAGCAATGAAGAGGTTTTAGTTTCAATTGATGCAGATGTGCGATTAACAAATGATGCGATTAACAAAGCGGTAACGCTGATGCATGGTGCTCGCTTGGATTTTGTCTCACCGTATCCTCGTCAGATCGCGCAGAGTTTTGCTGAGCGTTTGATCCAACCGCTGCTGCAATGGTCTTGGCTTACAACTGTGCCGCTTCGCTTTGCCGAAGGTGCGCGTATGAAATCAATGGCGGTAGCAAATGGTCAGTTCTTTGTTGTAAGACGTTCTGCCTTGAATTCCGTTGGTGGATACCAATCCGTTAAGCATGCGGTAATTGATGATGTCTTCTTGGCACGAGCATTAATGGCCAGTGGCTCATCGGGAACGGTGATCAATGGATCAGATATTGCTGAAACACGTATGTACGCATCCTGGAGCGAG
>JAPOJK010000076.1 GCA_029978465.1 Actinomycetota bacterium
TACGTAACGTTGCTGCGGGATCAAACCAAATGGCGCTCAAGCGCGGAATTGAAAAGGCTGTCGCTGAAATCGTTGCAGAGCTTCTCTCAATGGCTAAGTCTGTTGACTCAAAGGAGCAGATCGCAGCAACCGCATCTATCTCTGCAGCAGATGCAACTATCGGCGAGATGATCGCTGAAGCGATGGACAAGGTTGGAAAAGAAGGCGTAATCACAGTTGAAGAGTCAAATACATTTGGTCTTGAGCTAGAGCTCACCGAAGGTATGCGCTTCGACAAGGGTTACATCTCTCCATACTTTGTAACCGATCAGGATCGTATGGAAGTTGTTCTAGAGGATGCGTATGTTTTGATCGCAAACTCAAAGATTGCAAATATCAAGGATCTAGTTCCAGTACTAGAGAAGGTTATGCAATCAGGTAAGCCACTATTGATCATCGCTGAAGATGTTGAGGGCGAAGCGCTCGCAACTTTGGTCGTAAACAAGATTCGCGGAACATTCCGTTCAGCAGCTGTTAAGGCACCTGGCTTTGGAGATCGTCGTAAGGCGATGCTTCAGGACATTGCAATCCTTACCGGTGCAACTGTTATTTCAGAGGAAGTTGGACTTCGTCTCGATGCAGCAGAACTTGATCTACTAGGTAAGGCTCGCAAGGTTGTTATCAGCAAGGAAGAGACAACAATCGTTGAAGGTGCTGGAGATGACGCACAGATCAAGGGTCGCGTACAGCAGATCCGTAACGAGATCGAGTCATCTGATTCAGATTACGACCGCGAGAAGTTGCAAGAGCGTCTTGCAAAGCTTGCTGGTGGCGTAGCTGTTATCAAGGCGGGTGCTGCAACTGAGGTAGAACTCAAGGAGCGTAAGCACCGTATTGAAGATGCTGTTCGCAATGCAAAGGCTGCGGTAGAAGAAGGAATCGTTGCCGGTGGTGGCGTTGCACTTCTACAAGCAGGCGCTGCAGTGTTCAAGCGTCTAACAGGATTAACTGGCGATGAAGCAACCGGTGCCAAGATTGTTGAATATGCAATCGAAGCTCCAATCAAGCAGATCGCAGTAAATGCAGGACTTGAAGGTGGAGTTGTTGTTGAGAAGGTACGTCACCTTCCAGCAGGACAAGGTCTCAACGCTGCAACTGGTGAATATGTAGACATGATCAAATCTGGAATTATCGATCCAGCTAAGGTGACACGTTCTGCATTACAAAACGCTGCATCAATCGCAGCTCTGTTTATTACAACAGAAGCGGTTATTGCAGATAAGCCAGAGAAGACTCCAGCAATGCCTGCTGGCGCTGGTGGAGATATGGACTTCTAAGACTTAATTT
>JAPOJK010000077.1 GCA_029978465.1 Actinomycetota bacterium
CGATAAGAGGGACACCTGCTTCATGGGCGATATCTGCGACAGTCTTGATATCCAAGATCTCGTTCTTTGGGTTCGCAATTGTTTCGCCAAAAAACGCCTTTGTATTTGGCTTAACAGCTTTGCGCCAGCTTTCAGGATCACTTGGATCTTCAACAAATGTAACTTCAATACCAAATTTTGGAAGTGTGTAGTGGAACAAGTTGTAGGTTCCACCGTAAAGGCTTGGGCTAGACACAATGTGATCGCCAGCTTCGGCGACGTTGAGTACCGCAAAAGTAGTTGCAGCAGAGCCTGAAGCAAGTAGTAGAGCGGCCACACCACCTTCGAGAGCAGCGATTCGTTGTTCAACTGCATCTTGAGTTGGATTCATGATTCGTGTGTAGATATTTCCCAGCTCAGCTAGTGAAAATAGATCAGCAGCGTGCTTAGTATCGCGGAATTGATAGGCAGTTGTTTGGTACAACGGCAATGCGCGAGCACCAGTAGTTGGATCAGGTGTTTGCCCTGCATGAATTTGCAGAGTTTCAAAGGACCAGTTATTTGACATTGTTTTCTCTCCATCGCAGTAGGTGTCATTAATCTGCAAACGAAGGTAGTCAATTAGTTAGAAATCATTTACTAAGTAATAGATACCGCGCTTGTCAGTTTCCTGACCAGTTCGTCACCCGGAGCACCCCACCGCGTTGGAGGGTTGCCGCCTACTAAGCCGGGGCTAATACGTAGGACTCGTGAACAGGGCATACTCAATCACAAAGAGAATAAAATGAAAAGTTGCGAACCATTTGCGTGTTCTCAGATGTACATGCAAACTTCTTGCACAAAGCACTACTTTCTAAAGGAGAGATCAGCCTTTTTCATCTCGCTAATTAAAATGCGGATCGCATTAGGCCCCATGCCATGTAAATCTTTAATTGCGGCCAGTGATGTCTTTCGCAGATCAGAGAGTTTGAACAAACCATCATCTATAAGCGCACGGCGGGCAGGTGCTGCTAGGCCAAGTTCTACCCACTCGCCATCAACTGATGCGTAATACTCCAGATCTACTTCTCCATTTGTGACAGCGCATTGTGACTGTGCGCTAAGTTTTTGGGATCGCTTTTCTTCGCGGCGTGCAGCTGCGGCGCGCTTAACTTCAGCGGCTTCCATTTTGATTTTGGCTGCAGATTTCTTTGCCATGTAGTGACTC
>JAPOJK010000078.1 GCA_029978465.1 Actinomycetota bacterium
TCAATCGCACGTGCATACGCTTTACTTGCTTTGCTTCCAAAGACTATTAGTGATTTACCTGAAGCAACCACCCCGCTGACCTCATCAGGAGTTCCCACCGTTGTAACCAACTGCATGGGCTTTACGGCTATTTTTTTTGGGGCAGCTTGCGCTGTAGGGGTAATCAATAGTGAAGCAATTACAGCAAAGGAAAGTAAGCGTTTCACGCTAATTCCTGCGAACGATTGCGGGCAGCCTTCATCGCTTTGGCAACCATTTCATTCATGTTGTCATTACCGAAAGATGCTAAAGCTGCAGCGGTTGTTCCGTTGGGACTAGTTACATTTTCACGCAAAGTTGTTGCGCTCTTGCCTGACTCATCCAATAACTTTGCCGCGCCAACAATAGTTTGAATTGTCAACGTGGTTGCATCCTGTTCTGATAAACCAAGCTCTTTTGCACCAGTAATCATCGCCTCAACAAATGCAAAGAAGTAAGCGGGACCCGAGCCACTTGTTGCGGTGACTGCATCCTGCAGCTCCTCTTTAACTTCGATCACCTTGCCAGTTGCACCAAGGAAACCAAGAACAAAGTCGCGCTGAGCAGGAGTTACACCTGCACCCATTGATGCTGCAGCCATACCTTCACCCACCAAAGTTGGTGTATTTGGCATGACGCGAACAACGGGGTTGCTGGTTCCAAGACCGTTGCTAATAAATGAGATTGTCTTTCCAGCAGCAAAGGTTATGACGACCGCGCTTGGATTGATTGTTGTCTTAATCTCTTCTAGAACCGATGCCATATCTTGTGGCTTAACAACCAATAGCAGCGCATCTGCATGTGCAACATTGGTCGCCAGTGGAGCTTCATTGATTGAATACCTTGCGATCAGCTCATGTGCTCGCTCTTCTCGTTTTTCAGAGATTGTGATGCGATTTGAGTTAACACCTGATGAAATCAAAGCGGCAATAAGGGCTTCACCCATTACACCGGCAC
>JAPOJK010000079.1 GCA_029978465.1 Actinomycetota bacterium
GGTGCACAAGGAGCTCAAGGAGCTCATGGTTCGAGTGGAAGTAGTGGTTCTTCAGGTACAAGTGGTGCTCAAGGTGCTCAAGGTGCTACAGGAAGTCAAGGAGCTCAAGGAGCTACAGGTAGTCAAGGAGCACAAGGTGCAACAGGTGCTCAAGGAGCTCAAGGAGCTCATGGTTCAAGTGGAAGTAGTGGAACAAGTGGTGCACAAGGTGCTCAAGGTGCGACAGGAAGTCAAGGTGCTCAAGGTGCAACAGGTGCACAAGGTGCTCAAGGAGCTCAAGGAGCTCATGGTTCAAGTGGAAGTAGTGGAACAAGTGGTGCTCAAGGAGCCCAGGGTGCTCAAGGTGCACAAGGAGCTCAAGGAGCTCATGGTTCGAGTGGTTCAAGTGGAACAAGTGGTGCACAAGGAGCCCAAGGAGCTCAAGGAGCTGGTGGTTCAAGTGGAAGTAGTGGGGCACAAGGTGCTCAAGGTGCACAAGGAGCTCAAGGAGCTCATGGTTCGAGTGGTTCAAGTGGTACAAGTGGTGCTCAAGGTGCTCAAGGTGCTACTGGTTCACAAGGAGCTCAAGGTGCGACAGGTGCTCAGGGTGCACAAGGTGCTCAAGGTGCTCATGGTTCAAGTGGAAGTAGTGGTTCAAGTGGAACGAGTGGTGCACAAGGTGCTCAAGGACATCAAGGAGCTCAAGGTGCTACTGGTGCTCAAGGTGCTCAAGGACATCAAGGAGCTCAAGGTGCT
>JAPOJK010000007.1 GCA_029978465.1 Actinomycetota bacterium
CATGCGTTGGTTAACAGCTGGTGAGTCACATGGTCAGGCACTGAGTGCGATCGTTGAAGGTATTCCCGCCTCAGTGAAGGTGACTACCGCTGATATTGATTACCATCTTGAACGTCGCCGTTTAGGCGTAGGTCGTGGAGCACGTCAAAACTTTGAAGCTGACAAGGTAACAATTTTAGGTGGAGTTCGTTTGGGCTTAACTCAAGGTGGTCCCATAGCGATTCAAGTGGGTAACTCTGAGTGGCCTAAGTGGGAAAAAGTTATGTCCGCCGATCCTGTCCCTGAGGATGAGATTAAGGATCTTGGACGAAATGCACCTTTAACCCGTCCGCGTCCAGGACATGCAGATCTTGTAGGTATGCAGAAATATGATTTTGATGATGCTCGTCCAATTCTTGAAAGAGCAAGTGCTCGCGAAACCGCCGCTCGAGTTGCACTCGGTGCGGTGGCACGAAACTTCCTTGAGCAAAGCGTTGGCATAACTATTTTGAGTCATGTACTTTCAATTGGTTCAGTTCGTGTTCCTGAAGACACAGCTCTTCCAGCAGCAGGTGATATGAAGCAGATAGATGCCGATCCTGTTCGTTGCGCCGATTCTTTGACTAGCCAATCGATGATCGCTGAAATTGAAAGGGCACATCGCGATGGAGACACCCTCGGTGGTGTTGTCGAGGTACTCGCATTTAATATGCCGCCTGGACTGGGCTCACATGTTCATTGGGATCGACGTTTGGATTCAAAGTTAGCCGGTGCGGTTATGGGAATTCAGGCGATTAAGGGTGTTGAAATCGGAGATGGTTTCCAAACAGCAACCCGCAGAGGTTCTGTCGCACATGATGAGATTGAAAAGAACTCTTCAGGAAAGATTGTTCGTCGTACAGATAGAGCTGGTGGAACTGAAGGCGGAATGTCTAATGGCGAGATCTTGCGCGTAAGAGCTGCAATGAAGCCGATCTCTACCGTTCCTAAAGCGCTAGACACCATTGATGTATCAACGGGAGAGGCGGCTAAAGCGATTAATCAGCGATCAGATGTTTGCGCAGTACCTGCTGCAGGTGTGGTCGCAGAAGCAATGGTTGCACTTGTTTTAGCTGAAGCTGTGCTTGAAAAGTTTGGTGGCGACTCAGTGACAGAAACACGTCGCAACTTTGAGTCTTACATCGCTTCCTTGAACTTCAAGTAAGAGTTTCTTGATGAAAAGAGTTGTGCTGATAGGCGCACCGGGATCTGGCAAAAGCACAGTTGGTGCAGCGCTAGCAAAGGTGCTGGCTCTTGATTTTATTGACACTGATCAGCTCATTGAAGAGCGTGAAGGTAAGGCGATCACCGACATCTTTGTTGTCGATGGCGAGCCACATTTTCGAGCGGTTGAATTAGAAACCCTAAAACACGTTTTAACACTAAATGATGTTGTTATAAGTCTGGGAGGCGGTGCGCCGATCTCCGACCAAGCGCAACAGCTGATCAACTCATCGGAATCGACAGTTATCTTTTTGGATGTATCACTTGCAACGGCGGCCCCTCGGGTTGGCTTTAATCGTGATCGCCCCTTGCTTCTGGGAAATCCTCGCGCACAATGGCAGGCGCTTAGCGATAAGCGTCGTCCTATATATGAGGCTTTAGCTGATGTGAGTATTAAGGTTGATGACATGAGTGTTGAAGCGATCACCTCTGAGATCGAAAAGAGCCTTGCATGAACACGGTAAAAGTTTCGGCAGAGCATTATTACGAAGTTCTAATCGGGTGCGATTGGAGTTCAGTTCTCATTGAAAAGATTCACAACCGTACTCGTGTTGCCGTTATCGTCTCTGTGGAGTTTTCGCCGGATTTATCCGCTCTTAAGAGCCTTGATTGCGATCTGCATGTTTTTGAAGTTCCCGATGGAGAAGATGGAAAAAGTTCCGGTGTATTGCTCAATCTTTGGAATTGGCTAGGAGCTGCTGGCTTTACCCGTTCTGATTTGATTGTAGGAATCGGTGGGGGAGCGATCACCGATTTAGCTGGCTTTGCTGCGGCTACTTGGCTGCGAGGCGTTGATTGGATCGCCGTTCCAACATCGTTGGCGGGCATGGTTGATGCATCTGTGGGTGGAAAAACCGGAATCAATTCAGAGTACGGAAAGAACCTCATAGGCGCGTTCCACTCACCATTATCGGTAATCATCGATCCTTCATTTTTAGAGACTCTTTCACAGCGTGACATTTCAGCGGGTATGGCTGAGGTCATAAAGTGTGGATTTATTGCAGATCCTGAAATTCTGACAGTTGCGGCACAGTGCGATGCAACAACACTTGTATCCAATAAAGCTGCGGTGCTTGATCTGATTACTCGCGCCGTTACCGTAAAGGCAACTGTGGTCTCTGCTGATTTCAAAGAGAGTTTTGCACGTGAAGCGCTCAATTACGGGCACACGCTAGGGCATGCGATTGAAAAGTACTCCAAGTATCAGATGCGCCATGGTGAGGCTGTTGCAATCGGTATGGTTTTCATTGCAGAGCTAGCTTCAGCCAGAACTTTGATTGATGCACAGACTGTACAAATGCATCGAGATCTCTTGACTCGATATGAACTTCCAACAACTTTTGAAAGATCAGCCTGGCAAAAACTGGCACCGCTCTTGTCGCTCGATAAAAAAGCCCGCGGAAACACAATTCGTTTCGTAGCCTTAGATGGCATTGGCTCAACTCTACGATTAGATGACCTAACCTCCGACGAGCTAGATGCTGCTTATGAGAGAATCTCCTCATGAAGTTAATGGTTATCAATGGACCTAATCTCTCTCGATTGGATATCCGTGATTCTTCAATCTATGGCGATTTAAATTACGCCGAACTGAAATCGATGATCGATATCGCAGCGACGAAGCATGGCTTTGAAGCAGATGTTCGCCAAAGCGATGATGAAGCAACGATCATTGGCTGGCTACATGAAGCAGCTGATAACACACTTCCAGTGATCATTAATCCGGCAGCCTTCACACATTATTCCTATGCGATTCGCGATGCCGCTGAATTAGTGAAATCTCCATTAATCGAAGTCCATTTATCTAACCCTTTAAGCCGCGAAGAGTTCCGCCATACCTCTGTGATTTCAGGTGTGGCTAATGGAACTATCGGAGGATTCGGGCCAAATTCCTATGTTTTAGCCATCATTGCTCTGGCAAACCTTCTTTCAAAGTAACAAACCACACCCGTCGAGCGGGTATCCTTAGACCTTCGTAAATATAGAAACTATCGACAAGAGCGGGTGGATTAGCTGTGGCAACAACAAATGATCTAAAAAATGGAATGACTCTGGATATTGAAGGCCAGTTGTGGACAGTAGTTGAGTTCCAACATGTTAAGCCTGGCAAGGGTCCAGCATTTGTGCGCACTAAGTTGAAATCTGTTCTCAGTGGCAAGGTTGTTGATAAGACTTACAACGCCGGTGTCAAAGTAGATGTCGCTATTCTTGAAAAGCGAGAGATGCAGTACCTCTACAAAGAGGGTGATGATTTTGTTTTCATGGATACCAAGACATACGACCAAATGACTATCAGCGCAGCCACTGTTGGCGATGCCGCTAATTACATGTTGGAAAACACTGAAGCGATTGTTGCTGTAAATGAAGGCAACCCTTTGTACATTGAATTAGCAGCATCAGTTCCGCTCAAGATTACTTACACAGAGCCTGGGATTCAGGGCGATCGTTCATCTGGTGGAACCAAGCCAGCAACCGTTGAAACAGGAATTGAAATCCAGGTTCCACTTTTCATCAAGCAGGATGAGGTTGTACTAGTAGATACTCGCGACGGGTCTTACCAGGGTCGCGCTAACTAGTGTCAGCACGCAGCAAGGCGCGAAAACAAGCGCTAGATCTTTTGTACGAGACTGATATTCGTGGCACCAACCTTGTTGAAACGTTGGTCTCCCGCGATATTCCAGCAGAAGGTCCAGATGCACGACCGATTCGCGAGTACACCAAAGAGCTGGTTAACGGGGTTTCTGATAATCGCCGAAAGATAGATGAGTTAATTACGACCTATGCGCAAGGCTGGGATATGGATCGCTTGCCTGCCGTTGATCGCAATATTCTACGCTTAGGAATCTACGAGATTTTATGGTCAACTGATGTTCCGATGAGTGTGGCGATTGATGAGGCGCTGATCCTGGCAAAAGAGTTATCGAGTGATGATTCATCAAAGTACATTCACGGTGTTTTATGCCGTATTGCAAGCATCAAAGACACTATCTCCATCTAGTCCTCTATTGAGTCGGAGCTAACTTACTCAGAGCGAATTTATCTAGAGCTTGAGAAAGTTCTGCTGAAGAGAAGTGTGCAAAGATTTGCAGGTTTGAGATATCTCCGGCTCTCAATGAAATAACATCCCCATTCCAATCTCGTCGTTGTTCGACTATGCGCTTGAGAATAATCAATAATTGTTTTCCAATAGGATCCTCGGAAATAGTGAGTTTGCGCAGATCAATTACAACCCTTCCTGCCTCTAACCCTTGTTGTGTCGGTGTGAAAAACTCCCCGGCGGGGATGGCGTAGATCTCGGCGATTTCGAGAATCTTTTTCGCGCTGATTGATCGATCTCCCCGTTCATAGGAGCCAAGGGCGATCGCCGAAATTCTGCCCTTACTGCGTGCTGAAACCTGTTGAAGGGTTAATCCTTGAGCCTCACGTATCTGGCGAATCCGCTGCGCGAGGGTGTTTAGCTCTATTTGAATGTTCATACTCCGACCATAAATGGGAAGGCACACCGGGTTTTTTGATATCCACAGGTGAGGTGATTCGATGCTAGTATCGCGCCTGCATCCTTTAACGACCCATCCTGAGAGGTGGGAAAGGAGATTTACATGAGCGTAGCCCTGTCTGCACCCGACATTAAACGTGCCTTAACCCGTATTTCCCACGAGATCCTTGAGAAAAATCAAGGCGCCTCTTCCATTGTTCTTTTAGGAATACCAACTCGAGGCGCACACCTGGCGCAGCGCATCGCTTCAATCATCTCTGAGATTGAAGGGGTTGAAATCTCCTGCGGAACCTTGGACATCACCTTATTCCGTGATGATTTGAGGTTGCGAGCCCCTAAAGCGATTATGCCAACCACGATTCCCCCCAGCGGAGTTGAAAATCGTGATGTGATCCTGGTTGATGATGTCCTATTTTCAGGTCGAACAATTCGATCTGCCTTAGATGCTTTAGGCGAGATCGGTCGCCCTCGAACGGTGCAGCTTGCGGCACTTGTTGATCGTGGACATCGAGAACTTCCCATAAAGGCTGATTTTGTTGGAAAAAACCTTCCAACCTCTAAATCTCAATCGGTGCGCGTTCTATTAAGCGAGATCGATGGTCGAGATGAAGTTAGCATCGAAGGGGAGGCGAACTAATGCGTCACCTATTGTCAATCGCAGATCTTTCTAAGATTGAAGCGATCTCTATTCTTGATACCGCTAATGAACTCGCAAGAGTAAGTGATGGTGCAGTAAAGAAACTGCCAACGCTACGAGGACGAACAATTGTTAATCTCTTTGCTGAGGATTCAACTCGCACACGCATCTCTTTTGAAGCCGCTGCAAAGCGATTATCTGCAGATGTAATTAACTTTTCCGCCAAAGGTTCAAGTGTGAGCAAGGGTGAATCACTCAAAGACACAGCCATGACACTGCAGGCTATGGGTGCAGATGCCGTTGTTATTAGACACTCAGCATCAGGTGCGGCTCAGCGACTAGCAGATTCTCAGTGGATGTCCGGCAGTGTTGTAAACGCCGGAGATGGTACTCATGAGCATCCAAGTCAGGCGCTGTTGGATGCCTTCACTATCCGCAAACATTTAGGTTTAGGAAAAAGCGATCTTGAAGGTTTAAGTGTTGCAATCGTCGGCGATGTTTTGCACTCACGTGTTGCACGTTCAAATGTCTTGCTACTTGCCAAACTGGGAGCAAAGGTAACTTTAGTCGCACCGCCAACACTGTTGCCGGTAGGGGTTGAAAGTTGGCCCGCTTCTGTTTCCTATGATTTTGATTCGGTAATTCCCTTTGTGGATGTTGTGATGATGCTCAGAGTCCAACAAGAACGTATGACTGAGATGTACTTTCCAAATGCTCGCGAATACTCCAGATACTTCGGACTTAACTCCGATCGGATGAAGTCGATGAAACCAGGTGCAATCGTGATGCACCCAGGTCCAATGAATCGCGGCCTAGAAATCTCGGCAGAAGTGGCTGATAGCTCTCGTTCTGTGATTACAGAACAGGTCACTAACGGCGTCAGCGTGCGTATGGCGATCTTGTATGTGCTGTTAACCGGTGGATCCCTAGAAGCTGGAGGTAATTAAGTGAGCACTGTTGATCTAGTTATTAAGGGTGCGCAGTTACCAGATGGGAAAACTGCAGATATTTGTATTCAAGGCGAATCAATCATTGATGTTACCGCTTCATTTAAAGGCGAATCTGTAACAACCATTGATGCAAAGGGATGCGTAGTTTTACCAGGGTTGGTGGATTTACATACCCATCTTCGCGAACCAGGCAGAGAAGATGCCGAAACTGTTTTATCTGGAAGTAAAGCGGGAGCAAAGGGTGGCTTCACCGCACTTTCTGCAATGGCGAATACATCTCCAGTTGCAGATACCGCTGGCGTAGTTGAACAGGTGTACCGCTTAGGACAAGAGGCTGGCTTACTAGATGTTTTTCCTATTGGTGCGGTTACGCAAGGCCTTAAAGGAGAAACGCTTTCTGAAATTGGAGCAATGGCAGATTCAGTAGCCCGAGTTCGAGTTTTCAGTGATGATGGAAATTGTGTTTCCGATCCGCTCGTCATGCGAAGAGCCCTTGAATACATAAAGAAATTCGGGGGAGTAATCGCACAGCATGCGCAGGATCCCCGAATGACAATTGGTTCTCAGATGAATGAGGGCGAAGTATCTGCCCGTCTTGGTTTGAAGGGATGGCCAGCAGTTGCCGAAGAAGCAATTATTGCGAGAGATGTTTTGCTCGCAGACCATGTTCAATCTCGACTACACATCTGCCATCTAACTACCGCTGGCGGCGTAGAGATTATTCGTTGGGCAAAGGCTCGAGGTATTAATGTGACTGCAGAGGTAACTCCGCATCACCTTCTACTGACCGATGATTTAGCATCTTCTTACGACCCAATCTTTAAGGTCAATCCTCCATTGCGGACTGAATCAGATGTGCATGCCCTACGTGAAGCGTTGGCGGATGGAACCATCGATATCGTGGCAACTGATCACGCACCACATCCACTAGAAGCTAAAGAGTGCGAATGGCAAGAGGCTGCATTTGGAATGCTAGGACTTGAAACAGCGCTGTCTATTGTTCAAATGACAATGGTTAATTCAGGATTAATGAGCTGGCAGCAGGTTGCAGAGCGCATGTCCCATAAGCCCGCATCTATCGGTGGATATGAGCATCAGGGGCAAAGGATTGAAAAGGGAAGTTTTGCAAACTTAGTTGTGATCAATCCAACGAAAATGTGGAGAGTAGACCGCGATTTAGTTCTATCAAACTCATCTAATACTCCATACCATGGCCACGAACTACCTGGAGTAGTCGAGCACACAATATTCAAAGGCACGCAAACATTGATAAATGGCCAGATCTCACAGGGTGGAGGTAAGTAATGGCATCTGCTTATCTCGTTCTAGATGATGGAAGAATCTTTGAAGGCTCTTCATGGGCTGCTACAGGAAAAACATTTGGTGAAGCTGTGTTTCAAACTGGAATGACTGGGTATCAAGAGACACTTACCGATCCTTCGTATCACAAACAAGTAGTCGTCATGACCGCTCCACATATTGGTAATACAGGCGTAAATGATTTTGATAATGAATCCTCAAAGATATGGGTAGCTGGCTTTGTTGTACGTAACCCTTCATCTCTTACATCTAACTGGCGAGCACAAAATGATCTTGAGGAAGAGTTAATTGCGCAAGGTGTTGTTGGAATCCAGGGGGTAGATACTCGCGCGATCACTCGACATCTTCGCGATCGCGGTGCAATGCGAGTGGGAATTTTCTCAGGGCTTGAGCTAACTCGTGAAGAAATGGTTGTCGAAGTTCGAAAAGCAGAAGCGATGTCTGGTGCATTTTTAGTTAAAGATGTATCGACGCCTGCTACCTATGTTGTCCCCGCAATCGGTCAGAAGAAGTTCACCATCGCAGCGCTAGATCTGGGCATCAAGGCTGCAACCCCTCGATCACTTGCTGAGCGCGGGGTAGAGGTTCATGTCATGCCGTACAACTCGACCTTTGAACAAATCATGTCTATTCATCCCGACGGCGTTTTTCTTTCAAATGGTCCTGGCGATCCATCGACGATGACAGATGTGATTGAAGTTGTACGAGAACTGCTGTTGGCAGAGGTTCCAATTTTTGGCATCTGTTTTGGGCATCAGATTCTGGGACGGGCATTAGGGTTTGAAACCTACAAGCTGCAGTTTGGTCATCGCGGTATCAATCAACCGGTGATGGATAAGAACACAGGAAAGGTTGAAATCACCGCTCATAATCATGGCTTTGCGGTGAAAGCTCCGACCGATACAGAGTTTTCAACGGTTTATGGACGTGGCGAAGTAACTCATACCTGTCTTAATGATGGTGTTGTAGAGGGCTTAGCGTTGTTAGATAAACCTGCTTTCTCGGTTCAGTACCACCCAGAAGCTGCCGCAGGACCACATGATGCTTCTTATCTCTTTGATCGCTTCGTAGATTTGATGTCAAAGAAGGTTGGTGCCTAATGCCTTTAGATACATCGATTAAGAGTGTTTTAGTTATTGGCAGCGGACCGATCGTAATTGGCCAGGCTTGCGAGTTTGATTATTCAGGAACTCAAGCATGCCGCGTATTACGAGCTGAGGGCATCCGAGTAATTTTGGTTAACTCAAACCCTGCAACCATCATGACCGATCCCGAGTTTGCTGATGCAACCTACATTGAACCGATTACTCCCGAAATTATTGAACGCATCATCGCCCACGAAAAACCAGATGCGGTATTAGCAACACTCGGTGGTCAAACAGCGCTTAATGCAGCAATCGGGCTTTACCAAAGAGGCACCCTTGCTAAGTATGGTGTTCGACTTATCGGTGCCGATGTTGATGCTATTAACCGCGGCGAAAACCGCGAACTCTTTCGTGCAATCGTTGAAAAGGTTGGCGGAGAGTCAGCAAAGTCTCGTATTTGTCACACCATGGAAGAGATTCTTGAAGCTGTTGATGAATTGAATTACCCAGTAGTGGTTCGTCCATCTTTTACTATGGGTGGCCTGGGTTCTGGAATCGCCTTTGACGAAGCTGAACTGCGACAGATTGCAGGAGCTGGATTGCGCCACAGTCCAACCTCAGAGGTTCTTCTTGAAGAATCAATTATTGGATGGAAAGAGTATGAGCTCGAGGTAATGCGAGACAACAAGGACAATGTTGTGATCGTATGTTCGATTGAAAACCTAGACCCAATGGGTGTGCACACAGGTGATTCGATCACCGTAGCACCAGCGATGACTTTGACTGATGTTGAGTATCAAAAGCTGCGCGATTTATCGATGGACATTATTCGCGAGGTGGGCGTGGATACAGGTGGTTGCAACATTCAATTTGCGGTAAATCCAAAAAATGGCCGAATTATCGTGATCGAAATGAACCCTCGAGTTTCACGCTCTAGTGCTCTGGCCTCGAAGGCAACTGGTTTTCCTATCGCGAAAATCGCGACCAAGTTGGCGATTGGCTACACCCTGGATGAGATCCAAAATGACATCACTCAAGTAACTCCAGCATCTTTTGAACCAACCTTGGATTATGTTGTTGTAAAGCTGCCACGTTTTGCATTTGAGAAGTTCGCTGATGCTGATCCACGATTAACGACAACGATGAAGAGCGTTGGAGAAGCAATGGCTATTGGCCGTTCATTCTCCGAGGCGCTTATGAAGGCTTTAAGATCACTTGAACGCAAGGAAGCGATCTTTACCTGGCCGGTCGTCTCTGAAACGGAGCGTGCTGCGTTAATGCAAAGCATGCGTGTACCAACTGAGTATCGATTACAACAGGTTCAGAAAGCGATGTGGGCCGGAGCTTCAATCGATGAAGTTTTTAATGCGACCAAGATTGATCCCTGGTACTTACGTCAGATTGAACTCATCAATCAACAAGCGGCGATCATCGCTCTTCCAGGTGAACTCACCGCAGAGCTACTTCGCACCGCAAAAACACAGGGCTTTTCAGATAGTCAGATCGCTATCTTGAGAGGTGTTTCTGAGGATGAAATTCGCAAGGCCCGTCATCACCTTGGAATTCGACCTGTTTACAAGACCGTTGATACCTGTGCGGCTGAGTTTGAAGCATTCACTCCATACCATTATTCCAGTTTTGAAGAAGAGACAGAGGTGCGTCCACGTACGACACCTGCGGTAATCATTCTCGGAAGCGGTCCAAACCGTATTGGTCAAGGAATTGAGTTTGATTATTCCTGTGTGCATGCCTCATTCACATTGCGTGAAGCAGGTTATGAAACGATCATGATCAACTGCAACCCAGAAACCGTGTCGACAGATTACGACACAAGTAATCGTCTCTACTTTGAACCATTAACCCTCGAAGATGTTCTTGAAGTTGTTCATGCTGAAATTCAGGCAGGTCCAGTACTTGGTGTTATTACCCAACTTGGAGGACAAACTCCTTTGGGGTTGGCTGCTGGTTTGAAGGCAAACGGCGTCAACATTTTGGGGACTTCACCTGAAGCCATTAACTTGGCGGAGGAACGTGGTGCTTTTGGAAATATCTTGGCGGAACAAGGTTTGCGAGCACCACAATTTGGAATGGCCTCCTCGCAACTGGAAGCGACAAATATCGCACATGAAATTGGCTACCCAGTATTGGTTAGACCTTCCTTTGTTTTAGGTGGCCGAGGAATGGAGATCGTCTATGACGATGCCGCTCTTGGTGGATTCATTACACGAGCAACAGATATAACCCCTGATCATCCTGTTTTAGTGGATCGTTTCTTGGATAACGCAATCGAAATAGATGTCGATGCATTATTTGATGGCGAAGAGTTGTTCCTTGGCGGAGTTATGGAACACATTGAAGAGGCTGGTATTCACAGCGGTGACAGCGCCTGTGTTCTACCTTCAATGACTGTAACTGATGAGCAAAGAGATGAGATCCGTTCAGCAACAGAGAAAATCGCGCGTGGTGTTGATGTTCGTGGATTAATCAATATTCAGTTCGCAATCGCAGATAACGTCTTATACGTTTTAGAAGCAAACCCACGTGCATCTCGCACCGTTCCCTTTGTCAGTAAAGCAAGTGGTGTACCGCTCGCTAAAGCCGCAGCTCGAATCTCAGTTGGTGTCTCGATTAAACAGTTGCGCAGCGATGGCATTCTTCCAGCTACAGGAGATGGCGTAGCTCGTGGTGTTTCAGTTAAGGAAGCTGTCCTTCCTTGGAATCGCTTCCGCAGAACTGATGGCAGGGGAGTCGATGCGGTACTAGGACCCGAGATGCGTTCGACTGGTGAGGTAATGGGAATCTCTCCAACCTTTGGCGAAAGTTATGCAAAGAGTCAGATTGCTGCCTTCGGACCACTTCCAAAAGCTGGAACTGTATTTATCTCACTTGCCGACAAAGATAAAGCGACTGGAATTGAACCGGCTCTTGGCTTTTCAGAGTTAGGTTTCCATATCTTGGCAACAGATGGAACCGCTGAATTTTTGCGAACTAAAGGTATTGAGTGCACAACTGTTCGCAAGCATTCCGAAGGAACCGGACAGATGGGTGAAAAAACTATCGTCGACATCATCAACGCGGGTGAAATTGACCTTGTGATTAACACACCTGTTGGCCGTGGAACTCGCGCCGATGGATGGGCAATTCGAACAGCTGCGGTGCAAAAATCTATCCCGTGCATCACGACAACCGCTGGATTTAGCGCCGCCGTTGATGCAATTCGCTTCCTGCAGGCCAGCCCGCTTAGTATCAACTCTCTACAGGAATGGCTTGCATAGATGACTCAAATCAACAAGAGCGCGAAACAATTGCTGGCACCTATCGTCAGCAATAAACGCGTGGGTCAATACCACCAAATCATCATCAATATCGGAGATGTTGCAGCAACGTGTAAGCCCGGAAACTTTGTTGCAATTAGCGTAGGTGGAGATTCATCTCGCATGGTGTTGCGTCGTGCTTTTGCAATTTCTCGAGTCTCAACCAGCACAACTGTTGGCGGGACGATGGAGTTAATTGTTGCTCCGCATGGTCAAGGAAGTAAATGGTTGTGCGCACAAGGCGAAGGTGTTGTTCTGGATCTGGTCGCACCACTAGGAACAGCTTTTGGTATTCCAACTGAGCCGGTTCCAGTCTTGTTAGTTGGCGGCGGTTACGGTTCAGCTCCACTATTTGGTCTAGCTGAACTCTTGAACTCACGTGGCTGTCGAGTCGACATGTTGCTTGGTGCAAGTACAGGTTCAAAGATTTACGCCCCAATGGAAGGCAAGCGAGCCGTTAATTCGATGCGTATCTACACCGAAGATGGTTCTATGGGAGTTGCCGGACGCGTGACAGATCCGATTGCAGAGATCATTAGAGATTTAAATGTCGCCGTTATTTACTCATGTGGCCCAATGCCGATGCTTGCCGCGATTACAACCATCGCTGATCAATTCGATGTTGTACATCAATGCGCAGTTGAAGAATCAATGGCGTGTGGAATTGGAATATGTATGACCTGTGTTCTTCCAGTTGAAAACGAGGATGGAAGTATCTCCAACCTACGCTCATGTATCGATGGCCCAGTTATGGATGGATCTAAGGTTCAATGGAGCAAGGTAGGTCAGCAACTATGACCGCTCTAGATTTTTCTACAACTATTGGAAACGCTTGGTTTCCGGCACCAACTTTTACAGCAAGCGGATGCGCAAGCTCTGGAAGAGAGTTAGCGCAGTTCTTCCCGTTGCGTGAAATGGGGGGAGTTGTCACTAAATCAGTTATGTCTAAGATGCGACCTGGACGACCTACCCCTCGAATGGCAGAGACGCCAAGTGGCATGCTCAACTCAATTGGTCTGCAAGGCCCTGGGATAGATGCTTTCTTAGCAAAAGATGTTCCTTATTTAGTTGAACAAAAGGCCCGCATTATTGTTTCAATCGCAGGTGAAACCGTTGAGGAGTACTCGACTTTAGCGAGAAAACTGCGATCTGTTTCAGGAATTAGTGCGATCGAAGTCAATATCTCTTGTCCAAATGTTGAAAATAGAGGATTAGTTTTTGCATGCGATCCAGAAGCATCTCGCAGAGTTATTGATGGAGTTCGCAGGACAATCGGGGGAGAACTTCCAATTATTGCCAAGCTCTCACCTGATGTAACTGATCTAGTGTCGATTGCTAAGGGCGTTGTTGATGCAGGTGCTGATGGTCTTGCCTTGATTAACACCGTATTAGGCATGGTTATCAATGTAGACACGATGAGACCTCATTTAGGCGGAAAGACGGGTGGCCTTTCAGGACCTGCGATCCGTCCAATCGCGGTTCGTGCTGTTTATCAGGTTCACGCAGCATTACCACAGATTCCAATTCTCGGAATGGGCGGCATTGCATCTGGAAAGGATGCACTTGAAATGATCCTTGCGGGAGCAAGCGGTGTTTCAATCGGTACCGCAAGCTTTGGAAACCCAACTGCGATCATGTCAATTCAAAATGAGTTGAAGCAGCTTTTAACTGATCGTGGCTTTACTTCCCTTAAGCAAGCGGTGGGTTTTGCGCATCGCCCGAATGAGGGAGAGTAAATGAGTAAAGCGCCAATTGTTTTAGCGGTTGATACCCCTGATTTATCAACGGCGATTGAATGGGTCAAGGCAACACAAGACCATATTTCCGTATTCAAATTGGGGTTAGAGTTCTTTTTGACCTTTGGCGCTGATGGAATCAAAGCGGTAAAAGATGTTACCGATTCAGATATCTTTCTTGATTTAAAGTTGCATGATATTCCGCATACTGTAAGTGGGGCTGCAAAAGCGGTTGCTCACTTAGCTCCAAAGTTTTTGACGGTACATGCTTCAGGTGGTCAAGCAATGGTCAAAGCTGCAGTTGATGCGATGCCCAACACTTTGATTACCGGCGTAACTATTCTTACCTCACTATCTGAGCAGGATGTGCAGGAGGTTGGTTTTGCATCAAATGCGCTGAATTCAGCGGTTTCTTTAGCCAAGGTTGCAACCTCTGCAGGTGCAGCAGCGATTGTGTGTTCCCCGCTTGAAATCGCAGCGGTGCGCTCTGCGGTCGGAAACTCAGCGGTGATCATTACCCCTGGAGTTCGCCCTGCCGAGATGGTCGGAAGCGATGATCAGCAACGCACAATGACTCCCGAGGATGCGATTGCAGCAGGAGCAAACTTTGTGGTTATCGGTCGCCCCATAACCCAGAGTTGGGCCAAGGGAGCACAAGCGATGAAGGAAAGAGCTCAAGAAATTGGCTCACTCCTAATTTAATCTCCACTAGATTTACCCCATGGGAACGCCTCCGCAGTTAACACCACAACAACGCGAGGCTGCCTTAGCAAAAGCTGCCGCCTCTCGAAAGCGACGTGCAGAGGTCAAGGCTCAGATTAAATCGCAAGAGCTAACCATCGATTCTGTTTTTGCTTTAGCTCAAACAGATGATGCTGTTGGAAAGATGCGGGTAAAGGAACTTCTAGAATCATTTTCCGGAGTAGGCAAAGTAAGAGCGGTTGCGCTGATGGAGCGGTTAAATATCTCTCCTACCCGTCGTATACAAGGTTTAGGTCGTCATCAACTCAATGAGCTACGACAAGAGTTTATGAAACCAGATATGGCAATTAGACCGGGTCGATTGATCGTTCTGTCGGGACCAGGTGGTGTCGGAAAGAGCACAGTGGCTAAACAACTACGTGGTGCGCAAGATTTCTGGGTCAGTGTTAGTGCAACAACTCGAAAGCCTCGAAGCAATGAGGTAGATGGTCGAGATTACTTCTTTGTAAGTGATGAGGAGTTTTCCCGAATGATTGCTCATGATGAATTTTTGGAATGGGCTGAGTTTGCAGGTAATCGATATGGAACACCGCAAAGGCCGGTTGAGGATGCGTTGCGACAGGGTAGAAATGTTTTACTAGAGATTGAAATCGCTGGAGCAAAGCAGGTAAAGGCCCACCTTCCTCAATCACTTTTGGTGTTTCTTGAACCTCCTACATGGGAGGAGTTGGTCTCTCGCCTTGAGGGACGCGGAACAGATGGGGCTGAACGAAGGGCGCAACGGTTAGAACTAGCCCAAGAAGAGCTAGCTGCAGCAGCCTTTTTTGATGTTGTTCTCGTAAATGACCAGGTCGAGAGCGTCGTCCAGAGACTGGTAGAGTTAGCCCAGAATTAAGAGTTAAACACCACAAGATTGATCACAGAAGCGGGGACACCATGGATGGCATTACGAATCCACCAATTGATGAACTTCTAGACAAGAGCGGTTCTAAGTACAGCCTCGTTCTATATGCGGCAAAGCGCGCTCGTCAGATCAATGCTTACTACTCACAGCTAGGCGAAGGTCTTCTTGAATATGTTGGCCCACTAGTTGAGACACATGTGCATGAGAAGCCACTATCAATCGCTTTGCGCGAAATCAATGAGGGTCTTCTTACAATCGAAAATCTCGAGCCAACAGCGTAATTTTTTCAATGACACTCCAGGGCCGTGAGGTAATTCTCGGAGTTGGTGGTGGAATCGCTGCCTACAAATCCTGCGAATTATTGCGGCGTCTTCAAGATCATGGATATGTAATAACTGTTGTCCCTACTCCAGCTTCTTTAAACTTTGTAGGAGCTGCAACGTGGGAAGCACTTTCTGGTCGGCCCGTCACAACTCAGGTGTGGGAGAGTGTTCACACAGTTCCTCATATTGCATTAGCCGAACGTGCTGATTTCTTTCTCATCGCCCCCGCAACAGCAGATCTGATAGCTCGCTTAGCGATGGGACGAGCAGATGATTTGCTCAC
Source organism: Actinomycetota bacterium (assembly GCA_029978465.1). GTDB lineage: Bacteria > Actinomycetota > Actinomycetes > Nanopelagicales > Nanopelagicaceae > Planktophila. The sequence goes on from JAPOJK010000007.1 coordinate 15,993, forward strand.
CAATTTGGTCCTTGCTTCAGATGCTCCCAAGATGATTGTGCCGGCAATGCATCCATCTATGTGGCTAGATCCAGCGACCGTTGCAAATGTTGCAACGCTACGCAGCAGAGGTTTTACAGTTATGGATCCCGAAGTTGGCCGATTAACTGGCGATGATATTGGTCCAGGTCGTTTTCCTGAAACTCAAGCGATTATTACCAACTTTGATCTAGTGACAGGACATAAACAAGATTTGCTAGGTAAGAGGGTTTTGATCACCGCAGGAGGAACACGAGAGGCGATCGATCCTGTTCGTTTTATTGGAAATAGATCCTCCGGCAAGCAGGGTATTGCTTTGGCTAAAGCGGCCAGAGATCGTGGCGCACAAGTTCAATTGATTGCTGCAAACTGCGATGTTGCCGACCTTAAAGGTATTGATGTAATTGAAGTAGAGACAACCTCGCAGATGCAAAACGCGCTGCAATCACATTTTGATCAGTGCAATATTTTGATCATGAGCGCAGCTGTTGCTGATGCACGCCCATCTCATGTTGCACAGGAGAAAATCAAAAAGGCATCACTGTCTAGCATTGAGTTAGAGGCCAACCCAGATCTGCTGGCCGAGATAGCTGCGCGCAAGAGCACACAGATCTTGGTCGGGTTTGCCGCTGAAACTAAGGACCATCTGCAAGAGGCTCGCAGAAAGCTAGAGGCTAAAGGGTTAGATGTGATCTATGTAAATGATGTTTCTGGCGGGGCAATCTTTGGTCAGGACACAACTATGGGTACCATTCTCATACGCAATGAAGCGGATATAGCGGTCAAGGAAGTCTCCAAAGACGCTCTCAGTAATACTCTTCTTGATCAAGCCATCCGGCAGTTAGGTTAAAAACTATGTCAAAGCGCCTCTTTACCTCCGAATCTGTAACCGAAGGTCACCCAGACAAGATCGCAGATGCAATCTCTGATGCGGTACTAGATTCTTTGCTCGCACAGGATTCAAAAAGCCGTGTAGCGGTTGAAACACTCATCACAACAGGTCAGGTTCATGTTGCTGGTGAAGTTACAACTAACGGTTACGCAGATGTCATGGGAATTGTTCGTGACACTGTTCTCAATATTGGCTATGACTCATCCGATAAGGGCTTTGATGGAAATAGTTGTGGTGTTTCGATCTCTATCGGACAACAATCTCAGGATATTGCTCAGGGAGTAGATGATGCATACGAGCATCGAGTTACCTCCGCTGTAGATCCATTGGATCTGCAAGGTGCTGGAGATCAAGGTTTGATGTTTGGTTACGCTTGTGATGACACAAAGGAGCTCATGCCACTACCAATTTGGTTGGCACACGCTCTTGCTCAGCAACTGACTAAGGTTAGAAAATCTGGAGAGCTGGCATACCTTCGTCCCGATGGCAAAACTCAAGTAACGATTGAATACGATGGTGATCGAGCGATTGCTTTGGACACCGTTGTTATCTCAAGTCAACACTCTGAAGATGTAGATGTTGCCAAGAAATTAACCCCTGAAATTGTTGAGTATGTAATTAATCCGATCATCTCAAAGATTGATTTACCTAAGAAGGAGCTTCGTACTCTCATCAATCCAACTGGACGATTTGTTATCGGTGGTCCAATGGGAGATGCGGGATTAACCGGTCGCAAAATTATCGTTGACACCTATGGCGGCATGGCTCGCCACGGCGGAGGAGCGTTCAGTGGAAAGGATCCTTCAAAGGTGGATCGTTCTGCAGCGTATGCAATGCGTTGGGTAGCAAAGAATGTTGTAGCTGCAGGTTTAGCCCGTCGTTGTGAGGTACAGGTTGCTTACGCAATTGGTAAGGCCCAACCTGTCGGAGTTTTTGTTGAAACCTTTGGTACGGAGACAATTCCGGTTGCGAAGATTCAAGAAGCTGTTCTTTCAACCTTTGATCTTCGTCCAGCGGCGATCATTAGAGATCTAGATCTTCTCCGTCCAATTTACTCACTAACAAGCGCATACGGACACTTCGGACGCGAGCTACCTGAGTTTGCATGGGAACGCACCGATCGAGTTGCAGCGCTTCAAAACGCAGTTAAGTAATCGGTGGCAACACCTCGTCTATTTCGATTAAAGGCTGAAGTCGCTCCGGCTCCTTCTGGCCCAATAGCGCAATCTCTTCCGGTTGCAAAGATTCGAGTAGATTCAGGTGTTTTTCATCTCGATCAGTTATACGACTACATAGTCCCGGAAAAGCTCAGCGATAGCGCACTCATTGGCGTCCGAGTTCAATTGCCGTTTGGTGGTCGTGAAACAGAAGGCATTATTACCGCTCGTGTAGCCCATCCTGATCGAGCGGGTGAGCTAAAGGCGATCTCCAAAGTTCTCTCACCGCATGCTGTTGCCACTGAGGCAACACTCACCCTGATTGAAAATGCTGCTCAACTTTATTGCTGTAACCCATGGGATCTGATTCGCTCAGCAATACCACCTCGAGTAGCAAGTGTTGATAAATCCCTTCCTGTTGTTCAAGCGGCTCGAACTACTCAAAGATCTGCAGCATCTCCTATCTTTCATACCTTTTCCCCTTATCTTCCTTCCCACAGGCAAATGGTTGACCTGGTACACGGAGTCAAAAGAAATGGCTCAGTATTGATCATTGCCCCTGATGAACATGATGTAGATCAGTTAGTCGGGGTTTTGTCGGCATCTTTTGAGAATGTTTTCGCCTTAACCAGCTCATTGAGCCGTGAGGATCGATATCGAAATTTTCTGGAACTTCAGCGGCTCCCATTATCGATAATTGTTGGTACACGCAGCGCAGTTTTTGCTCCAGTCAATAACCTCGCCACGGTAATTATCTATAAAGAATCCTCAATCGATCATTGTGAGGTTCGCTCACCTGGTTGGAATACTTCGACTATTGCCAAATTGCGCTCTGACAATGAAGGCGTTTCGCTGATCTATACCGGATTTTCCCCATCTCTTAACTCTGCTTATGAAATCGATCAAAAGAAGATGAAGTTTGTTAGTCAACGTTTCCAGGTTGAAGCACGGGCCTTTTCTCCTTCGGAGGGAGCGTTGCTGCCCGGGCGAATTTTTTCAGAGATCAAAAAAGCCCTTAACAATGGTGCGGTTCTCTTCCTAGCGCCACGAAAAGGTTATGGAAATGCTCTTTTGTGCGCTCATTGCAGAAATGTCGCGCATTGCGATTGTGGTGGCCGTTTAGCTGTTGCTTCTAAGTCGATGGCTCCCACATGTGTGCATTGTGGAGCTTCACATCCTCAATGGAAGTGTCGATTCTGCGGAAGAGATAAACAATATCTCGCAGGTCGTGGAATTGATCGAGCGGCAGAAGAAATTTCCAGAGCATTTCCAGGCTATCCAGTTGTTATCTCTGCAGGTGAGGTAATTAAAGGCTCCGTCGAGTCAAAACCTTCACTTGTTCTTGCTACACCTGGAGCTCAACCAGAAATTCCAGGTGGTTACGCTGCAGTTGTCATCTTGGATGGGATGCGTTTTTTCTCTCATACAGATATTAATGGGCAGGAAAGAGCGCGCGAGTTAATCTTTGAAACCGCTTCTTTAATTCAAGAGAAAGGTCGAGTCCTGCTTGTACTAGATGAAGTTCATCCAATTGTTGCAGCGCTTGCACGATGGAATGTTGCTCCTTTACTCAAACGAGAGCTTGCTGAAAGAGATGAGCTTCAACTTCCTCCATATGTAGCCTCGGCGGTCTTGGTGATGGATGCATTGACAGCTCCTCAAATACTTTCTGGTTTGAAGAAAGCATTGGCGGAGGGTCGAATCCCTTCCAGTACCCGTATCTATGGACCAACAGTTTTGCCCAAATCCCAAGCCAAGATCGTGCTACATGTTTCTCATGATCAATGGCCAGAACTTGGAAAAGTACTTCATGAACTACAGAGAAAGCGAAGTATTTCAAAAAAGGATTTGCTGACCTTAAGAATTAATCCTTATTCGTTGTGAGTAATTGATAGACTGTACGCATGTCGATTCAGGAAATTCGCCTCTTTGGCGATCCAGTACTAACTACTCCTGCATCTCCAGTTGTCGATTTTGATAAAGAGCTTCGCGTCTTGGTTAAGGATCTGACCGACACAATGTTGGATGCACCTGGCGCAGGTTTGGCTGCGCCTCAAATTGGTGTCCCGCTACGAGTCTTCGTGTGGGATGTAGATGAAGCACTTGGACATTTAATCAATCCCGTTTTGGATCTAAGTGAAGAGATGCAGGATGGCGAAGAAGGGTGTCTATCCTTTCCGGAGCTGCGATACGAAACTCCGAGAGCCATGAGAGCGGTCGCAAAAGGTTTCAACATGTACGGTGAACCGGTTGTTGTTGAGGGAACTGAGTTCCTGGCCCGCGCCCTTCAACATGAAACCGATCATCTCAACGGCATTCTTTTTATAGATAAGTTATCGGCTGAGAACCGAAAGTTAGCGATGAAGGAAATTCGTGAATCGGAATGGTTCAATCTAGCCTCTGAAAATGGGCAAACCATTCAAGTGAAGGACTCACCGCACACGATCTTCGGACGGAATACATAATGCGTCTTGGAGTAGCTGCTACTCCTGAAGTTGCGATTCCTACCCTCGAATGGTTGCACTCCAGCAAACACACCATTGAATTGGTTATCACTCAACCCGATAAGCCTGCTGGAAGAGGTCGCGTACTTACACAAAGCCCGGTTGCGGATTGGGCAGAGCAACACAATATTGAGGTGGTTAAACCTGCAAGCTCAACAGAACTCAATGGTGTTATCGATAATCTGGATTGTGTAATCACCATCGGTTACGGAGTCCTCTTGCCGCAGGCGGTTCTGGACCTTCCTCGACACGGTTTCCTTAATCTTCATTTCTCTTTATTGCCACAATACCGAGGTGCAGCACCGGCTCAATACGCCTTATTGGATGGCGCAGAAAAAACAGGAGTTACCGTGTTTCAACTCGATAAGGGAATGGACACCGGGCCTATTTTCTCTCAGATTGAAGTTGGAATAGATCCGCAATGGAGAAGTTTTGAACTTCTCAAGGTGTTAGCTGAGCGCGGGGTTGAAGCGGTTGACCTAGCTCTCGAGATGATTGCACAGGAAAAATCACCGACTCCTCAAACAGGAACACCATCATTTGCCCCAAAGATTTCAAAGCAAGATGCCTTCATAGATTTTACGAAGGATTCTGTAACTGTAGTTAACGCAATTCGTGCTTATACATATGAACCTGGGGCGTGGAGTCTATGGAATTCTGAACCTTTCAAAGTCTCAGCGGCTATCTCGGTGCAAGCTCATTCATTGTCGCCTTCAACCATCGCTGTCATCAATAACTGTGTCTTGGTGGGGTGTGGAAATGGAACGACTATTGAGTTACTAAGGGTTGTTCCTGCAGGCAAGAAAGAGATGGCCGCCATTGATTGGGCACGTGGGGCTCGCTTAAATGGTGGAGAGTCTTTTGGTTGAGCCACGCAGAAACACCTTTAAATCTCCAAAACCGGAAGCTTCTCGTCTTCTGGCTTTTGATCTGTTAACTGAGGTCAATCGAAACAATGGATACTCCAACTTACTTCTGCCTCAAGCGCTCAATGCGAGCAAGCTTGAAGAACGGGATCGATCCTTTGTAACAGAGCTTTTGTACGGAACTATCCGCATGCAAGGCAAACATGATTGGGTATTGCAACAGATTAGCGATCGACCATGGGCTGAGGTTGATCCAGGAATAGTTGATGTTTGCCGAATGGGTGTTCACCAACTTCATGAGATGCGGGTACCTGATCACGCCGCTGTGGCTTCTACCGTTGAAGTGGCACGTAAACGTTTGGGAGAGTCAAAGGCGAGCTTTGTTAACGCGCTTTTACGAAGTGTCACACGTAAGAGCCAAGAAGATTGGTTTGCTCCGCTGAATAAGATATCTGATCCGGTAGAAAAATTTTCGATTCAATACTCTCATCCTGAGTGGATAGTTTCTGCCTACTTTGATCTTTTGAAGGATTGGGGTGAGGTTGAAAAGGCTTTAGCGATTAACAATGAAGCGGCGGTTCCAACTCTAGTTTCATGGCCAGGTCTTTCTACTCAACAAGATTTAGTCGATATCGGGGGAGAGCCAACAACATTCTCGCCATACGGTGCTCATTGGAAGGGTAATCCAGGAGCTTTAGAGTTAATCAAGGCTCGAAAGATCGGCGTGCAGGATGAAGGTTCGCAGCTAGTTGCATCAGCTTTTGCAGCTGCAGCGGGTGGAGATTCCTGGCTAGATATGTGTGCAGGACCTGGTGGAAAAGCTGCCTTGTTGTCCAGTATCGCTCGTGAACGCGGGATTCGTTTTACCGCCAATGAAGTCTCTGTTCCGCGTGCAGAGTTAGTTAAGCAAGTTGTGCAAGGGGACCGTGTTCTAGTGGGAGATGGTCGAGAGATCGGCAATCAATCGGAGAAGTTTGATGCCATCTTGATTGATGCACCATGTACAGGATTAGGAGCTTTGCGTCGTCGACCTGAAGTTCGTTGGCGTAGAACGTTGCAGGATTTGCGTGAGCTCACCCAGTTACAGCGAGAACTCATTGAGTCCGGTATTAACGCTTTGGCTCCTGGAGGAGTCTTGGGTTATGCAACCTGTTCACCACATCTTGCAGAAACATCGATCCAGGTTGCCGATATCAAGAAGCGTTTCCCGACCATGCAGCAAATGGAAATCTCCCCATTTCTACCTGACAACCTTGCGGACTCTGAACGTGCTGGCGCGATGTCTCTGTGGACGCACAAAATCGGCACAGATGCGATGTATCTAGCCCTCTTTAAAAAGATTGCCGAGTAAAATCCGAGCATGAGCCGTGAGATTCGTATAACGCCGAGCATCCTGAACGCGGATTTTTCAAGACTTAATGAGGAAATCAATCGTATCGCCGGCGTATCGGATCTACTTCACTTGGATGTTATGGATGATGTTTTCGTTCCGAACTTCACCTTTGATTTTGAAGCCGCTTCAAAGATCATCAAGGATTCATCTTTGCCTGTGGATGCACACTTAATGGTGGCAAATGTTGACCAGATCGCAGTTCAATACGCAGAGATCGGTTGTGCCTCAGTCACAATTCACGCCGAGGCAACTGAGAATATTCCGGCGACATTAAGAATATTCGTGCAGCAGGTTCTCGTTCTAGCCTGGGAATCAAACCCAATACAAGCATCGAGGATTACCGTGATTGCGTTGATCTTGTAGATATGTTCCTCATAATGACCGTTGAACCAGGTTTTGGTGGGCAGAAATTTATGGAAAATATGATGGATAAGGTCAAACGGACCCGCGAATTAATTGGAGATAGAGATATCTGGTTACAGGTCGATGGTGGAGTATCGATGCAAACTATCGAAATCGCGCTGGCGGCCGGTGCCGACACATTTGTCGTAGGAAGCGCTGTTTTTAACGCAGCTGATCCAGCCCAAATGGTTGTCGACATTAGAGAATTCGCAACGAGCAAGAGTGCGCTCTAGTAAACTTTGCACATGAAATCCTTTGAAGAATTGTGGGCAGAGCTAAGCCAAAAGGCTATAGATCGTCCTGAAGGATCTGGAACAGTTGCTGCGTTGGATGCAGGGATTCACGCAATCGGGAAAAAGATTCTCGAAGAAGCTGGCGAGGTATGGCTGGCAGCTGAACATGAAAGCGATGAAGATTTAGCTGAAGAGATCAGTCAACTTCTCTACCATCTGCAAACATTGATGCTTGCACGCGGTTTAACACTTAACGATATCTATAAGTTTCTCTAAGGGGCGATCATGTTACGAATAGCGGTACCAAACAAGGGCTCCCTTGCTGAGAGTTCAATTTCAATTTTGAAGGAGGCTGGCTATCGCCAGCGCACAGATAGTCGAGATTTAGTTCTGGCTGATCCCGATAATGGTGTTGAGTTTTACTACCTACGTCCACGCGATATTGCTGTCTATGTAGGTTCCGGCGAGTTAGAGGCTGGAATTACCGGTCGTGACTTACTGATCGATTCTGCAGCCGATGCTGAAGAGATACTCTCCTTGGATTTCGGGGGATCAACCTTTCGCTTTGCTGCACCAACAGGCAGGGATTGGAAGATTAGTGATCTAGCTGGAAAGAGAATCGCCACGGCGTATCCAGGTTTAGTACAACACAGTCTGAAGGGTTTAAATATCCAAGCCCAGATCGTTCGTTTGGATGGCGCAGTTGAAAGCAGCGTTCGTCTTGGAGTTGCTGACATGATCGCCGATGTTGTTAGTACCGGAAATACCTTGCGCCAAGCTGGTCTGCAAACATTTGGTGAGCCAATTTTGAGTAGCGAAGCGATCGTTATTAAGCGAACAGGTGTTGCGATTCCTGCCGGACTTGAAGTACTGATTCGACGACTACAAGGCGTAGTAACTGCGCGTCGTTATGTTTTACTCGATTACGATGTTTCAAAGGATCTGGTTGAAAAGGCATGTGCGATCACACCAGGACTTGAGTCTCCGACTATTTCACCTTTGCAAAAGGCAGATTGGGTGGCGGTACGTGCAATGGTTCTTCGTAAAGAGACCAACCGCGTAATGGATGAACTATGGGCTCTAGGTGCTCGCGGAATCCTCGTAACAGATATTCACGCCTGCCGTTTGTAGTTAGAGTTTTATAAGGCGTGCGACACCGTGAAGTGAAGGCTCATTGATCACAAATTGAGCCTGCTCGGCAACGATTGGCTTTGCATTGAATGCGATGCTGATTCCTGCCGCCGCCATCATGTCTAAATCATTTGCTCCATCGCCAATTGCTACGGTGTCCTCAATTTTCACTTCACATTTCTCTGCGAACTCATGAAGCGCATCAGCTTTGGCGGCCCGATCGATGATGACACCTGTTACTCGACCTGTCAGTCGTCCATCTACGATTTCAAGGGTATTAGCTTTATAGAAATCAATCTTCAATTGATCAATCAGAGGCTTAATGATGTTGATGAAGCCCCCTGATACTAAAGACACGAAGTGACCTTTTGCATGCAACTGTTCAACAAGTTCAGCGGCTCCATCGGTTAAAACAATCTCCTGCTGAACCTCTGCGATAACAGATTCAGGCAGATCCTTTAATAAGGCAACTCGCGCAATGAGACTCTGGGCAAAATCCAGTTCGCCACGCATTGCAGACTCAGTTACCTTTGAAACCTGATCAAACACACCAGCTTTAGCGGCCAATAATTCAATCGCCTCTTGCTGAATAAAGGTTGAATCAACATCAAATTGAACTAGGCGTTTAGGAGTGCTCATAGATTTTTCAGCCAATTGCAATCGTTGTTCCGGCTTCAGCTGGTATTTGCTGGAGTGAGCTAGTCAAGACGGTTGCATCAACTCCAGAAACATAAAGAACGATCTCGACTGGATCTACTCCATTGCGATTGATGTCCTCGATGTTTCCCTCTAAAGCCTTTATGCAAGCAGTTACCGCTGCCAAGTAGCGTGGATGAACTTTGGTCGAAGTTATCAAAACCTTGTTCAATTGTGGTCGGGCGGTAATTGCTGGTGAATAGGAAAATACAGAAGCGATATCTACATTGTGAGCAGAGGCCATGGCCTCGAGGTCGGCTTCGATTGCGCCTTGATGAGCTGGGTTAAGTGCGATATGAACCGTCAAGATCAACCTGCTATTAATGATAATTTGATCGATATCGATAATTGAGACTGCGAAGGGAGACAAGGTTTCGAATAAAGCATTGGCCAACCCTGGTGCGTCCTCGCCTGTAAGAAGGATGAGACCGCTGAACTGCTCGCTTTTTTCGCTTGTAAGTGTCATAAGAAGGCAAGGTTATCGTGAATCACTATTGCTTTAGGTCAGGTTTGCGACCCTTTGATCGATCCACCCAGTATCTTTTGCATCTATGAGTAGCTCTGTTTTGACTCTTACAGATGTCTCCGTCCGACGAGGCGATCGGACTATTTTGGGACCTCTCAATTTTTCGATATCCCAGGGGGAGCGCTGGGTTGTTTTAGGTCCTAATGGGGCAGGAAAATCCACCCTTCTTCAGATTCTTGCCACAAAGATTTTCCCGACCCATGGAGTTGTAACTGTTTTAGATAAAGAGATGGGCAAGGTAGATCTCTTTGAATTGAGAACGAGAATTGGCTTGTGTGGATCGGTTATCGCCGAAGACATTCCCTTTGATGAAACAGTTAAGGATGTTGTTTTAACTGCAGCGTATGCGATCTTAGGTCGCTGGAATGAAGCTTACGATTTATGGGATGAATCTCGCGCAATGGCCTTGCTCACCAATTTTGGAGTCCGCGAGCTAGGTGATCGCCTGTATGGAACATTGAGCGAGGGTGAAAAGAAAAGAGTTCAAATCTCTCGTGCATTAATGACCGATCCCGAACTGCTTTTATTGGATGAGCCCGCTGCTGGTTTAGATCTTGGCGGTCGTGAAGATTTACTCAAGCGCTTTGCTAACTTCTCCGCCGATCCACTCGCTCCTGCAACGATTTTAGTAACACACCACATTGAGGAAATTCCTGCCGGAACAACTCATGCGCTGTTGATTAAAGATGGGGTGATAGCGGTTTCAGGTCCTATCGATCAGGTAATTACCTCAGAACATGTCTCCGCCGTTTTCGGAACTTCAATTACCGTGACGCCAGAATCTGGTCGGTACTTTGCACGTGCAGCTGTTTAATCAGTTACATCCAGAGTGGCAAGAGGCTTTACTTTCACAACGTTCAGAGATCGATCGCATCGATCTATTTCTTCGCAATCGCGATATTGCACCCAGCTTTGATCTCATCTTCAGAGCTTTGCGCCATCCGATTTCCCATACACGAGTCGTTATCATCGGTCAGGATCCATATCCAACAAAGGGCCATGCTCACGGTTTAGCATTTTCTGTTGATTCAACAGTTTCTCCATTACCTGCTTCTTTGCGCAACATCTTCGAAGAACTTAAATCCGATTGCGCCATCACCCGAAGTAGTGGAGATTTATCGGAATGGGCTGATCAAGGGGTCATGCTGTTAAATCGAATCTTGAGTACCGAGATCGGTTCCTCTATGGCACATGCGAAATTGGGTTGGGAGGAAATAACCAACACAATCGCGTCGGTGTTGGGAAAACAACCTGTTGTTGCAGTTTTATGGGGAAGGTACGCAGCGCAGTTAGCTGGCTACTTTAAAGAGGAGATGGTTATTACTTCTGCACACCCAAGTCCATTATCTGCTTATCGGGGATTTTTGGGATCGCGGCCATTTTCAGCGATCAACTCAAAGTTAACTGAACTAGGCATTCCTACAATAAATTGGTAAAGAAAAGGCCCCCGGTTTCCCGAGGGCCTTTCTCCTTGAAACTGTTATCCAAGCCAAGCGTTAAGCGGCGAGGATAGGAAGTAGATTACAAATAGACCAGAAACAAGAAGTAGCAAAGGATGAAGCTCCTTGCCACGGCCCTGAATCAGGCGAATTACTACATGTGTAATGAATCCCGCACCGAT
>JAPOJK010000080.1:0-229 GCA_029978465.1 Actinomycetota bacterium
GTGCGCACATGGTTCGAGTGAGACAAAGAGCGTTGCACCACGTGCTGCAGAACCTGCTTTCTTAAGAGCTACAACTTCTGCGTGATCGACCGACACTGTGCGATCGTGAAATCCATCTGCAATGAGTTGACCTTGTGCGCTAAAGATTGCCGCTGCAACATTGGGGTTTGGTCTGCTCTTTCCGAGTGCGCGCAGGCAGAGTGATTGAAGATGCGAATCTGCATCTTTG
>JAPOJK010000080.1:239-474 GCA_029978465.1 Actinomycetota bacterium
CATCAATCAACGCATAGGCGTCATCGGGGGTGCGCACATAAGGGTGCGCGAAATAACGGTGTTATCTCTCATCCGGACTTTAACCGTCGGTCTCAGAATTTCACTGAGTCAACCGCCCACTGGATGTGTGCGGGTCGCGGACTTTAACCGCCGGTTCGAAATTACATCGACCCCGATAACAACTTTGGGGAGTCTATTACGGGATTTGCACTTCCGCGAATTTTAATTTTCAGCA
>JAPOJK010000080.1:484-717 GCA_029978465.1 Actinomycetota bacterium
TTGTAAGGCGTCCCCGCTTACGCGAAATACGGTCCACTCATCCATCGCTTCTGCTCCTAGCGAAAGATAGAAATCGATTGCTGGTTTATTCCAATCAAGCACCCACCACTGTAAACGCCCATAGCCATTCTCTATGCATAATTTCGCTAAATGCTTGAGGAGTGCTTTCCCATAGCCGGCTCCGCGAAATTCTGGTTTGATAAAAAGATCTTCTAAATAAATCCCGTACTTAC
>JAPOJK010000081.1 GCA_029978465.1 Actinomycetota bacterium
AAAATTATCAAATGAAGAAGTTCTTATGAATGCTAAAAATAAGGATGGAAATTTTTTTACAGTTAAAAAAGTAATTGATGAGGAATAGTTTTTTAAAATGTATAAAACAATAGAAGAGATAAATAAAGGATATAAGAAAAAAGATTTTAAACCAACTGAATTAGTTTCTGAATATCTTTCCAAAATAAAATTAAAAGATCAAAAGTTAAATTCCTATACAGAGGTTTTTGAGGATCTGGTTTTATCACATGCTCAAAATCTTGATAAAGAGATTGATTTGAACAAGTCTATATTAGATTCCAATATTCTCTTTGGTGTTCCTATCGCTTTAAAAGATATTTTCCTTGTTAAAGATTCGATTTGCACAGCAGGTTCAAAAATGTTGGAGAATTATGTATCAAATTATGATTCAAAAGTATATGAAAGTTTAAAAAAAACTAGCTGCTTATTACTTGGAAAAAATAATATGGATGAGTTTGCAATGGGTTCATCTACTGAAACCTCTTACTATGGCTCTACATTAAACCCATGGGACTTAAATAAAGTTCCTGGAGGATCAAGTGGTGGCTCTGCATCTGCAGTTGCTGCAGGTCTTGCATGTGCATCTATAGGGACGGATACTGGAGGCTCAATAAGGCAGCCTGCATCATTCTGTGGAATAGTAGGACTAAAGCCTTCCTATGGACGAGTTAGTAGATTTGGCATG
>JAPOJK010000082.1 GCA_029978465.1 Actinomycetota bacterium
GTGCTCTTTTGATTCCACCCAAATGTTGAACCTTGAGCATCACAATATCTGCCGCTCCTTGTAAGTCCAGCGCAAATGGATCTGCTGACTTTCGGATTACTTCATCGACCGCGATTTTCAGTGGAATACGGATCTTGCTCTTGAGTTCACGTAATTCATCCAGAGTTGCACAAGGTTGTTCTACATATTCAAATGGTCCAATATTTTCGTAGAAGGCATAGAGATTGGTAAGCGCTTGCTCAACACTCCAAAGGCCGTTGACGTCGATACGAATATTTACTTTGCGACCAAGTGAACGAATTCTTGCCAATCGGGCAATATCTTCGCTTAGGTTATCGCCGACCTTAACTTTGTAGGTTTTTACACCCGGATAGGAGGTGACTAGATCATCAACGACTTTCTTATCGTTGGTTGCAGGAATTGTTCCGTTAACCGCGATTGAAGTGCGAAAAAGCTGCGGTTTAGGGGTCGTTGCCGCCTCAACTGCACTTGCAAGCCAATATGCTCCTTCTTCATCATCGTATTCAAGAAATGGTGAGAACTCTGCCCAGCCATATTCCCCTTTAAACAATGCGACTTCACGAACTGTTATCCCTCGAAAATTAGTTTTTGTTGGCAGCGCAATAACGCGCAAAGT
>JAPOJK010000083.1 GCA_029978465.1 Actinomycetota bacterium
AGATACACCACTTGTTCCACTTGAACCTGATGAACCACTTGTTCCAGAACTTCCACTCGAACCAGCTGTACCACTACTTCCACTCGAACCATCTACACCAGACGTTCCACTACTTCCGCTTGAACCATGAGCACCTTGAGCACCTTGTGCACCACTTGTTCCACTACTTCCACTTGAACCATGAGCTCCTTGTGCACCTTGAGCACCTTGTGCACCTTGACTTCCACTCGTTCCACTTGAACCACTTGAACCACCATCTCCTTGAGCACCTGTTGCACCTTGAGCACCTTGGTGTCCTTGAGCACCTTGAGCTCCACTTGTTCCACTTGAACCACTTGAACCACTTGTTCCAGAACTTCCACTTGAACCATCTACACCAGAAGTTCCACTACTTCCACTTGAACCAGCCGCACCTTGAGCTCCAGTATCACCTTGAGCACCTTGATGTCCTGTTGCACCTTGAGCACCTTGTGCTCCTTGATGTCCTTGAGCACCTTGAGCACCACTTGTACCACTACTTCCACTTGTTCCACTTGAACCAGAAGTTCCACTACTTCCACTTGAACCATGAGCTCCTTGAGCTCCTTGTGCACCTTGTGCT
>JAPOJK010000084.1 GCA_029978465.1 Actinomycetota bacterium
AGTTCAGATTGAAATAATAATAAACAAATCAAATAGCAAACTACACCAATTAATAAGTCGTATATAAGAGAAAGTGTAAACATGCTTTCTCCATATTTTTTTAACATCAACAAAGTCACATCACTGTTTCTAGCATGAAGTGTCCTAAAAATTATTGCAATTAGTGCTAAAACTAATACAGCTTGACCATAACTTGTAGTACCCAAACCTCTAGTAACAATACCAACTTGAACAAAAAGAATAATAACAATTAGTAGTTGAGAAGAAGCCAGTTCTTTTATTTCAAAGAGTAAAGTTTTTAAATACTTAAAATTCATCTAATTAAGTGGAGCTGAGGGGATTTGAACCCCTGACCCCCTGCATGCCATGCAGGTGCTCTGCCAGCTGAGCTACAGCCCCTAAATTTTTTTTATCCGTAATGATAAAGGGTTTCACTATCAAAATATATATCTTCAATATTGTAATACTCTCTGGATTCTTCAGTAAATATTTGAATTAATATGCCTTTTAAACTAATCAATAGCCAATTTGAGTTTTCCCCTTCATAAATAAACTCACTTATTTTTAAATCTTTTTTTATTTTTTTTATTACT
>JAPOJK010000085.1 GCA_029978465.1 Actinomycetota bacterium
TTTCATGAATATGTTTGATTTCATATTGCATGCTTTCTCTTAAATTTTTATCTAATGCTCCAAGAGGTTCATCCATTAATACAACTGCTGGATCAAACACTAGTGCTCTTGCAACTGCTACTCTTTGTTGTTGTCCACCTGAAAGTTGAGCTGGCATTCTAGTTTCAAATCCACTTAATGAAACCATAGATAAGGCTTTATCAACTTTTTTATCTATTTCATCTTTTTCAACTTTTCTTACTCTTAATGGAAAAGCTAAGTTTTCATAAACTGTCATATGTGGAAACAATGCATAGTTTTGGAAAACCATTCCGATCCCTCTTTTATGTGGAGGAATATTCGAAATTATATTTCCATCTAATAATATTTCACCGTGAGTTGGCGTTTCAAAACCAGCCAACATCATTAAACAAGTTGTCTTGCCTGAACCAGATGGACCAAGCATTGTTATGAACTCACCTTCTGCAATGTCTAATTGAAGATCTTTGACGACAAGGACTTTACCGTCATAACTTTTATCTACTTTATCGAATTTTACAAATTCCGGATTTTTAGACAT
>JAPOJK010000086.1 GCA_029978465.1 Actinomycetota bacterium
AGAAGGCGTAATCCCTTCACGCGAACTCTCAATCCGCCACGATGCAGATCCAAATGACATTGTTAAGGTCGGCGACCGCATTGAAGCGCTCGTTCTCCAAAAGGAAGATAAAGAAGGCCGCACTATTCTCTCTAAGAAGCGCGCACAGTACGAGCGCGCCTGGGGCGAAATTGAAGGCAAGAAAGAACGCGACGAAGTTGTCGTCGGTACAGTTATTGAAGTTGTTAAGGGTGGCTTGATCGTCGATATCGGTCTTCGCGGCTTCTTGCCAGCATCACTCGTTGAAATGCGTCGTGTACGTGATCTAACTCCTTACATCGGTAAGGAAGTTGAGGCTCGCATCATCGAACTCGATAAGAACCGCAATAACGTTGTTCTCTCACGCCGCGCATTCCTAGAGCAGACCCAATCAGAGTCACGCACTACATTCTTGAACCAGCTACAAAAGGGTCAAGTACGTACCGGCGTTATCTCATCAATCGTTAACTTCGGTGCATTCGTTGACCTTGGTGGCGTAGATGGTCTCGTTCACGTTTCAGAGCTTTCATGGA
>JAPOJK010000087.1 GCA_029978465.1 Actinomycetota bacterium
CCCCACATGGTTGCTATCCATGAAAATATTTTAATTCCTGTTGGAACCGCAATAATCATCGTTGCAGCTAAGAAGTAAGCTTTAGTGTCAGTGCTTAAACCCACTGTATACATGTGGTGAGCCCATACAACAAAGCTGAGCGCACCAATGATGACGATAGCCCAGACCATCATGCGGTAACCGAAAATATTTTTGCGCGCGTGGATACTGATGAGGTCAGACACAATGCCAAACGCTGGTAATGCAACGATGTAGACCTCGGGGTGACCAAAGAACCAGAACAAGTGCTGGAACAACAGGGGGTTGCCGCCAACGTGCTCGGCTTCGCTACCCATGGTCATGATCGCCGGCATAAAGAAGCTGGTGCCCAGCAACACATCCAGTGACATCATAATCGCGCTCACAAAAAGCGCCGGGAAGGCGAACAGAGCAAGGACAGTTGCAACAAAAATGCCCCATACCGTGAGCGGCATGCGCATCAGTGTCATACCGCGGGTTCGGGCCTGCAGAATGGTCACCACGTAGTTCAGACCGCCCATGGTG
>JAPOJK010000088.1 GCA_029978465.1 Actinomycetota bacterium
GGGGTAAGTGAACGGAAGACACTGAGCTTTGATGACATCGTTGCGTCAGGGAAGATGAATGGACTGCTTGCAAGCTCTGGAGAAATCTTCTCCATTTCGGCTTGTGCACCCTTTACTGGACATACGTAGTTAACATACGCCGCTACCTCTGCAGCGATCGCTGGGTCGTAGTAGAAGTTAATGAGCTTCTCAGCATTTGCCTTACCTTCGGCAGATGCAGTTGATGGAATCATCAAGTTATCACCTGAGATAGTTCCGCCTGAATCTGGAATAGCAAAGTCGAACTTGCCTTCATTTTCAGACTTCAGGATAAACATGTCGCCAGACCAGCCAATTACAGCTGTTGCATCACCTGATGTGAGGTCTTCTGCGTACTCATTACCCTTAACACCACGGATCCAACCATCAGCGATCTTCTTCGCCATGAAGTCAACAGCGTTCATGAATTGATCCTCTGTAACTGTCTGAAGATCCACGCCCTGCGAGCGCAAGATAATTCCGATGGTGTCGCGCATTTCAGAGAGAACAACGATCTTGCCCTTGTTCTGAGG
>JAPOJK010000089.1 GCA_029978465.1 Actinomycetota bacterium
AAAGGCTCTGTAATGAAGCTTGGTGAAAAAAGAGCGATGGATATCGAGTCTGTTTCAACAGGATCTTTAAGTCTTGATTTAGCTTTAGGTATTGGTGGATTACCAAAAGGAAGAATTATTGAAGTTTACGGACCAGAATCATCTGGAAAAACAACACTAGCATTACAAGTTGTTGCTGAAGCTCAAAAATCTGGTGGAATTTGTGCATTCGTTGATGCAGAACACGCATTAGATCCAGTTTATGCAAAAAAATTAGGTGTAAATACTGAAGAATTATTAATTTCACAGCCAGATGCTGGTGAGCAAGCATTAGAAATAGCTGATACACTAGTAAAATCAGGCTCTATTTCAGTTATTGTTATTGACTCAGTTGCAGCACTAACACCAAAAGCTGAAATTGAAGGTGAGATGGGAGATCATCATGTTGGTCTTCAATCAAGATTGATGAGTCAGGCATTAAGAAAATTAACTGGTTCAATATCAAACACAAATACAATGATGATTTTCATCAACCAAATTAGAATGAAAATTGGAGTTATGTT
>JAPOJK010000008.1 GCA_029978465.1 Actinomycetota bacterium
CTCGTGAGGCAAAGAGGATTGATCGCAATACCGCTCGCCAAGCGGCTATGGGTCAGCCAGATGATCTAGCTAACTACAATCAGTATTTACAAGAGCTATCAAAGCGCGATAGGAATGAACCCTAATGGACAACTTATTTGATCTGCCTGCAGAGTACAAAGAGCTTCGTACTAGCGTTCGCGCGCTTGCTGAAAAAGAGATTGCACCATTTGCACAAGCTGTAGATGAGGAACACCGTTTTCCTATCGAAGCTAAAAATGCCTTAGTGAAAAATGGATTGTATGCAGCCCATGTTCCAACGGAGTTTGGCGGAGACGGTGCTGATGCTCTTGCCGCTGTTTTGATTATTGAAGAAGTTGCTCGTGTGTGTGGTTCATCATCACTGATTCCTGCAGTTAACAAACTCGGCTCAGTGCCTTTAATTTTGGGTGGAAATGATGAGCAGAAAAAGCGTTGGCTTCCACGATTAGTAAAAGGCGAAGGTTTTTCATACTGTCTCTCTGAATCTGAAGCGGGCTCAGATGCATCTGCACTACGTACAAAGGTTGAACGTTCTGGCGATGGCTGGGTTCTTAATGGAAGTAAAAAGTGGATTACCAACGCAGGTGAATCAGAGTTTTATTCAGTAATTGCCCAAAGCGACCCAGCACTTGGTTCAAAGGGAATAACCGCATTTGTTGTTGAAAAATCCGATCCAGGAGTTTCCTTCGGGGCCCCAGAAAAGAAAATGGGTATGCGCGGTTCACCAACCCGTGAGGTGTACTTCGACAATGTTCAATTAAGTGATGACCGCCGTATCAGCGAAATCGGTCAAGGTTTTGCTTTAGCGATGAATACTTTGGATCACACACGCATCACAATTGCGGCGCAAGCTTTAGGTCTTGCACAAGGTGCGTTAGATGTTGCCACCAAGTACGCACATGAACGTCACCAATTTGGAAAGCCAATCTTTGATTTCCAGGCGGTTCAATTCATGCTTGCAGATATGGCGATGAATATTGAAGCTGCCCGTTTACTGACTTATTCAGCGGCCATTAAGAGTGAAAATGGCGAACGCGATCTTCGCTTCTTCTCTGCTGCAAGCAAGTGTTTTGCAAGTGATATGGCTATGAAGGTTACCCAGGATGCGATTCAGGTTCTAGGTGGTTATGGATATGTAACTGACTATCCAGTTGAGCGAATGATGCGCGATACAAAGTTGACTCAGATTTATGAAGGCACCAATCAGATTCAACGAATCGTGATGGCGCGCAATCTTCCTAACAGCTAATTACTGGCGATTAAATCGAACAACAATTGATGGAGTAGCTGCAGCATCAAGCGGCACATCATGTGCTTCGTGTGGCAGCATCTCGCTAGTTAATTCGCCTGCATAAACCAATCCAATTTTCCAAGCAGATAAATGCACAAGTGCGCGGTCGTAATATCCACCGCCTTGACCTAATCTAAATCCAGCTTGATCCATCTTCAACGCCGGGACAATCACAGCTTGGATCTGAGATACATCTGAGACTGCTGGACCAACTGGCTCTGAAATCTTTTTCTTCATAACAAGATTTGCTGGATCTCCATCCCACCGAACCCATTCCAGTTGATCACCTTTGATTCGAGGAAGCAGCAGGATCTTGCCTTGCTTTAAAAAGGCCTCATTGATCTCGACGGTACTTGGCTCAACTTCATAGGACAGGTAAGAAGCAATCGTTGTCGCGGACTCAATTTCAGGAGCTTTTAATATGACATTGAAATTAGAAGGCATGAACTTCTGAGAACGTTCGCGGCGGGCACGATCCCGCAAACTGGCCTTTTGATCTGTCATTTAAATCTCCCGTGAAATCCCAAAGATCAAACTGTTCAACAAGTAGGGTTCGATTATGTCAGAACACACTCGGGTAGATGAGTTTCTCACCTCATTACTTGCCATCTGCAAACCACTTGAATCCTTTGAGATGCCATTACTAGATGCTCATGGCGCGACCCTTGCAGCAGATATTTATGCTGGAGATCGTTTAGTTCTGCGCGAAGGTGCGCGGATCCGCTCAACTCAAATTGGGTTAGCAGCTTCAATTGGCCGCGATCACCTGCCTACCCGTCCGCATCCGCGAGTCGTTGTTTTATCTGCAGGACCAGATTTAGTGGAACCAGGACAGCTACTAAAGAACGCTAGTGATGAGTATGAAACTAATTCCTGGCTACTAACAACAGCGGTGCGCGAGGTTGGCGCAGTTGCCTATCGCGTTCACTCGATTCCAGATAATGAAGAACAACTTCAGAAGGTAATCGAAGATCAGTTAGTTCGTGCCGATTTAATAATTATTAGCGGCGAACGCCACGATGACTCATTTGATTTAATCACCCGCACCTTGTCAGGTTTAGGGGAGATAACAACTGTTGATTTAGCGATCGAAGCTAGTGGACGCCATAACTTTGGAACCATCGGACCTGACAAAACTCCGGTTGTGACACTTCCAGGAGATCCAATCGCTTCGTACATATCTTTTGAACTCTTTGTTCGTCCCATGATTCGCACCATGCTCGGTGCTGCAACTATTCATCGTCCATCAGTAAAGGCTGCTCTAGAAAAGCCAATTGAGTCAGCTCCTGGTGTTCGCTCCTACATTCGCGCAGTTTTAGCTGAAGATGGAAAATCAGTTGTTCCCTTGGAAAATCAAGATGAGCAATCCACGCTCTCAGATGCCAATGCATTTATCGCCGTCTCTGAAAGTGAAACATCTCTAAAAACTGGTGATCAGGTAACGGTAGTAGTTCTCGAGCGTCGCTACATCTAAGTTCATGAAAAATTCGTGGCCCATCGAAATTAAAGGTCAGGAGATTTCTCTTCGCCCTTTACGGTTTAGGGACAGGGTTCAATGGAATCGAGTTCGAGCAGAAAATCGCGACTGGCTTTCTCCATGGGAGGCAACAATCCCTCTTACCAGCGATGACAGCCATAAAGAACTTCCATCATTTTTCGAAATGGTGAAGATCTTGAACTACGAGGCACGACATGGCCGCTCTCTTTCATTTGCAATCTGGCACAACACCCAACTGATCGGCCAAATTACCTTGGGCGGGGTTATGTATGGCGCTATGCGTGGTGGCCACATTGGTTACTGGATCGATCGAAACTTTGCGAACCGTGGCTACACAACACAAGCCGTTGAAATCCTTACCCAGTACGCCTTTCAGGAGTTAAAGCTCCATCGCCTCGAGATCAATCTGCGTCCTGAAAACGCTTCTTCGCGCAGGGTTGCTGAGAAAGCTGGATATATTTTTGAGGGAGAGCGCCCCCGCTATCTGCATATCGATGGCCAATGGCGGGATCACATCACATTTGTTAAGGAAAATTCTGCGATCAAGTAGCGCTCAAATCCCCAGAAACCATCACCCCTTCCTTTAGATTTACCCATCATGACTTCGGGACTTATTTATATTGCGATCATTGGAATGTGGGTCGCATATTTCGCACCCCGTTGGATCCATGACCGCAATGAATTCTCCGGAAAGTCAGTAGAACGTTTCAAAGGCGCATTACGAGTTGTCGCCAATCAGTCACCTAATTCATCAAGTAATGGTGGAGCGATTCACATCGATTTAGATCAAGAAGCAAAAAACCGACAGATACTTCTTCGTCGCAGAATTACATTTGTTCTTATCGCATTCTCGCTAGTCACAACAGTTATAGGTGGAGCTATGAACACAATGCCATTTATTTACGCACTCGTACCAGCATCTGGTTTACTGATTTATATCGCTAGTGTTCGTCGACATGTGATTGGTGAACAACTACAAAAGCGCCGCGTTCAACAACTGAGCCGCCAAAATTCTGGTGTTTCAAATACAAATCTTGCAGAAGTAATTCAACCTAAGCCAAGCACTGAACATTGGATTCCTTTGTCAGAACGTGAACTTAAGGGTGTTGTTATTTTGCCTCAAGGCACAGCTGCGGTTCGCAATGCATGGGAGCCAACTGAAGTTCCAGTGCCTACTTATGTGAATGCCCCGAAAGCCGTGGTTCCAAAGCGTGTAATTGATCTGACGATTCCTGGCCAGTGGAGCGAAGAGCAAGAGCGTCTTGAGCGTGAGGCACTTGCTGCAGCATCACCATCACGTGATGAAATCTTTGATCAACAGTTGGCAGATGAAGCGGTGGATCGACTCAATCAAGCTCGGGCTGCTAACGAATAATTAGATCCACGAGTCAAACCACATACGCATCTTCCAATCATCGTAAGTGATGGTTTGGCCTGTATATAGAGGTACAAAGTAGATAAAACACAGCAGCACCAGCGCAAATAAGCCGCCCACAATTGATTGTGAAACCGCAGGCTTGAGCCCACTATCTAGCAATAACTTTGCGCAGTAAACGATAGCGAGCACCATAAATGGCTCAATTACTATTGCGTAAAAGGAAAACATTGTGCGCTCTTGCATTGCAAACCAAGGCAGATACCCAGCGATAACTCCTATTGCAACGATCAGAGCAGCTGAATCATTAGTGCGATTGAGTAAAGATTTAATCCAATAACCAATCACGACCGCTATTGCAACTGTTCCGATCCACCACAAAATTGGTGTTCCAAGTGCTAAAACTTCACGTGCACAGTTTTTCGCTCCGCAATCTTTTGGAGAGTCATAGAAAAATGAGGTTGGTCTTCCCATGACAAGCCAGCTCCAAGGGTTTGCTTGGTATGGATGTGTCTCTGTTAAACCGGTATGAAAGTTGAGCATCTCTTGGTGATAATTCAACCAAGCGATAAGTGGATTGCTTGAAGATTGTCGATCCCATCCGCGATTTGAAATAAACCAACCGGTCCATGTCATTAGGTAAACAACAATTGGAAGCAATCCGTATTGAGCAAACTTCTTTAAAATTAACTTGAATGAATCGCGAATATCCATGTTGACTAGGATTCGATACAGCGACACCAGAGCGATTACCGCAATGAAATAAATTGCGCTCCATTTACAGCCGAGTGCTAAGCCAAATGCAAGACCTGCCCACCAATGTCTATCTCGATGCCAGAGCAGCACTCCAAGTAGAACAAAGAAAGTTAAAAACAGATCCAGCAGCGCAGTACGTGAATGCACAAGCAGTAGACCATCCAACGCCATCAGTGCTGCGCCTAATCCGGTAAGAAGTGGTGAGTAGAAAAGAACATGTACTAAGCGAGCGAAAACTAGAATAAGAATCGTTCCAATGAGCGCAGTCGCAAAACGCCAGCCAAACTCGTTGTCTCCAAAGATGGCAATACCTGCGCCAATCAGCCACTTTCCCACCGGTGGATGAACAATGAATTCAGGGTTGTTTCCAGTTACCTCAACCCCATATTTCAATAAATCGCGGGCACCATCCACGTAATACACCTCATCAAAGATGTACCCCTTGGTTGAACCAAGATTCACGAGCCGCAGTACAAATGAGGCCAATGCAATCAATAGCGGTGCGATAGCTGCGGGCATAGGAGAAGAGTATGCGCGTTTACTCTAAATTACTGAGAGGATTACGCCATGACGCTCATCTTGGCCGCAACTCCATTGGGTAACCCTGCAGATGCGAGCACCCGTCTGAAGAGCGCGATTGAAAGTGCATCGATTATCGCCGCTGAGGACTCACGACGTTTTCATAGATTGTGTGCCGACATCGAAGTTACCTTTACCGGTCGAGTCCTATCCTTCTTCGAAGGCAATGAAGAGGATCGAACTCGGGAACTCCTTTCTGAACTCAAGAGCGGTGCACAAGTTTTAGTTGTTTCAGATGCTGGAATGCCAACGATTAGCGATCCAGGTTTTCGTTTAATGCGGGATGCAATAGCTGAAGGTATTGAAGTTTCAGTAATTCCTGGACCCAGCGCTGTCACAATGGCGGTTGCACTATCTGGTTTACCAACTGATCGTTTCTCATTTGAAGGATTTCCTCCTCGAACCGCAGGCGCTCGTCTTGCTACCTTTGAAAAACTTCGCTTTGAGGAGCGAACAATGGTTTTCTTTGAAGCACCACACCGTCTTGTTGATTCATTACTTGATTGCGTCAATGTCTTTGGTCCAGATCGACAAGCTGCTATTTGTCGTGAAATGACTAAACGGTATGAAGAAACAATCCGCGGAAATTTGAAAGAGCTATCAACCTGGGCAACAAACAATGAAGTCCTAGGTGAAATCACATTAGTTATAGCTGGCGCTGTAACGGATTCCGCCTCTTTGACCGCTGCAGATATGGTCGCTCGAGTTCGTGAGTTCGAGAGTGCTGGAATGGATAGAAAGGGCGCTATTGCAACGGTTGCTGATGAATTTGGCATCGCAAAGCGCCTCGTTTATGCCGCGGTCGTCGATGCGAATAAGATGAGCCAGTGACTAAGTCTTTCTATTTAACGACGCCGATCTATTACGTCAACGATGCCCCACATATTGGGCATGCCTACACAACCGTTGCCGGAGATGTGTTGACCCGTTGGCATCGTCAAAAAGGGGAGTCGGTCTGGTTCTTAACTGGAACTGATGAGCATGGTCAAAAGGTTATGCGAACCGCAGAGGCGAACAATGTTGCACCTCAAGCTTGGGTCGACAAGCTAGTTCAAGATGCTTGGAAGCCAAATTGGGAGCATCTCAATATTGCCAATGATGATTTCATTCGCACCACTGAAAAGCGTCACACCGAACGTGTGCAAAAGTTTTTACAATCACTCAAAGATTCAGGACATATCTACGCCGGTAAGTACGAAGGTCCATACTGCGTTGGATGCGAAGAGTTCAAACTTCCAGGCGATCTTATTGAGATTGATGGAGCGAAGTGTTGCCCAATCCATAGCAAGCCAATTGAACTCGTAAATGAAAACAACTGGTTCTTTAAATTATCTGCATTTGTTGAGCCATTGCTTGCTCATTACAAAAACAATCCAGATGCCTGCCAACCTGAAAGTGCGCGCAATGAGGTTGTCTCATTTTTAGAGGGTGGCGTTTCAGATCTTTCTATCTCACGTTCAACATTTGATTGGGGAATTCCTGTTCCATGGGATACCGATCAGGTTGTGTATGTCTGGTTTGATGCGCTACTAAATTACGCAACCGCCGTAGGTTTAACAGATGCGCCAGATTCTGAGGGTGGCAAGAAGTTTGCTCAAACCTGGCCAGCCGATGTTCACCTTGTCGGAAAAGATATTTTGCGTTTCCACGCAGTTATTTGGCCGGCGATGTTGATGGCTGCAGGTCTTGCTGTTCCGAAGAAGGTCTTTGCTCATGGCTGGCTGCTAGTTGGCGGAGAAAAGATGAGCAAGAGCAAGCTAACCGGTATTGCTCCAAAGGACATCACCGATCACTTTGGAGTTGATGCATTCCGTTATTACTTCTTGCGTGCGATTCCATTTGGTACCGATGGATCATTCTCATGGGAAGACATGAGCGCTCGTTACACATCAGAGCTAGCAAATGACTTTGGAAACCTGGCATCTCGCAGCGCAGCAATGGTTGAAAAGTACTGTTCGGGCTCACTTCCAGCGGTAAGCCATGATGCTGGATTAGAAGCAGCGCTCAAGGAAACTGTTGTAAAGGCTGATGCCGCAATGTGCGCACTTGATTTCCAGGGGGGAATCATGGCGATTATGGAATTCTGCAAGCAAGTAAATGGTTATGTAACTATTAAAGAGCCTTGGATACTTGCAAAAGATCCAGCTAACCAAGCGGTCCTTGAAGAGGTCTTGTACAACACCGCTGAATCACTGCGCGCACTGGCTGTTTTGCTTCACCCAGTAATGCCACAGACATGTGAAATCTTGTGGCAGAGCCTTGGTGCACAAGCGGTACTCGGAGATTTGAGCGCTCAGAAAATTAGTGATGTTGCAACATGGGGACAACTTCCACAAGGTGCAACAGTTACAAAGACTCCGGTCTTATTCCCACGACTAGAAACCCCCGCCTAAACACCAATGGCTGATCGCCACAACCGCGATATCGATCGTCCTCGCGCACCGTTGCCAGAACCGTTACCGGTTCCAACAGTTGATGCACATGCTCACATGGAGATCGTTACCGATGCCGCCTTTGATTCGCAAGAGGTTGCAGATGTAATCGCCGAAGCTAAATCTGTAAATGTTGATCGCATTGTTCAAGTTGGATACTCAGCAGAACAATCCAAATGGTGTGTTCAAGCCGCAGAAAAGTGGAACACATCAGTATTGGCAGCTGTTGCATTGCACCCTAATGAAGCACCGGTTGTTGCAGATCTAGATGCAGATTTAAAGATCATCGAAGAGTTAGCCCAACACCCACGAGTTCGTGCAATTGGCGAAACAGGGCTTGATTACTTTAGAACTCCTCCTGAATTACGAAAGCGCCAGCAAGACTCTTTTAAGTGGCATATTGAATTGGCAAAGAAGACAAATAAGGCACTTGTCATCCATGATCGTGATTCCCATGATGATGTCTTGTCGGTACTGCTTGAAGTTGGTGCCCCAGAAAAGACTGTCTTTCATTGCTTTTCCGGCGATGTAGCGATGGCTAAGTTGTGTATCGAGCGTGGCTACATTCTGTCCTTTGCCGGCACATTGACCTTTAAAAACGCACCGGAACTTCGTGAAGCGGTAAAGCTTGTGCCTGCTGATCAATTATTAGTAGAAACTGATTCACCTTTCTTAGCGCCAACGCCTCATCGCGGTGCCGGAAATACTCCAGCACAGATTGCAAACATTGTCCGAGCGATGGCGGTAGAGCGCGATCAAGACCTTGCTGAACTTGCTACCGCACTGAGTGTTAACGCTGAGCGAATCTTTGGATCCTTCGCACCATGACATTGCTAGGTGCGGCACAGATCCGCGAACTTGCAGCACAGCTAGATCTCAAACCCTCAAAATCTTTAGGGCAGAACTTTGTAATTGACTCAAATGTTTGCACCAAGATTGTTAAAACAGCTGGTGTAACAAAAGATGATGTCGCACTTGAAATCGGTCCAGGACTTGGCTCATTAACCCTTGCTATGTTGGAGGCGGCACAATCTGTCATTGCCGTTGAAATCGATCCACGTCTTGCACAGCAACTACCGCTTACAGTTGACGATCACTTCGAACACCCAGAGAATCTGACGGTAATCAATAAGGATGCGTTAGCGCTGCGCGATCTGCCAGTTGCTCCAACTGTGCTGGTTGCAAATCTGCCGTACAACGTTTCAGTTCCGGTACTTCTTCACTTATTAGAAATCTTTCCAAGTATTCGTTCCGGTGTCGTTATGGTCCAGGCAGAGGTTGCTGATCGTTTAGCGGCGAAACCTGGAGGCAAAGAGTATGGAATTCCAAGTGTGAAGGCTGCATGGTGGGCTGATGTTAAAAATGTAGGCACCGTTTCACGTTCTATCTTTTGGCCAGCACCCAACGTTGATTCAAAGTTAGTTGGCTTTACCCGTCGTGAAACCGCAGGTAGCGAAGAGATGCGGGAAAAGGTTTTCACAATCATCGATGCCGCCTTTGCCCAACGTAGAAAGATGCTCAGGTCAGCCCTTTCTAGCCTTTATGGATCATCATCGGCGGCGGAAGAAATCTTGATAAAAGCTGGCATTGATCCAACATTGCGAGGCGAGGCCCTTGAAGTGAAATCTTTTTGTCAGATCGCAGCCGTTGCACCTGACATTTTCTAATAGCGGTTATAGGGTCACCGCATGCCTGTAAAGAGTGTGACCGTGCGCGTACCTGCAAAGGTCAACCTTCAGCTTTCTGTTGGTCCAAAAGAGTCTGATGGGTATCACAATTTAGTTTCAGTATTTCAGGCGATCTCAATCTTTGATGATGTAACAATCAAATTAGCTGAACCCGGTGCTGGTTTAACCATCGCTATTTCTGGAGATCAAACACATGGTGTTCCAGCTGATGCAAACAACTTAGCTGCAAAAGCTGTTGCGTTAATTTCAAAAGAGTATGACTTAACGGTTGATGCCCATATTGAAATTAAGAAATCGATTCCAGTTGCTGGTGGTATGGCTGGTGGCAGCGCAGATGCCGCGGCAACAATCGTTGGTATCGATTACTTGTATTCCTTAGGAATGACCCGCGAAGAGATGGTTGAGATCGCGGCGCAATTGGGAAGCGATGTTCCATTCATGCTCAGTGGCGGAACAGCAATTGGTCGGGGACATGGAGATCAATTAACAGCAGCACTTTCTCGTGGCACTTATTACTGGGTACTTGCATTATCGACAGTTGGTTTATCAACTCCAGCTGTTTATGCTGAATGTGATCGCTTACGTGCAGAGCTTGAAATCGTGGAGCCACAAACACATGAGGGATTAATGCAGGCCTTGCTTGCAGCAGATGCTCCTGCAGTAGGAGCTTCCTTGGTCAATGATTTACAGGCAGCTGCATGTTCATTGCGTCCAGCGCTTCGATTAGTTTTAGATGTAGGTCAGGAGTACGGAGCTCTTGGAGCGATAGTTTCAGGATCGGGTCCAACAGTTGCATTTTTAGTCTCAGATGAAGAGGCAGGGCTTGATTTAGCGGTTGCCTTAACCTCAAGCGGGGTAGTTGGCAGCGTTGCACGTGCGTATGGGCCTGTGGCTGGAGCGAAGGTAATCTCCTAATTTCTTGCAATTGATCGCCTTTTGATGGGCGATGGTCGTCAGCACCACCATTTATGAGGGAGAATATGCGTTCCGCCATTGTGTAGTGGCTAGCACATGGGCCTTTGAAGCCCAGGGTCCAGGATCGATACCTGGTGGCGGAGCCACCATTATCACCAAGATTTTCATCTCCGATAGAGTTCACTCGTGACCGTACAAACCGTGATCCTCCTCGCCGCTGGTGAAGGCACACGTATGAAGTCGGCAACTCCTAAGGTTCTTCACAGCGTCGCAGGCCGTTCCCTACTTGGACATGTACTGCACGCGGTTTCACATCTCAATCCCGCAGAAGTTCGCATCGTTGTCGGTTCTGGACGCGAAGCGGTTGAAGCGCACATTTCGCAGATCGCGCCACATGCAACAACAGTTGTTCAGGAACAACGCAATGGCACAGGCCATGCAACCCAATTAGCGCTCGCAGGTAATGCGCCACGTGGAACAGTCTTAATTTTGGCCGGCGATACGCCGATGCTCACAGGTGATTCATTGGCACAGTTTGTACAAGCACACGCAGCGGGCAACTTTGCGGCATCGGTTTTAACAGCAGAACACCCAGAGCCAACTGGCTATGGCCGAATCATTCGCGATGACAGCGATGAATTACTTCGCATCGTTGAAGAAAAAGATGCCACAGATGATGAAAAGTTCATCTTTGAAATTAATAGTGGTGTGTACGCCTTTGATGGCGAAAAGCTTGCAGCCTCAATCGGCAAGCTAACAACTTCAAACGCCCAAGGCGAGCTGTATTTAACAGATGTCATTGGAATTCTAAAATCTGCTGGCGAATCAGTAGCCGCAATCATGATCGATGATTTCACGGAAACCCTTGGAGTCAATGACCGGGCTCAGTTGGCAGAAAGTGCAGCGATGCTTCGCGATCGCATCAATGATCAGTGGATGCGTGCAGGTGTAACAATCATCGATCCAACAACTACTTGGATTGATGCAACAGTTGAATTATCAAATGATGTAACGATTCACCCAGGTACCGCGCTCTTTGGTTCAACAAAGGTGGCAACTGGCGCTGTTATTGGCCCACGTTCAACCTTGACCGATTGCATAGTTAA
Organism: Actinomycetota bacterium; assembly: GCA_029978465.1. Lineage (GTDB taxonomy): Bacteria > Actinomycetota > Actinomycetes > Nanopelagicales > Nanopelagicaceae > Planktophila. The sequence goes on from JAPOJK010000008.1 coordinate 11,662, forward strand.
AGAAGGCGCATCAGTCCTGGAATCAATTGCAACCCAGACCGTTATCGGAGAAGGCGCAACAGTTGGTCCATTTACATATTTGCGCGCTGGAACTCAATTGGGTGATGCAACGAAGGCTGGAGCATTTGTTGAGATGAAGAATGCAACGGTTGGAACAGGTTCAAAGGTTCCACATCTGTCATATGTTGGCGATGCAACTATCGGAGAAGGCAGCAATATTGGCGCTGCAACAATCTTTGTTAATTACGATGGTGTTGAAAAGCACCACACAACAGTGGGTGATCAGGTGCGCATTGGTAGCGACACAATGCTCGTAGCCCCAGTAACTATCGGAGATGGCGCATATACAGCTGCTGGATCGGTAATTACTGAAGATGTTCCGGCAGGCGCGATTGGTGTTGGCCGAGCAAAGCAGAGAAATGTAATAGGTTGGGTCCTGCGCAAGCGCGCGGGCAGCAAGTCAGCAATCGCGGCAGAAAAGAAGGGCTAAAACATGAGCGAGATCCGTTTATCTTCTGAAAAGAGATTGCGCCTATTTGCAGGCCGCGGATTTCCTGAGCTAGCTGAAGAGGTCGCAACAGAACTCGGCATTCCTCTGACTCCAACATCTGCATACGACTTTGCTAATGGCGAAATCTTTGTTCGCTTTGAAGAATCTGTTCGTGGTTGCGATGCCTTCGTCATTCAAAGTCACACAACACCTGTCAATAAGCAAATCATGGAACAGCTAATCATGGTTGATGCTTTGAAGCGTGCATCAGCAAAGCGCATCACCGTTGTTACACCTTTCTATGGTTATGCACGTCAAGATAAGAAGAGCCGTGGTCGCGAGCCAATCACCGCACGCTTAATGGCAGATCTTTTCAAAACAGCTGGCGCAGATCGTTTGATGGCTGTTGATCTTCACACCTCACAAATTCAAGGTTTCTTTGATGGTCCTGTAGATCATCTCTTTGCACTTCCAATGCTTGCTAATTACGTTGGCAGCAAGGTAGATCGCACACGTTTAACAATCGTTTCACCAGACTCTGGTCGAGTACGTGTTGCTGAGCGTTGGTCAGATCTATTGGGTGGCTGCCCAATCGCCTTTATTCACAAGACTCGTGATCCACGTATTCCGAATGAATCAATCACCGGCCGCGTTGTTGGTGATGTTGTTGGACAAACATGTGTAGTTATCGATGACATGATCGATACCGCTGGCACCATTACAAAGGCTGTAGATGCTTTGTTTGATGCAGGTGCTGCAGATGTAATCATCGCTGCGACCCACGCGGTATTTAGCGGTCCAGCTGTTGATCGTTTAAAGAACAGTCGCGCATCTGAGGTTGTTATTACAAATACCTTGCCAATCACAGAGGATCAAAAGTTCGACAATCTGACTGTGCTTTCAATCGCTCCACTTCTTGGCCGTGCAATCCGTGAGGTCTTTGAGGATGGATCGGTTACCAGCCTCTTTGATGGCCACTCCTAAGCACGGATTTGGTGCTTTTTCACTAATCACTTAGACTCCAACCATTCTGGCGAGGGTTTCAATCGGAACCGTTATCGACGGCAAGGTATCCAACTCCTGTCAGACTCATGTATTACTGAGATGACAGGAGTTTTTTCATGGCAGAAGTAAAGATCGTAGGAACAACACGTACCGAATTTGGTAAGGGCGCATCACGTCGTGCACGTCGCGATGGTTTAGTTCCTGCAGTTATCTATGGTCACGGTGAAAAGCCGCTACACATCACCCTCAATGCCAAAGAGATCGGCGTTGCCCTAAAGCAATCAAACGTTCTCCTAGACATCACAATCGATGGCAAGAGTGAGTTAACACTTCCAAAGGTGATTGTTCGCGATCCACTCAAGCAGATCCTTGAGCACATCGACCTAGTACTTGTCCGTCGTGGTGAGAAGGTTGTTGTTGCTGTTCCTGTTCACACAGTTGGTGAGCATGACCGTGATGGAATCCTTGAGCACGTTCACAACTCAATTGAAGTTCGTGTGGATGCTTCATCTATCCCAAGTTTCTTAGAGTTGGATATCGAAGGACTTGCATCAGGTACTTCAAAGTACGCAGCAGATGTAAAGCTTCCAGCAGGTGTTGAACTTGAGTCTGATCCAAAGATGATCGTTGTTCACTTGTCTGAGAAGTCAACTGCAGCAGCTGAAGAGGTAGCAGCACCAGCTGCAACTGATGCAGCAGCTCCAGCAGCAGATGCAGAGAAGAAGGACGCTTAACCCTTAGGCTTTGTTGTTATGACGTGGTTGGTAGTGGGCCTGGGTAATCCAGGGGAAAAATACGCTGCCACCCGTCATAACATCGGCCAGATGGTGATCGATGAGTTAGCTCGTCGCCATTCAATCAAATTTTCAACACACAAATCCCGCAATGACATTGCAGCCTTTAAATTAGATGCCGGCACACATTCTGTAATTCTTGCAAAATCAAAGAGCTACATGAATGAAACAGGTGGGCCAATCAAAGCTCTTGCAAATTTTTACTCGGTAGAGCCAGCACAGATTATTGCTTTGCATGATGAGCTGGATATCCCATTTGCTGCGATTAGAACAAAGTTTGCAGGGGGAGACAACGGCCATAACGGCTTGAAATCAATGACCTCAGCTTTTGCTGGCCCTGATTACTACCGTGTTCGTTTAGGTATCGGCCGTCCGATGGGCCAACAAGATCCTGCTGATTTTGTTTTGAAAGCATTTTCAAAGGTAGAGCAAAAGGATTTAGCAGAGTTTGTTGTCCGTGGGGCAGATGTAGTCGAATCTTTAATTACAAAGGGTTTAGAGGCTACACAATCAGCTTTTAATAGCTAAAAATATTTAAATCAACCGGTATTGCGAAGACCTGCAGCCACACCGTTAATTGTTAGTAGTAGCGCACGGCGCAAAACAGGATCTGCTGAATCTCCTGCATCGCGCACCCGCTTCAACAAGTTTACCTGCAGCAAGTGAATCGGTGAAAGGTATGCATCACGTACCTGCAAGGTACGGGCCAAAATCTCTTGGTCACCTAGCAAACGTGTCTTCTTTGTCAGTGTCAGAATTTCAGACACTGTTAAATCAAACTCCGCTTGAATCTCATTTAAGAAGTGATGCAGCTCTGCAGGCACCAAGGTTTCAACGTAACGCTTCGCTAGCGCTAAATCAGTCTTAGCTAAGGTCATCTCTACATTGCTAATAAATGTTGTAAAGAAGTGCCACTCTTTGAGCATCTGTTCCAACAGCGCGGAATGTCCCGCCTCGCGTGCTGCCTTAAGCCCTGAACCAACGCCAAACCAGCCAGGAACAATCTGACGTGATTGGGTCCAACCAAATACCCACGGAATCGCACGTAGTGAATCCAAGCCACCTGCAGCATCTGGTCGTCGTGATGGACGTGAACCCAAGAAGAGCTCACCTAACTGTTCAACTGGTGTTGAAGAGTAAAAGTAAGCAGGCAGATCTGGTTGTTGAATCAATGCGCGATAACGTTTAAAGGAAGAGTCACTTACTAGCTGCATGCAATCGCCCCACGCAGCAAGCTCTTCTTTGCTTTGACGTGGTCCACGATTAAGAATTGTTGCTTCAAGAGATGCTGCAAGGGTTAGCTCAACATTTTCGCGAGCAAGGGAGGCCAGTGCGTACTTGTCACTGATTACCTCACCTTGTTCAGTCATCTTGATCTGTCCATCAACTGAGCCCCATGGCAAAGCGATCAAAGCTTCATATGTTGGTCCGCCACCACGGCCGACCGATCCACCACGACCATGGAACAAGCACAACTTCACGCCGTACTTCATTGCCACATCGCGCAAAGAACGCTGCGCTCTGTGAATCTCCCACTGACTGGTTGCAATTCCCGCATCCTTGTTGGAATCTGAGTAACCCAGCATTACCTCTTGTACATCACCGCGCAGAGCAACGATTGAACGATAGGCGGGATTACTTAAAAGCTTTTCAAGAATTTCTCCAGCTGCACGAAGTTCTGCAACGGTTTCTAACAGAGGAGCAAATCCAATTCGGGCCTTCTTCTCTTTCAGAGAAACAAGACCTGCCTGCTGCGCGATTACTACCGCTGCAATCAAATCATCAGCGCCCTTAGTCATCGAAACGATGTAGGTCTCGATCGCCTCTGGGCCAAATCGATCGATTAAATTATTAATTGCGACAAAGGTATCTACCGTTTTCTTACCCAAGGCCTCTAGCTGTGATGTATCAAAGCGCACATCATCTGCAAGGAACTTAGTCAGGATTTCAAACTTCTCATCATGTGATTTTTCGATGTAACCATCGATGCCGGTAATCTGCTTCAACACATTGTGGTGAGCATCTGAGTGCTCGCGTACATCCATCGTTGCATGGTTTATTCCAAAGGCGGCAATGGTGCGAATTGTGCGCTCAAGTAAGCCGGTAGCAATCAGTTCGCCACGGTGTGCCAAGAGCGAATCACGCATCAACACTAAATCCGCTAAAAGCTCCGCGGTATTTGCATAATCACGGTTGGGAACATGTGGCGCACCCTTTGCATGGCGATCACGTGTAAATGCCAAACGGTGAACAATCGCTGTTGCCTTTAAACGATATGGCTCTTCAGCGTTTAGACGTAAGAACCGTTGTTCAAACTCTGGAATGTGCTTTAAATCCTTTTCAACGGAAGCAGATAGTTCAGGCGTTGCCCCAACGATCTTGGTTGAAACAGAAAGCATCTGGCGTAGAGCGTTCATCGCAGCGATAGTCACACGGATCGCATGTGAAACCTGAAGCTCCATGGCATCGGTGGTTACCTCAGCGGTGATATTTGGGTTTCCATCACGGTCTCCACCGATCCAGTTTCCAAATGACAGCGGGCGAGCGGTGATAGGAACCTCAACATCGATTCGCTTCATCTCTTTTGCAAAATCATTGAGAACCTCTGGAACGGTTTGAGTGAACAAATCATCCAGGTAATACAAAGCGTTGAGCGCTTCATCTAATGGCTCTGGTCGACCTAAACGAAGTTCATCGGTCTGCCATAAAAGATCAACGGTTTCAGCAAGTCGTTCCTGTTGAGAAGGGTTACGAGGATCATCAAGCAGATCAGCGATGCTTCCTAACTTATTAAGAACAGATCTACGTGCAGCTTCAGTTGGGTGAGCGGTAAATACTGGACGCACAGACATCGCACCAACCCATTCGGCGATCTCTTCTTTAGTTAACTCATGTCCAGGTGTTTGCGCTTTCAGTGCGGCATCGATTCGATCAACGGCACGTGCTAACCAAGAACCACCTGTTACTCGCGCCTCTGCAAGTACACGTGCACGGTGAACTTGTTCAGCAACATTTGCTAAGTGAAAATATGTACTAAATGCTCGTACAAGTTGAACTGAATCTTCAACTGAAAGTTGGGCAAGGATCTCTGCGCCGCTTCCTTCTCGAACCGCTTTGCGAACCTCTTCAACGAGGGCCAAAAGTTCTGGACCTTCTTGTCGAACAAGGGTTTGGCCCAGTAAATCGCCAAGACGACGCACATCGCTACGAAGAGCTGCATCATCTGCAGCGATCGGGCTCTGGCTCATTGGGCAATCCTCTCAGGTAACTGCGCATTGCAAAACTAAATTAGACTTCACCCCAATCAAGCCCCCCTCCCTTAGGAGTCGGGGCCTAACGGCATTGGAGAGTAATTATGCGCGGGTTAATTCCAGCCTTGCCACTTAATTCCGATGCATCTCATATCGTGGCACCGCAATCGCTCTACCCCTTTCTTTTAGCGGCTCGCGCATCCTCACATCCGCTACTAGTTGTTACTAGTTCTAGTCGCAGCTCGGAAGATCTTGTAAACGAGTTGCGAGAGCTTCATGACAATGTGTTGGAGTTTCCTGCCTGGGAGACCCTGCCCCACGAGCGTTTGAGTCCGCGCAGCGACACCGTCGCGAAAAGGATTCAAACCCTTTATGCATTACAACAAAAACAGAGCATCAATCCCATTGTTGTTACACCGGTGCGCGGAGCGATTCACAGAATTATTGCTCAGCTAGGTAAATCACCTTTGCTTCAATTGGAAATTGGCAAAGAGCAATCACTTGACGAATTAGTACGTCACTTATCTTCCCTTGCATATTCAAGAACAGATTTAGTAGAACGTCGTGGAGAGTTTGCTGTCCGTGGTGGAATTGTTGATCTCTTTTTGCCGTTAAGTCATCACCCAATTCGCATCGATTTTTTTGGGGATGAAATTGAAGATTTGAGTTACTTCGAAGTTGCCGATCAGCGAACCTTTAAACCAGTGGTGGGTGCGGTAGAGATCTACCCATGTCGCGAACTATTGCTTGATACAGCGATTAAGCATCGCGCTATCGAGATCGCCGAGGATTATCCAGCCGCAGCCGAGATGCTGAGCAAAATCGCAGAAGGCATGAGCTTTGAAGGAATGGAGTCTTTGATTCCATTGTTAATTGATGAAACTGAAAGTTTGTTATCTCGAATGCCAGCCGATACTCAACTTATCTTTATTGATGAACAGCGGATCAAATCACGCGCAGCGGATTTACTTGCAACTAATGAGGAGTTTCTTAACGCCTCTTGGTCCAACGCCGCCCTAGGTGGAGTTGCACCACTTCATGATGGCGCCGGTACGTATATGTCCTGGGATGAGCTCTTTGCTGAAATTTCAAAGGCGGGGATGAGCGCAAAGGAGCTCAGCCCATTTGGAACAGATCTTGATCCCGAGACAACATTTTTGGATTATGCAGCGATTGATCCCATGCGAGGAGATGTAGATCGCGCAGTTGATGCTTTACGCCAAGCCCTTGCCGATCATCGCACCGTTGTCTTTGCAACACATGGACATGGAATGTTGGAACGGTATGCAGGAATCCTGCGTGGAGCAGATCTTCCAGTTCAGATCATCGAAAAGCTTGCTGCAACCCCTACAAAGGGAAGCATCCACTTAACAACATCTGTGCTGGCTCATGGCTTTGAAAGCGCGGCCGATCACATCTTCTTTATGACTGAGCGAGATTTAACAGGCAGCAAAGGAAGCGTTAAAGATGCAGAGCGATTGCCATCAAAGCGCAAGCAAGCAATTGATCCTTTAGAACTTACAGCTGGTGATTACGTTGTTCATGAACAACATGGAATCGGTCGATATGTTGAATTACTTGAGCGCACAGTTGCTGGAGTTACTCGCGAATATTTGATTATCGAATACGCACCTGCAAAGCGTGGACAACCCGGAGATAGAATATTTGTACCAACTGATGCGTTAGAACAGGTCTCTAAGTATGTTGGTGGTGAAACCCCAACTGTTCACCGAATTGGCAGCGGTGAATGGCAAAAGGCAAAGGGTCGTGCACGTAAAGCGGTTCGCCAAATTGCAGGTGAACTCATTCGTTTATATGCAGCCCGTACAAGTTCGCCGGGCTTTGCTTTCTCACCAGATACCCCTTGGCAACGCGAACTTGAGGACTCTTTTTCCTACATTGAAACACCAGATCAACTTTCCACGATTAATGAAGTCAAACAAGATATGGAACGCCCATACCCAATGGATCGCATCATTTGTGGTGATGTTGGTTATGGAAAGACCGAGATCGCAATCCGTGCTGCATTTAAAGCGGTTCAGGATGGTAAGCAGGTAGCGGTCCTAGTGCCAACAACCTTGCTGGTACAGCAACATACAAAAACCTTTGCTGAAAGATATGCAGGTTTTCCACTTAAGGTTGCAGGTTTATCTCGATTTAATACCGCCAAAGAGAGCAAAGAGATCCTGGAGCAATTAGCTGCAGGCACCGTTGATGTAGTTGTCGGTACCCACAGAATTTTGTCTAATGATGTTCAATTCAAAGATCTAGGTTTAGTCGTAGTTGATGAGGAACAACGCTTTGGTGTTGAACAGAAGGAGTCGTTAAAGAAGCTTCGTACAACTGTTGATGTATTAGCAATGTCTGCAACGCCTATTCCACGCACACTTGAGATGGCGGTGACCGGAATCCGCGAGATGTCCACGATCACGACCCCGCCAGAAGAGCGACACCCGATCCTTACCTATGTAGGTCCAGCAGAAGAGGCACAAATAACCGCAGCAATTCACCGCGAACTTCTGCGAGATGGCCAAATCTTCTACTTACACAACCGTGTAGACACCATTGATAAGACGGCCATGCGTCTTAAAGAGATGGTCCCCGAAGCACGTATTCGAATTGCACATGGTCAAATGTCAGAGGGCGAGTTAGAAGATGTCATTTTGGCGTTCTGGAACCGCGATTTTGATGTCCTGGTGTGTACAACGATTGTTGAAAGTGGCTTAGATATTCAAAATGCAAACACTTTGATTGTGGAACGTGCAGATCGCTTTGGTTTGTCACAACTTCACCAGTTACGTGGTCGTGTAGGTCGAGGTCGCGAACGTGCCTATGCCTACTTCTTATATTCAAATGATGAGCCGCTATCTGAGTTAGCGCATGAACGTTTAAAGACAATTGCAACAAATACTGATCTAGGTTCAGGAATGCGGGTAGCGCTTAAAGATTTGGAAATCCGTGGCGCAGGAAACTTGTTGGGCGGGGAACAATCTGGTCATATCGCAGATGTTGGCTTTGATTTGTATATGCGAATGGTCGGAGAAGCGGTTCAAGAGTACAAATCTGGAATTATCGAAACAGAAGAAAAGGTTTCAGAGTGCAAAGTTGAACTTCCGATCAACGCACACCTTTCGGCTGATTATGTTCCGGGCGAGCGTTTGCGCTTTGATCTCTATCGACGCCTTGCAGATGTGAAAGCACCAAGTGATGTTGCATCCATTGAAGCTGAGTTAATTGATCGTTTCGGCGATCTTCCCGAAGAAGCGAAAGCGCTGTTAGGTGTTGCTGCATTACGTGCACAAGCAAAGGCGGCAAAGTTGACTGAAGTTGTTGTGCAAGGAAAGTTCCTTCGCCTTGCACCATTGGTTCTTCCTGAATCTCGTCAGTTACGTTTGACACGTTTATACCCAGGCTCGCTCTATAAAGGTGCAGCAAGCACCGTTTTGGTCGCTCTCCCGAAGGCTCCCTCTTGGAATCCGTCACAGAATGCGCCTGAAATAGTGGATACTTCTCTTCTGGCCTGGGTCGTCGAGGCCCTACATCAATTAAGCGATGCACCGAAAGCGAGTACAGAATGAAGAAGATCCTGGCAATCACCGCGGCAGTAGCAACATTTCTATTGGCGGGATGCTCGCAGGTAGGCGCAGCAGCAACAGTGGGCGACACAAAGATCACCCAAGCAACTGTTCAGGCAAGTGTTGATGCGATCCTTTCAGAGCGTGCAAAGGTTGATACAACTCAGATGCAGCTCGAAACAGGCTCAACCCTTAATGTTTCGCAACTTCGTTTTCACCTATTAGGTACTTTGCTGCGCGAGCTTGGCCAAGAGCTAAAGCTCAACGTTACAAAGGCAGAGATTGATTCACGTCGCGCCAGCATTGTTGACCAGGTAGGTGGAGAAGAAGCCCTTCCAAATGCTTTAGTTAATGCTGGTATCGCACCTCAAGATTTAGATCGTTACATCGAAGCGATTGCTTACTCTGACAAGATCAGCCAGAAGCTAACCGCTGCAGGTGTTACAGAAGATCAACTAGGACAAGAGATTCAAAAGCTTGTCGTTGCAAAGGCGAAGGAGATTGGCGTAACTGTTAATCCTCGCTACGGCAAGTGGGATGCAACAACTGCTGATGTAGTTGCTGCAGACTCTGCTGAATCTGCAGTTACCCCCGCAGAAAAGTAAGAGCAACTCTCGTGCAAGAGTCACAACTTCAACGTCTCGTTGAAGTCATGGATACCTTGCGTTCACCCGGTGGTTGTCCTTGGGATGCAGAGCAAACCCATGAATCGCTTCTGAAGTATTTGCTCGAAGAGTCATACGAGTTTGTGGATGCGGTTCAATCAGATAACCGTATGGATATGCGGGAAGAGCTAGGCGATGTTCTTTTGCAGGTGTACTTCCATGCCCGTATGGCGCAGGAGCATCCAACAGATCCCTTTTCCATTGAAGATGTGGCTCGAGGAATCGCTGACAAGTTGATTCGCAGACACCCACATGTCTTTGAAGGTGTCGAAGTTCGCGATTCGCAAGAGGTTCTTGAAAATTGGGAAGAGATTAAGAAAAAGGAAAAGGGGCGCACCTCGCCATTAGATGGTGTTGCGATGTCACAACCAGCGCTGCCCTTAATTGAAAAGCTGTTATATCGCGCTGAAAAATACAATGTTGAAGTCACAACTCCTGACTCAGTATCAATTGATGGGCCAGCTGATGAAAGCGCTGTGGGGCAGGCCCTAGTAGCGGTCATCGCATGGGCCCATGCCAATGGAATCGATGCTGAAGCGGCTCTTCGCAAGGAAGCCATGCGTATTAGTCGAGAGATCAGCCCCGCATAGCCTTTGGTGGGTACGCGGTAGACTTCGATTATTGAAGTACCTGCCATTTCAGCGTTGAGGTCGGCAACAGATTAAGAACCCAGACCTGTATTGAAGGAGTAATGCAATGGCAATTATCGAAGCTCTCGGAGCCCGTGAAATTCTCGACTCCCGTGGAAATCCAACGGTTGAAGTTGAAATCCAATTAGAAGATGGAACACAAGCTCGCGCAGCTGTTCCAAGCGGTGCATCTACTGGTGCTTTTGAAGCGGCAGAGCTTCGTGATGGTGGCAAGCGCTACCTAGGTAAGGGTGTTGAAAAGGCGATCGCATTTGTTAATGATGAAATCGCTCCCGAAATTATTGGTTTTGATTCACAGGATCAGCGTCTAATCGATGCAGCGATGATCGAACTTGATGGAACTAAGAACAAGTCACGTCTTGGTGCAAATGCGATTCTTGGTGCTTCACTAGCAGTTGCTAAGGCATCTGCTGAAAGCTCTGATCTTTCCTTGTTCCGCTACTTAGGTGGACCAAATGCACATGTTCTTCCAGTTCCAATGATGAACATCCTTAATGGTGGCGCACACGCTGATACAAATGTTGATATTCAAGAGTTCATGATCGCGCCAATTGGTGCACCAACATTCCGCGAATCAGTTCGCTGGGGTGCCGAGATCTATCACGCACTCAAGGCTGTTTTAAAGAAGCGTGGTCTTGCAACATCAGTTGGCGATGAAGGTGGTTTTGCACCAAACCTTGATAGCAACCGTGCTGCACTTGATCTAATCCTCGAGGCGATCACAGCTGCAGGATTCAAGCCAGGTAGTGAAATCGCCCTTGCAATGGATGTTGCTGCAACTGAGTTCCACGAGAACGGTAAGTACAACTTTGAAGGCGCAGTAAAGACATCTGATGAAATGATCGCGTATTACACCTCTTTGGTAGATGCCTACCCAATCGTTTCAATCGAAGATCCTTTGAATGAAGAGGACTGGGCTGGTTGGACTGAGATGACTAAGGTCCTTGGTTCACGTATCCAGATCGTTGGAGATGATCTATTTGTTACTAACCCAGAGCGTTTAGCGAAGGGAATCGCAGGTAACACTGCGAACGCGCTTCTTGTTAAGGTAAATCAGATTGGAACTCTTACAGAGACAATCGATGCAGTAGAAATGGCACACCGTGCAAACTACCGCAGCATGATGAGCCACCGTTCAGGTGAAACAGAGGACACAACAATTGCTGATCTTGCTGTTGCACTTAACTGTGGACAGATCAAGACAGGTGCACCTGCACGTACTGAGCGCGTTGCTAAGTACAACCAACTTCTTCGCATTGAAGAAGAGCTAGCTGAAGGTGGGGTCTACGCGGGTAGCGCAGCATTCCCACGTTTCCAGCAATAGTAACTAGGCGTAAGATTTAGCTATGGCACGTCGACAACTGCGCTTTGGTCGTCGTCGTACCTCTAATCGCGTTCTAGCCTTATCTGCAATCTTTTTTATTCTTGCATTAACAATTGCGCCACCGGTGAAGCATTACTTCACGCAACGTGCACAAATTAGTGCGCTGAAGTCTCAGCTATCTGCAGATAACACCGCGCTACAAAAGGCTCGTGAAGAGTTAACTTTGTGGCAAGACCCTGAATACGTAAAGTCTCAAGCACGTGAGCGTTTGCACTTTGTGATGCCAGGAGAACGTCAATACATTGTTACTGAAGGCGAAACTGAAGCAGGTCAAAGCGGAACTACCAAAATCGCTAGCTCTTTAGCTGATGGACAACCGTGGTATTCACGTTTAATCGCATCAATTAGCGAAACCGGCAATTAATGCGTGAAGTTACACAAGCAGATCTACAGTGCATTGAAACGCAACTAGGTCGCACACCTCGTGATGTTCATGCAATTGCCTATCGCTGCCCCTGTGGTAAACCAGCTGTTGTTGAAACCCCACCTCGACTCGAAGATGGCACTCCATTTCCAACTTTTTACTATGCAACATGTCCTCGTTTAACAGCAGTTATTTCAACCCTTGAAACAACTGGCCTTATGGGTGAAATGAATGAGCGGTTAGAAACAGATGCTGAATTAGCTGGTGCGTATCACGCAGCACATGATGATTACATTGCCTCGCGTTCAGCGCTGGGTATTGATGTTCCCGAAGTTGATGATGTCTCTGCAGGTGGAATGCCTACCCGTGTGAAGTGCTTACATTCACTAGTTGCGCACTCTCTGTCAGCAGGACCTGGCGTTAATCCCTTGGGTGATGAAGCGCTAGCCAAGCTTCCTGATTGGTGGAAGAACAACCCATGCGAGTAGCGGCGATTGATTGCGGAACTAACTCAATTCGTTTACTTATTGCAGATATTGATGGAAATAACTTTCGCGAAATCGTGCGCGACATGGAGATTGTTCGCCTAGGGCAAGGTGTTGATCAAACCGGTCAATTCCACCCAGATGCAATCGCCCGAACACTTGCAGCGGTTGATAAATTCGCAGCTGAAATTGCAAAGCGCGGTGTTGAAAAGATTCGTTTTTGTGCAACTAGTGCCACACGTGATGCGACCAATCGTCACTTATTTATCGATGGTGTTCGCGAACGTTTAGGAATCGAACTAGAGGTTATCTCTGGTGATGAAGAGGCCGCGCTGTCCTTTGCCGGCGCAATTAAGGATTTAGATCCCAGCAATGGACCATTCCTAGTAGTTGATATCGGGGGAGGCTCAACTGAGTTTGTCTTTGGTACGTCAACGGTAGAAGCTGCTCGCAGTGTCAATATTGGCTGTGTGCGGATGTCGGAACGCCACTTTGCATCAGATCCAGCAACACCTGAACAAATCGAAGCTGCCCGCACCGATATTCAAGCAGCGATCGCACAGGCTGCGGCGGTTGTTCCAATTACTAAGGCAAAGACATTGGTTGCAGTAGCAGGAACAGCAACAACAGTTGCGGCAGCAGCTCTAGAACTACCCGAATACGATCGTTATGCAATTCACTTATCTCGAATTTCGGCGCAACAGACCCATGGTGCAGCCACGATGTTTGCTACCAAAACCCGCGAGCAACGCATTTCATTGGGTTATATGCACCCGGGACGTGTCGACGTAATCGCCGCGGGCTCACTAGTTCTTTCAGAGATCATGAAAGCAACTGGGGCAACTGAATTTGTAGCATCTGAATCAGATATTTTGGATGGAATGGCATTTTCTCTTGCCCGCAATTAAATCTATAAAGCTTCTAGATCAAAAGATTGTCGCCTGCACCAAGTGCCCACGTTTAGTTGAATGGCGTGAAGAGGTTGCTGTTGTAAAGCGCAAGGCATATGAAAATGAGAAGTATTGGGGAAAGCCAGTTCCAGGCTTTGGTCCTGACAATGCACGAATTGTGATCGTGGGATTAGCACCAGGTGCCCATGGTGCAAACAGAACAGGTCGAATCTTTACCGGTGATTCATCGGGGGATTGGCTCTATAAAGCGCTGCATAAGAATGGTTTAGCAAGTATCCCGACAAGTACATCGGCAAATGATGGCCAAAAACTTATTGATACCCGAATCACCTGTGCAGTTCGGTGCGCTCCACCTGATAACAAACCTTCAACTGAAGAAAAAAGCCAGTGTTCAGATTACTTAATCAATGAAATAGAACTTTTGATGCCAACCGCTCGCACATTTGTAGCGCTTGGAAGCTTTGCATGGAGTGCGATCATTAAGAGTCTTCGCGCACTAGACAACCAGATACCAACGCCAACACCAAAGTTTGGCCATGGCGAAAGCTTTACCTTTGTGGGTTCAGATGGAGTCAAGCGATTGGTGCTCGGTAGTTACCACCCAAGCCAGCAAAATACGTTCACTGGAAAACTCACCGAGCCAATGCTCAACTCGGTGTTTAAAAAGGCAAAGAGTTTTAAATAACCGAGTTTTTTAGTTGAGCGATGTGACCCTCAGTATGATTTGTTCCTAGGGATACAACCTCAAATAAAGTTAATTCCCCACGTTCTGGATGCGATGAGATGCGGCTCCAATCTGAATCAGATGCATTCTTCAAGATTTCATAATTCATCGCATGCAAAGATGTCATTGCATTAAGTGAGGCTTCAACACTTCGATTCTGATATTGCAATGCTGATGGAAACTTCTCCTCATCAAATGGAATAATTGGTGGATTATCTTCAGCAAGGGCGTTTGCGTATCGAACACCGAATTGAAGTTCAGCATCTGCAATGTGATGAATGACAAATGCCGGAGACCACTCACCTTCTTTAGCTACATTAAAGGATGAAGGCTTGATTTCACCTGCAGCTTGAATAAATGCCAATGATGTTGATCGATACTTTTTGAGAAGTTCATGATTATCCATGCCATCAGCGTAACCCTGATATTTATGATTTTTAAGGCTCAGTTTCTGCAAAAGCCCCTCATCAAGTAAACTTCCGCAGAACTTGCTCGTGGCCCCCGTAGTCCAATGGCAGAGACAGAGGACTTAAAATCCTTCCAGTGTCGGTTCGAGTCCGACCGGGGGCACCAGCTCTAAGCGGTTTTTAAGCATCTGAGCGTGCCTACATTTAGCCCCAACTCTCAACAAACCGTACGATTGCCCTGCACCACACCACCAGAAACTCTGGTGGCCCTACAAAAGGAGAACACAGATATGCGCAGTTCAAACCCTGTTCTTGGACGGGCGTTTAATCAGCGTGGATACGCTGCATTCGATCCGAGCACAATTAACTCAGACCCAGCAGCGCTAGAAGATTTATACAACACACCTGCCGCATCATCATTGCGTACAGGACGTATGACAATTGATGATGTTGTTGCACGTACTGCAATCATGTTTGCAGTATTGGTAACTGTTGGTGCAGTTGCATGGACTCTTAACCTCGGTGGCGGAGCGCTTATGCTCGGCTTTATCGGCGGACTTGTCCTTGGATTAGTTAACTCATTTAGCAAGACAGTAAAGCCTGCAATGGCGATCGCCTACGCAGCTTTCCAGGGTCTTGCACTTGGAACAATCTCAAACCTTTACAACACCGTATACGACGGAATTGTCAGTCAAGCGATCTTGGTGACACTGAGCGCATTTGCCGGAATGCTTTTTGCATTCAAGAGCGGACGCATTCGCGTAACACCAAAGTTCACAAAGGT
>JAPOJK010000090.1 GCA_029978465.1 Actinomycetota bacterium
ATCACTTGCTGACCACCATATATCATCTGTATCAATATTATAAATATTCTTCATGGTCCATTTAAGAGCAACGATATGACCACCAGTGTCTCTTACAATCCCTTTTGGTGTTCCTGTTGTTCCAGATGTATAAAGAATATAAGCAAATTCATTTGAATTCATCTCAACACAATCAGCATCTTTTGCATTTGAGACTGCTTCATCCCAACTTATCTCTGTTGGAGCATTTAATTTGACTTCGTTTCCTGGTCTTTGAAATAAAATTATCTTTTCAATTTTATGATTAGCTATTTTTATAGCCTCATCTACTAGAGGCTTGTATTCAACTGTCCTTCCAGGCTCAAAACCGCATGAAGCCGTTACTAACAACTTTGCTTTACTGTCATCTATTCTGCTCGCAAGTTCATTTGAGGCAAATCCACCAAAGACAACTGAGTGTATTGCTCCAATTCTTGCACAAGCAAGCATAGCAATCACTGCCTCTGGGATCATTGGCATGTAAATAATTACTCTGTCTCCCATATTAACACCTTGAT
>JAPOJK010000091.1 GCA_029978465.1 Actinomycetota bacterium
AATTGGAATTCTACATGATGCTGATCTGTTTCTTGCAGAGTAAGCTAATAAAACTGGAGCTTCAAATCCTGGAATTAGCCTTTTATAACTGTTCGTTGTAGCATTTGAAAAAGCGTTTATTGCTTTTGCATGTTTTAAAATTCCACCTATGTAGTGTAAAGCTGTATCAGATAAACCTGCATATTTATCACCAGAGAATAATGCAGTATCGCCTTTCCAAATCGATTGGTGAACGTGCATACCTGAACCATTGTCACCTTTGACAGGCTTAGGCATAAATGTAGCTGTCTTACCAAAAGAGTTAGAAACCATGTGTACAGCATATTTATAAAGCTGTAAGTTATCCGCTTGATCTACAAGAGTTCCAAAATACATTCCAAGTTCATGTTGACTAGGGGCAACTTCATGGTGGTGTTTTTCAACTTTAATGCCCATTTCTTTCATAGCTTTAAGATATTCACTTCTCATATCTTGCTCACTATCAACAGGTGGAACTGGGAAGTAACCACCCTTAATTCCTGGTCTATGAC
>JAPOJK010000092.1 GCA_029978465.1 Actinomycetota bacterium
AGAGAAGTTTGGTCTGAGAACGGTCGACTATCTGGAGAGTGTGGGGTGGCTATCTAATCGGACTTGGCTCGCTCATGGCATACACTTCAATAAAGAAGAGATTCAAAAATTAGGTCAAGCAGGTGTTGGTATTTGCCATTGCCCAACCTCGAACATGATGCTGGCTTCTGGTATTTGCCATAGTCTTGAACTTGAAGATGCTGGGTCTATCACTATCGGTAAGACAAACATGGATGAGTTTGCAATGGGGTCTTCGAATGAAACTAGCTTTTTTGGTAATGTTCATAATCCATGGAAAAAAGGATATGTCCCAGGGGGTAGCTCTGGTGGATCTGCTGCAGCAGTATCTGCTGGAATTGTTCCAGCTGCAACTGGAACAGATACCGGAGGATCAATTCGCCAACCTGCTGCACATTGCGGGATCACTGGATTAAAACCAACTTACGGCAGAGTTTCAAGATGGGGAATGATTGCTTTTGCCTCAAGTCTTGATCAAGCTGGGCCGCTGGCAAGAACTGCGGAAG
>JAPOJK010000093.1 GCA_029978465.1 Actinomycetota bacterium
CTGGATGAATTTTATTTTTAATTCCATCAATACCAGCCATCAACATAGCTGCAAAAGTTAAATATGGGTTTCCAGCAGCATCTGGGAATCTTATTTCACATCTTGCACCTTTTTTGCTTAATGTAATCGGTATTCTGCAAGAAGCAGATCTATTTCTTGCTGAATATGCAAGAAGAACTGGAGCTTCAAAACCTGGAACTAATCTTTTGTAACTATTTGTTGTAGAGTTAGCAAAAGCATTAATTGCTTTAGCATGTTTTAGAATTCCACCAATATAATGTAATGCGGTTTCACTTAATCCAGAATACGCATCACCTGAAAATACTGGAGTATCACCTTTCCAAATAGATTGATGGATGTGCATTCCTGAACCATTATCACCAGCAACTGGCTTTGGCATAAAAGTTGCAGTTTTTCCAAATGAATGTGTAACCATTTGAACAACATATTTATATAATTGTACGTTATCAGCTTGATTTACTAAAGTTCCAAAATACATACCAAGTTCGTGCTGACTAGGAGC
>JAPOJK010000094.1 GCA_029978465.1 Actinomycetota bacterium
CTGGAATATCCTGTTTTAGACAGAATATTATCAGTCGCAGTGATATCGACTAACTGCTCATAGAGTAACTCTTCATCCTCTTTTACTTTTTGAACCACCTCTAATATTGACTCTTTATTAACTAAAATATTGTCAACACCAGATCGAATTGGAAAGTGAAAATTTCCTACTGAATATTTCTGAAGCAAATTGGGAGACAAAAGTTACCTATAAATCTTTCTTTTCTTTTTGATCTTGTCCTGTAGTTGCATAATCCCATACAGCAGTGCTTCTGCGGTAGGTGGGCAACCTGGAACATAAATATCAACTGGAACAATACGGTCACAACCACGAACAACAGAATAAGAGTAATGGTAGTAACCTCCACCATTAGCACAAGAACCCATAGAAATTACCCATCTTGGTTCAGGCATTTGGTCATAAACTTTTCGAAGAGCGGACGCCATTTTATTAGTCAAAGTGCCAGCAACAATCATCACGTCCGACTGTCTTGGTGAACCTCTTGGTATTACTCCT
>JAPOJK010000095.1 GCA_029978465.1 Actinomycetota bacterium
GTCTTTAAAGGACATGAAGTGTAGTTTTCCATCACGTTGAATTTCCACTTCTACTTTTGAACTTAAGGCGTTAACGACGGATACACCCACGCCGTGTAAGCCACCAGACACCTTGTAACCATCTCCACCAAACTTTCCACCTGCGTGAAGAACGGTCAAAACGACTTCTGCTGCGGATAAATTTTCATATTGGTGGTGGGTTCCTACCGGAATTCCTCTTCCGTTATCACGTACTTCACAGGCGCCATCTTCAAGAATTTCTACCTCTATTTGAGTGCAGTGTCCCGCCATCGCTTCGTCTACAGCATTGTCAACCACCTCATAGACTAGGTGATGCAGACCGGTTGGACCTGTAGAGCCAATGTACATACCTGGGCGTTTGCGGACAGCTTCTAAGCCTTCTAAAACTTGTATGTCCTCAGCACTGTATGAGTCAGCAGTTTGCGTCATTTTAATTTAATTTCCCTACCAAATTTTTTAAGGTGATTTACTTCAAAATTTCCCGTATTTTT
>JAPOJK010000096.1 GCA_029978465.1 Actinomycetota bacterium
CGTCATTTAACTTAAAGTCCTTGATCAGCTTTTCTTTAGCTTGTGCAGCATCATCACTGCCACGAATGATCTTGATGACCTTATCGATATCGATAATCGCCTTCAGCAAGCCATCAACAAGTCCAAGACGCGCTTCAGCCTTTGCTTTGCGGAACTCGGAACGACGACGAACAACCTCGATACGGTGATCGATAAATACCTTAAGAAGCTCTTTAAGACCAAGTGTTTGAGGCTTGCCCTTAACTAATGCAACGGCGTTAATCGCAAATGCATCCTCCATTGGAGTTAAGGCATACAGCTTTTCTAAAACCTCTTCAGGTTCAAAGCCATTCTTGATTTCAATAACAACATTTGTTCCGGTCTGACCATCAGAAAGATCAACGATGTCGCTGATTCCCTGAATTTTCTTCGCCTTTACAAGTGCCGCGATGCGCTCAACAACCTTTTCAGGTCCGATTGTGTAAGGAAGCTCCTTGATGACAATACCCATCTTGCGCGATGTCA
>JAPOJK010000009.1 GCA_029978465.1 Actinomycetota bacterium
CAAATCCTGGTTTTTCCTTGAGCGGAATCCATAACAAAAGAACAAGTGAACTAATCGCAAAGGTTGACCAACCCATCGTGATATCAAGTTTTCCAGAAACACCTTGCGCTAAAACTGACCAGGGAGCGTTACCAATTGTGCTTTGAATAAGCAGCGAATCACCGAGACCAAAGATGAATAGACCGAAGAAAAGTACGCCAATACGCGCAGGGTTAAGATCCCATCTAGATGCAGCGCTCCAAGGCGTCTTCGGAACTGTCTTATGTGGGCGCAAAAACTCTAGAAATGAATTGGACATTGAGTGAGTATAATCAGCAAATGTTTCCTGGCGTTGGCACCATCATCAATATCATCACGATTATCGCTGGAGCATCCCTTGGAGTTCTAGTCGGAAATCGCATGCCAACTCGGACAAGAACCTTGCTGACAGATGTTCTGGGCTTGGTTACTTTGTTAGGCGCAGCTTCAGCTCTCATCCCATTGTGGTCGGATCGCTATAACGATGCTCTTCCACAAGGCTGGAGTTTGCTCGTAGTTCTTGGATCACTCCTTATTGGTGGTTTGGTCGGTTCGGCGTTAAAACTAGAAAATAAACTTGATGCACTAGGTGAAAATCTTCGTATTAAATTTAAAGCCTCTAGTGAATCTACCTTTGTTGAAGGTTTTGTCGCCGCATCACTTCTCTTTGCTATTGGTCCGCTGGCTATTCTCGGAAGCATTAGCGACGGTATGGGTACCGGAATAGATCAACTAATTCTCAAAAGCACCCTCGACTTTTTCGCCGCCATGGCCTTTGCCACCTCTTTAGGGTGGGGTGTTGCAGTCTCTGCTCTGCCTGTTGGAATTTATCAAGGCGTGTGGACGGTGATTGGCTTTGGTTTGGGAGAGATCTTGGATGGGTATCAAGTTGATGCGATGACGGTTGTTGGCGGAATCATGCTGATTTGCATCGCCTTCAGATTGTTAAACATAAAGAGCGTTGCTGTCGGCAATCTCTTGCCAGCGCTAGCTATCGCTCCGTTATTCGCTCTGATAGTTCACAGCATTTAGATCGTTGAAGCATCGATGACAAATCGATACTTCACATCACTTGCGACTGTTCGCTTATACGCCTGGTTTATGTAATCAGCCTTAATGACTTCTACATCGCTCACGATCGAGTGCTTTGCACAGAAATCGAGCATCTCCTGCATCTCGGGAACTCCACCGATCATAGAACCTGCCATTGAGCGACGGCCGTTGAGCAAGGTTCCAGCATGAACTTCATAAGGCTTACCCGGAAGACCAATGACGACGAGCGTGCCATCAAGGGTAAGGAGATTGAGGTAATCATTGATATTGAGCTCAGCACTTACTGTGTTCAGAATGAGATCAAAGTTTTTAGTCAATGGAGTTAAGTTGGCTGGATCCTTTGTGCTAACAAAGTGATGAGCACCCATTGCGATCGCATCAGCTTGTTTGTTAGGGGAATGGGATAAAACAGTTACTTCAGCGCCCATCGCTACTGCAAACTTCACACCCATATGTCCCAAGCCACCCAAGCCCATAACAGCAACTTTCATGCCTGGCTTAACTTTCCAATGCTTGATCGGCGAGTACAAAGTAATTCCGGCGCACAACAGTGGTGCAACACCATCCAAAGGAAGATTGTCAGGAATCTTCACCGCATAATCTTCATTGATAACAAAGTTATTTGAGTAACCGCCCATTGCAACTGTTTTTCCATCGCGTTCTAGACCGTTATATGTGCCGGTCATCCCTTCTACGCAATATTGCTGTAATCCCTTTTGGCAACTTTCACAGGTACGGCAAGAGTCAACGAAGACGCCGACACCGATCTTGTCACCAACTGAAAATTTAGAAACTTTGGTACCGACGGCGGTGACGATACCTGCGATTTCATGACCTGGAACCATAGGGAAGATTGCTGGTCCCCATTCTTCAGCCACTTGGTGGATATCACTGTGACAGATACCGGCATAGGAAATATCAAGGGCAACATCATTGGAACCTAATTCGCGACGTTCAAACTCGTATGGAACTAGATCCGTCTTTGCAGCTAGTGCGGCATAAGCACGTGATTTCATTGTTACTCCTTGAACGGTAGGGGAAGGGATGAAGTATGTGCTGCACGTGATGCACGCGCTGTTACTTGTCGCATGTGATGGCGACGGCAAAGAACCTCATATGCAACCTCTGCACCTGGTGCTACATCGCCAACGACGACCTGTTCACCCTCAACAACCATAACGCCGCCAACAGTTCGGGCGTTATGTGTTGCTCGAGCGCCGCACCAGCACAATGCTTCAACCTGCAAGGTGTTTACACGGTCGGCAAGTTCAACTAAACGAGCAGAACCCGGGAACAACTTTGTTCTAAAGTCAGCAAGGATTCCAAAGGCGAAAACATCTATTCCTAATCCATCAACAACCCGTGCTAATTGATCGATTTGAGCGCTTTCATAAAACTGAGCCTCGTCACAAATGATGTAATCAACCCTTTCACCCATCGAAAGTTTGTCGACTACCAATTTATGGATATCTAATTCAGGGGAAACCTCAATGGCAGGACTGGATAAACCCAATCGTGAAGAAATAACGCCGGAACCTGCGCGGTCCTTGTTGGTGAAAATCAAACCTGTTCGACCTCGACTTTGATGGTTATGGGCTGTCTGAAGCGCGAGTGTGGATTTACCGCTATCCATCGTTCCGCAGTAGTAGATCAATTCAGCCATGGAACGCATCCTGCCATAGCTCTATGAAAATAGCCCCTTATCCTTCAAAGCAGCTTCAAGTTTTCTCTTTAAAGCTAAGGCCGCTTCAACTGAGATGTGTGAACCATCACGATAGACAACATATCCATCTTGAATAGCGGGACAGAAAGATGAACAGAGCCATGGGGTTGGATCAATTTGTTTAAAGCCGTTGATAATCAGATTGGGAGTTTTTTCAGTTGAGTCACATGTGTGTGAATCGCGGGAGGCAAGGCAGTTAGGAATATCTCGCAGAGGTCGTGGCGTATCGCTTATGTAAATCAAGTTTCGAGAAGAACCCTGCAGATCTGCAAGCAAACGTCGCTGGCCATCATTCCACCATTGGGTTTTACTTGGGTAACCAGATGGGGGAGTGAAGTACTGAAAACTGCTGACAATCACCGCTGCTGGTTTGATTTTCTGAATTCGCTGGATGGAATTTTCTCTCCACTTTTCGCAATCAGAGTTCTTAAATGCTCCTTGATCAGGTCGAGGACTATCAACTGATGAACACGCTGATTTAGTAAGCGAAATTAATTCAAAGCCCTTTTCACGCGCTAACGCCTCTAGGGTTGGGAACCACTGGGCGGCATGAGAATCACCGTAGAGAACGATCTTTGTCTTTGAGCCGATCTCGCCGTATGTGCACTTACCAGATTTATCTTCACCGTAATTGACATGGCAACCATCGCCGTAAACAGCTGGTTTTTCTATGACCTTATTCAGATCAAATCGATAGTTAGTTCCTTTGACTGAAATAATGGAACTCGCGGTAGAAGAAATCACTACTGCAGCGAGTAAGGAAATCGCGGTCGTTGCAGCAAAGAATCCATAAACCTTCTTGCCACTCCAGTTTCTGTGACGTAAAGGTTGTTCCACGAATTTGCTTGTTAAATGTGCCAAGACAACTGTTAAGAGGATGCAGAAGATTCGTTCGCGTATACGAAGAGGACGTCCTAAGGCGCTACTCGGTAAAACTAGGGCGGGCCAATGCCATAGATACAGTGGATATGAGATAGCGCCAAGCCACTGGGCTAGCCGGTTATTACTCAGATCATTGAAAAATCTCGGCCAAATCGGGATGGTTCCAATAAGAACAGCGGTTGCAGCCACTGGTAACAACGCATTGATCCCAGGAAATGCGGTGCTTTCATCAAAGTTAATTGATGCAATGGCAATTCCGATAACACCCAGCCACGGGAAGTATCGATTACGTAAGTATTTTTCCGGGATAAAAAGCAGGAGCGCTCCAACTCCTAGTTCCCAGGCGCGGGTAGGCAGAGAATAAAAAGCCCAAATAGGTGATGTTTGTGTCTGGTAAATGGACAGTAGTAATGACAGTGCAGTAACTATTGCTACACCATTCAGAATTGCCTTTTTGCCGTAGCGCGAAAGAAATAAAATGAAAATTGGCCATACGACGTAAAACTGCTCTTCAACAGCTAAAGACCAGTAGTGGATAAAAGGCGAAGGTGTTGCATTGAGATTTTGATAATCGTTCTGCCACCACGCAAAGAGATAGTTTGAAATGTATGCAGCCGCTGCAAATAAATCGCGACCTAAAGCATCTCTCGTGATGGGCGGAAGAACAAACATGCCCACAATTGCAGTTACAAAAAGAACAAAGACAGATGTAGGTAGAAGTCTCTTTATTCGACGTTGATAGAAAAGATTGAGATCTAATCGCCCGGTTTTATCAATCTCTCGGATAATCAGACCAGTGATCAAGTAGCCAGAGATCACATAGAAGATGTCAACGCCGATGAATCCACCCGGCATCAGGCGGGCATGAAAGATTGTTACAAGGAGTGCGGCTAAGGCACGCAAACCTTGAATTTGCAGGATACGCATCGCTACGAAACTACCAGCGAAGTAACTGGAATCTCAGGATATTTCTGATTAAGTCGTTCTCGACCAGGCAGGCCTTCAATTTCGAGCAGAGCTAAAACATGGATGACTTTTCCGCCCAGGCGTTGAATCAATTCGATCGCAGCGGCGATAGTTCCACCCGTGGCAAGCACATCATCTATCAGTAAGACATTTGCTCCTGGGCTGACGGCATCGATGTGTAGTTCAAGGGTATCAACGCCATATTCAAGGCCATAACTTTCAGAGATTGTCAGATGCGGAAGCTTTCCTGCTTTGCGAATAGGAACGAAGCCGCTGTGCAATTGATTTGCCACAGCAGATGCAAAGATGAAACCACGGGCTTCAATACCTGCAACAAGGGTTGATGAATCGGCGTAGGTTGCAAACTCTTCTGTAATCGCGATGAAAGCTTCGCCATGTGCCAACAATGGGGTGATGTCTTGAAAACGAATACCTGGTTTTGGGTAATCGGGAATTTCACGGATGAGCGAAAGAGCGTCATCGATTTTCATGTGTCCGAGAGGGGACTTGAACCCCTAATCCCTTGCGGGAACTAACACCTCAAGCTAGCGCGTCTGCCAATTCCGCCACCCGGACTGAGTGATAGGAAAGGATAGCAATTGGGTGCAAGAATAGCGAAATGAGTACAACACACACCGAACTTGAACTAGAAACCATTCGTATCTGCCAAGAGTTAATTCGGATTCCGAGCGTTAACTTTGGTGATGGTAAAGGTGACGAAAAGGCGGTTGCCGATTACGTAGCGAAGTTGTTGTCCGAGGTTGGCATCGAACCTACTATCTATGAATCTGCTCCGGGTCGTTGCAATGTTATAGCTCGCATTAAAGGAAAGAATCCGCATCGACCAGGTTTAGTCGTTCATGGACACATAGATGTTGTTCCGGTAAATGCAGATGATTGGTCTGTTGATCCTTTCGGCGCTGAGATAAAGGATGGATACATCTGGGGTCGCGGCGCAGTTGATATGAAAAATATGGATGCAATGATTCTTGCAACCGTTCGAGATTGGGCGAGAACTGGTTTTGTTCCAGATCGCGACATTGTCTTAGCCTTTTTCGCAGATGAAGAAGCTGGAAGCGTGTATGGATCTCACTACATGGTTAAAGAACATCCAGAAGTTTTTGCTGGTTGCACCGAAGCGGTTTCCGAAGTTGGAGGTTTCTCTGTAACTGTTGCTGGTGGTAAGCGTTTGTACCTCATTGAAACCGCGGAAAAAGGAATCCATTGGATGCGTTTAACCGCTGATGGTCGCGCTGGACATGGTTCGATGATGAATGATGACAACGCGATCACCTCACTTTCAGAAGCTGTTGCCAAGATCGGTCGATTTGAATGGCCGCAGCGCTATAGCAAAACTGTAAAAGCATTTTTCAAGAGAATTGCCGAAGAAACAGGCAAGCCTTATAACGAGGAAGATCTTCGCCCGCTCTTGAGGGAGATTGGTTTTGCATCCAGCATGATCGGTGCAACCCTTCAAAATACCGCCAATCCAACGATGTTAGATGCCGGTTATAAAGCGAACGTGATCCCAGGATCAGCAACTGCAACAATTGATGGACGCTTCATCCCGGGATTTGAAGATGAACTGAATTCAACTATTAAGAGTTTGATTGGTGAGAACATCACCGTTGAGACAATTACTCGCGACAAGGCGCTAGAAGTTCCCTTCGAGGGAGATCTCGTCGATGCAATGTGCAACGCCTTAGTCAAGGAGGATTCGGTAGCGATTCCAGTTCCTTATGTAATGAGCGGCGGCACTGATAACAAGGCACTAGCTGATTTGGGAATTATTGGTTACGGGTTCTCTCCACTCAAGCTGGATGCTGATTTCAATTTCATGGCGATGTTCCATGGCGTAGATGAGCGAGTACCTGTTGAAGGCCTTACTTTTGGAGCGCGTGTGCTTAAGGATTTCCTAGAACACGCCTAAAGGCTGATCTCATCCAAAGCGGTACGAACAATCTCCGGAAGTGAGATCTCTTCGCTCTTCAGCACGCCGCGAAGTTGGGCACCTGTTCTGGCTCCAATAAGTGAGCTAGTAACACCTGGTGCATCACGCACCCACGCTAAGGCAACTTCAAGTGGTGAAAAACCTAAACCTTCAGCTGCAACTGCAACAGCTTCAACTATTTTTGCTGAACGAGAGTCTAAGTACGGCTCAATATGCTTTGCAAAATGTGGCGCAGCACCGCGTGAATCACTCGGAATTCCTTTGCGGTATTTACCTGTTAATACTCCGCGAGCAAGAGGTGCCCACGCTAAAAATCCCAAACCACATTCAACCGCAGCATCGATAATTTCAAACTCTGCATTTCGATTAAGAAGTGAGTACTCACCTTGAACGGTAGTCAAAGGCGCTTTCATCGAATTTGATTGCTGCTTTGTGGCAGCTCTCGCTAACTGCCAACCAGAGTAATTACTTACTCCAACATATCGAGCGCGACCAGTTGTGTATGCATAATCAAGCGCAGACAAGGTGTCATCTAGGGGAGTGACCTCATCCCAATTGTGTATTTGCCAAATATCTACAAAATCTGTTCCCAGACGGTTGAGTGAACGATCCAACTCAGCGATTAAAGAATGTCGTGAAGCATCTACCCTTCGAGTTCCATCAGCAAAATTGATGCCTGCTTTGGTTGCGATAATGACATCATCGCGATTGAAAAGCGTTCCGATTAAGCCACCGATTACACGTTCGCTGTCTCCATCACCATAGGTAGCTGCGGTATCAAGAAAGTTTCCGCCAGCATCTAAAAAGGCACGGCACTGATCCGCCGCTTCAATCTCATCGGTGTCCCGTCCCCAGGTCATGGTTCCAAGTCCCAAGCGAGAAAGAGCTAATCCGCTTCCGCCAGCTCGTCGCTTTTCCATGGTGCGACCTTAGCAAGGCCGAAGGGCAAAAGCTGCGATAGCCTTTCATTATGCGTTTAGTTTTGATCCGACATGCCCACTCCCAATCAAATGCTTCTGGGGTTTTATCGGGACGACTACCCAATATTCACCTCTCTGAAAAGGGCATAAAGCAGTCGCAACAACTTTCCGAAAGGCTCGGAAACTTTGCGGTCGCGCAGTTAAGAGTTTCACCAATGGAAAGATGCTTTGAGACTATTTCTCCTTGGCTCAACGATGTTGTTCTGAAAAATTCACCAGATTTTGAACCGATCATCGATCCTTCACTCAATGAGGTCGATTACGGAGATTGGAGTGGAAAGAAACTAATCACTCTGGCGCGCAAGAAAGAGTGGCGCACGGTTCAAGAATCACCCAGCCGCATGTACTTTCCTGGCGGTGAAGGAATAGCCCAGATGCAATCTCGTGCGATGAGTGTTGTTCATGAGCTTGCCAAGCTTCCGGATTCTAAAACCGCTGTGATCGTTAGCCATGGCGATGTCATTAAATCTATAGTCGCATCCGCTGTTGGCACACATCTTGATGAGTTCCAAAGAATCATTATCGATCCTGCTTCTGTTTCAGTCTTGGATTATTCGGGAATCAAGCCTCGTGTTTTGCTTCTCAATGACACACGAGCAGTTGTTACAGATTTACTACAAGCACCTAAACGCTCCCGAAACCTTTTGGGTGGGGGAGCCGGTAAGTGAGGCACTCCTTCACCAATCCCGATCGATGTGTAGCCGGAACCATTGGTGCACCAGGTGAACGTGCCTTCTTTATCCAAGCCCGTTCAGAGAATCGAGTTATTAGCGTTGCTGTTGAAAAAGCGCAGGTTCAAGCGGTCGCAATTCGTTTAGAGCTCATGATCGCCGAAGTGCGTAAGGCAAATCCACTCGTGGTTATAGAAACCTTGCCAGCAGATGATGCTCCACTAGACACACCAGTTGATGAAGAGTTTCAGGTTGGCGCTATTTCCTTAGCGTGGAATGATGAAACTCAACTCATAGCTCTGGAACTGTATGAACTTGAAGATGATGAGGAAGATGCCGAAGGCAGTGTTCTGGAAATCAATTTTTCACTCGGAATGGCTGCAGCTTTTGCGCAACGATCAAAAGCGGTTGTAAACGCGGGACGATTACCGTGTCCATTTTGCGGGATCCCAATTGATCCACGTGGACATCTGTGTCCGAGGGCAAATGGCTACCGTCGATAAGTTAGCCATCTTGCGTGATGGTGCGTTGCGAGTCACTGGACGGTTAGTTGATGCATCTAACGCCACCTTGTATGCAACCTCAACCCTCAACGACGAGGAATTGATTTGTATTTACAAGCCAATAGCGGGCGAAAGGCCCTTATGGGATTTTTCAGAGGGATCACTGGCTTATCGTGAATACGCTGCTTATTTAGTAAGCGATCGAATTGGTTTTAATCTCGTTCCTCTCACTATTTTGCGTGACGGTCCCTATGGCGAAGGAATGGCGCAGGAGTGGATCACCATTGATGAGTCCATTGATTTAGGTGTTTTCTTTTCAACTGATCATCCCTCTTTGCGATTAATGGCGCTCTTTGACGCGATTGTTAACAACACCGATCGCAAGATTGGACATTTACTGCCGCTTACCAAGGAAGTTGTTTACGGCTGCGATCATGGGGTGACTTTTCATGTTGAGGACAAGTTACGCACTGTTTTATGGCAATGGGCAGAGGATCCATTTAACAAACAAGAGATAGAGATCCTGCACAGAGCTGAAAAACTTTTAAGTGGAGAGTTAGGTGCTTTGCTTGAGCCGCTTCTGACTGAAGAAGAGATCGCTGCGACACAACACCGTGTATCTCGCTTAATCTCCGAAGGTGCATTCCCGCTACCAAATCCCAATTGGCCCGCTGTTCCGTGGCCGGCTTTCTGAGAAAGCAATACGATACAGATATGAACTCTTGGTCTTCGGTTGAAATCCCCGTTTTGGCCATTGGTGGCGAACTTCCCGCACTACGGCTCTCTGACACAGCCTCACAAAGTGTAAAAGCTGTGGAGAAGAAGGCCACGTATCGCATGTATGTATGCGGGATTACTCCTTACGATTCAACCCACCTTGGACATGCTGCTACATATTTAACCTTTGACTTAATCAATCGCTTCCTCAGAGCTTCCGGATCGTCAGTTAATTACGTACAAAACATCACTGATATTGATGATCCTTTACTTGAGAGAGCTATTCGAGATGGTGTTGATTGGAAAGAGCTAGCCCATCAACAAATAGATCTATTTCGTGGCGACATGGTTGCACTTCGAGTTATTCCGCCCGCACATTACATAGGCGCTGTTGAAGCAATTCCACTTGTTGTCGAGGCGGTGAATGCGCTTGCAACGCGAGAAAGTATCTACCCGGTTGATAGCGATCTGTACTTCGCTGTAAATAAGGATCCTCAATTTGGAAGACGATCACATCTATCTTTAGAAGAGATGTCAACCATATTTTCTGAGCGTGGAGGCGATCCATTACGTGCAGGAAAACTAAACCCACTTGATTGCTTGGTGTGGATGAGTCAACGACCTAATGAACCTGGATGGGAATCATCGTTGGGAGTCGGGCGACCAGGATGGCACATTGAATGCACAGCAATCGCACTTAAGTATTTGGCTCCACTAGATACAGAAGAAACACTTATTGATATCCAAGGTGGCGGAAGTGATCTGATCTTCCCTCACCACGAAATGTGCGCCGCTCAAGCACATGTGATGACCGGTAAAGAGTTAGCCGCCTCATATGTTCACACCGGAATGATTGGCCTAGATGGCGAAAAGATGAGCAAGAGCAAGGGAAATCTTGTCTTTGTCTCACGCTTAATAGCTGCAGGGGTTGATCCGATGGCGATTCGTTGGGCGCTCATGTCCACCCATTATCGTGTCGATCGCATGTGGAGCGATGAAGTATTGAGCAAAGCACAGCTCGAAATTTCAAAAGTTAAAGAGGCTTTGAAAATTTCAAATGTTGCACCGACAACACAATTGGTTCAACAAATAGCAGAAGCAATCAGCAATGATCTGGATACCCCTGCAGCATTAGCAGCGGTTCTTTCTTGGAGCCAAGAAACTATGAATGGATCTAGCGGGGGAGATGTGGCGCAATTGCGAAATACCCTGGATGCACTTTTGGGATTAACTCTTTAATCCTCTTTTTGTCGACGTAAATATCTCTCAAACTCTTTAGCAATGCTGTCTCCGGAAACATCGGGAAGTTCAGCAGCATCTTTACTTTCTTCAAGCGCTTTTACGTACTCAGCAACTTCTGTGTCTTCCGCAGCCAAATCATTGACCTCTTGCTCCCACGAGTCTGCACTCTCCGGTAAATCTGCCAATGGAATCGATACATCTAAGAACTCTTCTAGGGTATTGATCAAAGCCAATGTTGCTTTCGGAGATGGTGCAGTGGAAGCGTAATGTGGAACAGCTGCCCACAAAGAGATCGCATCAATGCCACGTCGCATGCACCCATCTTGGATGATTCCTAGAATTCCAGTTGGACCTTCGTACTTGGATACGGAAACACCTAACCGCGCCGCAATCGATGGATGAGCACCCGTTCCGGTGACAGTGATTGGACGAGTATGAGGAGTATCAGCAAGTAATGAACCGAGTGTGATGATGAGCGAAACCTCTAGATCATCGGCTAAATCCAAAAGATCAGAGGTGAAACTCTTCCAACGCATCGATGGTTCAACTCCGGTGACAATTACTAGATCTCGGGGCATTGAAGGAATCGATAAACCAAAAACTTGAGTTGTCGGCCAGGTAAGGCTGCGAATCTCGCTCTCATCAATGGAGACAACTGGACGATTTACTTGAAAATCGTAGAAATCTTCAGATTCAACATCTGCTATCAGCTCTGGCACTACATCATCACTTTTATCGCGCCATCCAGATAACAAGTGCTCCACCGCACCAGAAGCCGCTTCAGCAGCATCATTCCAGCCAGAAAAGGCCATGATCATGACCGGATTTCGCAGCAGTGGAATCTGATGAATCTCCATGAAAGCAACCTTAAGGTAACCTTCGTCAAATGAGTACTCCAACCAAGCAGCCAGGGTTATTGCGCACTACCTTGGCCCAACGGGTTGTAGTTGCCGATGGGGCTATGGGCACGATGTTGCAAGCGGCAAATCCCACCCTCGAAGATTTTCAAAACCATGAAGGGTGCAATGAAATTCTCAATGTCAGTAGGCCTGACATTGTTCGCTCCGTTCACAATGCGTACCTAGCAGCCGGAGTCGATGCCGTTGAGACCAATACCTTTGGTGCTAACTGGTCTAACTTGGCAGATTACGGAATAGAAGATCGTATCTATGAACTAGCTTTTGCTGGCGGAAAGATCGCACGTGATGCCGCGGATTCATTTTCGACAAAGGATAAACCTCGCTTTGTTTTAGGATCACTCGGACCAGGAACAAAACTACCTAGCCTCGGCCACACAACATATGAGAATTTAAAGGTTGCGTATTACACCGCTGCAAAGGGTTTGTCTGATTCAGGATGCGATGCGCTGCTAGTTGAAACTTCACAGGATCTGCTGCAGGTAAAAGCAGCGGTGAATGGTTGTCGTCAAGCGATCAATGAAGCTGATCGCGACATTATGCTGATCGCACAGGTCACCGTTGAAACAACGGGAACAATGCTTTTGGGTTCAGAGATCGGTGCTGCTCTCAATACTTTAGAGCCAATGGGAATTGATTTGATCGGTCTGAACTGTGCAACTGGACCAACTGAAATGTCTGAGCATCTTCGATACTTAAGTAAGAATGCAAAGATCGCCATTTCAGTAATGCCTAACGCCGGATTGCCGGTTTTGGGAGCAAATGGTGCTTCCTATCCGTTGGGACCTCAGGAGCTTGCAACTGCGCTCGAAGGATTTGTTGATGATTACGGAATCTCCTTAGTAGGTGGATGTTGCGGTACGACCCCAGCCCACTTAGCCGCTGTTGTTCAGCAGGTCAGCGGCAAAAAGGTTCATGGAAGAACTCCGCAATTAGATCCTGGTGCCTCATCGTTGTATCAATACGTTCCTTTCAGACAGGACAAGACTTATCTTGCAATTGGTGAACGCACCAACGCCAATGGCTCCCGCGCATTTAGAGATGCCTTGTTGGCCGAGGATTGGGAAAAATGTGTCGAGATTGCACGAGATCAAATCCGTGATGGTGCACACATGCTCGATCTATCAGTTGATTATGTAGGTCGCGATGGTGCAGCTGACATGAGTCAATTAGCCTCACGATTTGCAACCGCAAGCACGCTGCCGATCGTTCTCGATTCAACGGAACCTGCTGTACTAAAAGCAGGCCTCGAACATTTAGGTGGTCGTTGCGTTATCAACTCCGTTAACTATGAAGATGGTGACGGCCCTACATCTCGTTTTGCCAAAATTATGCCTTTGGTCAAGGAGCATGGAGCAAGTGTTGTTGCACTGACTATTGATGAAGAAGGCCAGGCACGCGATGCTGAATGGAAGCTGCGAGTTGCTCGACGACTTATCAATGATCTGCATGATAACTGGGGAATGAATGTTGGCGACATATTGATCGACTGCCTTACCTTCCCAATTGCCACCGGTCAGGAAGAGACGCGCAAAGATGGAATTGAAACCATTAATGCGATACGCCAATTAAAGGCTGAATTTCCTGAGGTGCAAACAACCCTAGGTGTAAGCAATGTTTCTTTTGGTCTCAACCCCGCTGCCCGCGTTGTACTCAACTCTGTCTTTCTCCATGAATGCGTTCAAGCGGGGCTAGATTCTGCGATCGTTCACCCTTCAAAGATCACACCAATGGTTCGCATCGATGAACGACAAAAAGAGGTTGCTCTCGACCTGATTTATGATCGCAGAACATTTGATGGCGAGGAATGTACCTATGATCCACTGCAAGAGTTTCTCCAATTATTTGATGGCGTCGAACTAGCATCCAGTAAGAATGCGCGAGCAGAGGCTCTTGCTGCTCTGCCTCTGTATGAGCGACTTCAACGTCGCATTATTGATGGCGAAAAGGTAGGTCTAGAAGATGACCTCAAAGAGGCGATGGCTCAAGGAACTCCGCCACTAGAAATTATCAACACCCACTTACTTGAAGGCATGAAGATCGTTGGAGAGCTCTTTGGTAAGGGTGAGATGCAACTTCCATTCGTGCTTCAAAGCGCAGAGGTTATGAAAACCGCGGTGGCTATCCTGGAACCATTTATGGAAAAGACCGGCGATGAGGGCCGTGGAACGATGTTGCTTGCAACTGTAAAGGGCGATGTACACGATATTGGTAAGAACTTGGTAGACATTATTTTGACTAATAATGGTTACCGAGTTGTAAACATCGGTATTAAGCAGACAATTAATCAGATTATTGATGGCGCACTTGAATCCAATGCAGATGCAATTGGTATGAGCGGCTTGCTGGTGAAATCAACGGTTATCATGAAGGAAAACTTGGAAGAGATCACCGCACGAGGTTTGGATCAGAAATGGCCGATCGTGCTCGGGGGAGCTGCATTGACTAGAGCCTATGTTGAACAGGATTTAGCGGCGCTATTCCCCGGAGAAGTTCGTTATGCAAGAGATGCCTTTGAAGGCCTGCGACTCATGGATGCGATCATGGCGGTTAAGCGCGGCGAACCAGGTGCTGCACTTCCAGCACTTCGTGAACGCAAAGTTGCCAGCACCAGAGTTAAAAGTGAAGAAGCACCTATCGATACAACACGTAGTGATGTCGCCGTTGACGTAGATATCCCAACTCCACCATTTTTTGGTTCTCGTGTTGTTAAGGGAATTCAACTCAGCGATTACGCGGGAATGTTGGATGAAAGAGCGCTCTTTGTTGGGCAGTGGGGTCTCAAAGGAAACCGTGGTGAGTATGAAAACATGGTGGAAACTGAAGGTCGCCCACGTTTGCGTTCATTACTCAATGAGGTTCAGGCTAATGGTTGGCTCAACGCCGCTGTTGTGTATGGATACTTCCCTTGTTACAGCGAAGGTAATGATCTAGTCATTCTGCATCATGAGGGCGACAACAAGGGTAAAGAGAGAACGAGATTCACTTTCCCTCGCCAAACTCGTGATCGACGATTGTGTATTAGTGATTTCTTCGCATCGAAAGAGTCCGGGAAGACAGATGTGGTTGCTTTCCACGTAGTAACGATGGGATCGACCGTCAGCGAAGCTGCAGCAAAGTTATTCGCCGCAAATAATTACCGCGAATATTTAGAGCTGCATGGCTTATCTGTTCAATTAACGGAAAGCCTTGCTGAACATTGGCATGCACGTATGCGTGAAGAGCTATCGGTTAAGGCAGATGACTCTGCAGACCTGCAGGGTATTTTGGATCAGGGATACCGAGGCTCACGTTACTCATTTGGTTATCCAGCCTGTCCAGATCTAGAACAACAGGTTCAATTGTGTGAATTGCTGGATCCTGCACGTATCGGAGTTGAACTTTCAGAGGAGTTCCAACTGCATCCAGAGCAATCGACCTCTGCAATTATTGTTCACCACCCTGAAGCAAAGTACTTCAACGCTAACTAATGGAGAATCGAACTTCATTTTTTGATGCCGTCTTTTTTGATATGGATGGCTTGATGGTTGACTCAGAGCCTGAATGGTTTCAATCAGAGATTGAGGTAACCCGTCCATTTGGTTACACCTGGTTAGAAAGTGACCAAATTGCCTGCCTTGGTGGACCTTTATCTCGCGTTGGCGAATACATGTATGAAAGATGTGGGGGAGCAGAAACTCCACAATTCTTCACCCAATCTCTCATTGATACTCAAGCCGCCAAGATGCGTGGAAATACTCCAACGATGCCAGGAGCGGTGGAGCTTGTCCGTCAGTTGCAATCTCATGGCGTTAAGACAGCGCTCGTTTCAGCTAGCCCACGCAATATCGTTGATGCCGTCCTAGACAACCTAGGACATGACTTATTTCCATTTTCGATTAGCTCTGATGATGTAGAAAATACAAAACCGCATCCAGATGCTTACTTGAAGGCGGCATCGATTAGTGATGCTGATATTGCAAATTGTTTAATCTTTGAAGACTCACTAACAGGAATGAAAGCAGCCACATCTAGTGGTGCCTTTCTGATAGCAGTTCCTCACCTAGTAACTATTGAAGAGTCGGCGAGAGTTCGTGTAATCAAATCGTTGGAGCAGTTAAGCTTCCACAAGATCGCTCAATTGCACAGGGATTTTTCCGCAGCGATTTAATCGTTATGGGCCGGACAGATACTCTTAAAGAAGCACCAGTCGCATAATCTTGAAGGTTTTGGTGGCCAATACTCTTTCTCCATAGAAATGAAGATATCTTGTGCGACACGGTGCAGAACCTTCTCAGCTGATTCAATATCCTTCAGAGTCGGATTACTTTTTACAATTCTTCCATCGCCCAGATAAATCAGTTGGAGCAGTTTTGGTAAAACCCCAGTTGATTTCCAATATAACAAGGCATAGACACGAAGCTGAAAGAGTGCTTTTTCCTCCCAACCAGGCTTGGGGGATTTACCGGTTTTGTAATCAACGATTCGTACCTCGCCAGTTGGAGCAATATCCAAGCGATCAACATATCCATGAAGGTAAACATCTTGCTCAAAATCATCTTCCAAATGCATTTCGCGATGTGTTGCCTCAAAGGTCGAGGGATTTTCTAAAGTGAAGTAAGTGGTCAAGAGCGAGGTTGCACGGTCTAACCACTCTTTCTCATTACTGACCATCTCCTTCAACGCAGGTTTATCTGCAAGTTGAGCGCTCCATCGAGATGGCAAGAGATCAAATGCGGTTTGAGGAGTTCGTTCAACACTCGGAAATTCAAAGAGATCCTGTAAAACGGTATGCACCAAGGTGCCACGTTCAGCATCCAGAGATGGTGGCTCAGGCAATTTTTCAATCTTGCGGTACTTGTAGAGCTGAGGGCAGTTTTCGTACTCACTTACGGCGCTAGGTGATAGTCGCAGTTTCTTCTCATCGCTCACCTGACTGAAGATACCCGTACTTTCATCAACATTTTCGCCTAAGATGCTCCCGTGTCTAATCTTGGGTATTTCGGAGCCGGCGATCGCATTCAATTAACCGATCCAAAGGGCAAGCTGTACAGCTTTACCATCACGCCCGGAAAAGAGTGGCACACCCATAAGGGCTGGATTACCCATGATGAATTAATCGGAATGCCTGAGGGTTCAGTTGTTAGCACCACAGCAGGTCTGAAGTTCACCGCATTTAAACCATTGCTCGCTGATTATGTACTGACAATGCCACGTGGTGCGACGATCGTGTATCCGAAGGATGCAGCGATGATTGTAGGAGTTGCTGATATTTATCCTGGCGCTCGAGTTTTAGAGGCTGGAGTTGGAAGCGGTGCGTTAACAATTTCTTTGTTGCGTGCAGCAGGCCCGACCGGAAAGGTCCACTCCGTTGAACGTCGCGCAGATTTTGCAGATAACGCTCGTTCCAATGTAGATGCCTACTTTGAAACCGCTCCAGAGAATTGGTCACTAGTTGTTGGGGATTTGCAGGATCAAGAGTTTGACTCAGAGTTTGATCGAGTTGTTTTGGACATGTTGGCGCCATGGGAGTGTGTAGATATCGCAGCACGGGCTCTTCGCCCAGGCGGAGTATTTCTCGCCTATGTTGCGACGACAACACAACTATCTGCCACCGCCGAAGCGCTTAAAGAGGATGGACGTTTCACAGAACCTGAGAGCTCGGAAACCATGGTTCGAGGATGGCACCACGAAGGTTTAGCGGTTCGTCCTCAACAGCGAATGATTGGACACACAGGATTTCTTATTCAAAGCCGCAGAATGGCACCTGGCGTAGAGGTGTTGGCTCGACGTCGTCGACCAGCGAAGGGTGCTTACGGTGTCTCGGAAGATTGAGCGTTTAATCAATCTCACTATCGCTCTGCTTGCAACAAAAAGGTATTTAACTAAGTCGGAAATATTTAGATCGGTTGAAGGCTACGAAGGCAGCGCAGAAACCAAGGAGAGAATGTTTGAACGTGACAAGGATGATCTGCGTTCTCTGGGCATTGAAATTGAAGTCGGAAGTTTCGACCCACTCTTTAATGATGAGGCCGGATATCGCATCAAACAAGAGAAGTATCAATTAGATCTTGGCGCAATCACGCCCACTGAAATTTCACTGTTGTCTTTAGCAGCACAAGCCTGGCAAGGCGCTTCATTTGATGAAGCGGCACAAAAGGCTTTGCTGAAATTAAACTCTATGGGAGTGCCGAGTGATTCACTCTCTCTACCGACCGCAGCACATAAAATTAATGATGGTGGAGGCGATTTACCGCTGATAACTAAGGCTATCGCCGAGCAGCAACTGATCACCTTTACTTATGTAGATTCGCAACTCGATCGACACCAACGAAAAGTTGTTCCTGTCGGATTATCCTCACGATCAGGTTTTTGGTACTTATCCGGGGTAGATCAAGATGTCCAAGAGATCCGCACATTTCGTATAGATCGCATCGAAGGCGAAATATCCGCAACCAAAGGACCAAAAGATTTTGAACCGCCTCAAGGTTTTGATCCGGCAAGAGTTTTTGATGGGAATCCATCACAGTCAATTGCAATTATCGATGTAAGAAAAGGTAAAGGCACCTCGCTTCGTGCATTGGCAACGTCTGTTCAATCATTGGGGGAGTGGGATCAATTAAAGCTTCCGATCTACAACCTCAACACCTTGGCTTCATTGGTTCTCTGGCATGGCATCGATGTCTATGTTCAGGAGCCATTAGAGCTAAGAGATTTGATCGTCGCGCAACTAGAAACCTTGGTGAGCAACCATGGGTAAGAATTTCTCCGCACCTTTAGAACGTACCGCTCGACTATTGGATCTTGTTCCCTATATCAATACACATCAGGGGATAGCGCTCAAAGATTTGGCCGCAGTCTTTGAGGTAAGCAATGCGCAGATGGTTAATGATTTAACTACTTTGTGGATGTGTGGCCTTCCTGGTTATACACCGCTTGAGTTAATGGATTTAGATTTTGAGTCTGGGTACGTCAACATCAGTAACGCTCCAACTTTGGCAAAACCGCGCTCAGTTACCTTTGATGAAGGTGTTGCACTTATTTTGGGATTAGATCTCCTTCGGGCATCGATTCCAACAGACAGAAGTGACCTACTTGAAAAGATCGACTCCTTATCAGCCAGGTTGTCCTCGATAATCAATTTGAACTCGACCTTTTCTGTAATAGCACCGATTAATCAAGGTGTCTCTGCGGCGATCGATGAAGCTCTGGCTTCTCGTTCAAGCCTTGAGATTGAATATCATTCTATGTATCGAGATGAAATTACTCAGCGCACCATCTTTCCAATAGAAATTATTCAAGTAGAAGGTCAACATTATTTGAGTTCATACTGTTATTCCGCAACTGATTTCCGACAGTTTAAATTGGACCGCATTCAAAAAGCGATAGTTACACAAGAGTCAAAAACCATCCCAGAAGATGCAACCGACACTCAAAGGATAAATTCTCGATTGAAAGTTTTAAAGCCTACTCGCGAGATTGCAGAACGATTCAGCCGACAGGATTTGAAAGCTGGCTCCGAGTTTGATTTTCAGACCTACTCTCAGCAATGGTTAGAGAGATCCATCCTTTCCTCAGGTGATGGAGTGGCCTTACTGACGCCCCCTGAAATCCGAGCATCGATAGCGCAGATGGCTCAATCGATGCTGGATCGTTACAAAGCAGAGTAAAACTATCTACAGTTTTTAGGCTGACTGGTGTAACCTTCGGAGAAATATCAGCCAAGGAGTAGTTACTATGAATTTAGGTCCAAGAGAGATCGTTATTCTTTTGATCGTTGTCCTCGTACTTTTTGGTGCCAAGCGCCTTCCAGATTCAGCCCGTTCACTTGGTCGCTCAATGCGAATCTTCAAGAGTGAAATGAAGGAAATGAAGGCCGACGACGTAACAATCGAAGAAGACGGCAAAACAGAGAAGTAATTCAATGGCATCTTCAAGCGAAGCTAGGATGCCACTACTCGACCACTTACGAGAGTTACGCAAGCGTGTTTTAAGTTCTGCGATCGCTGTTCTTGTTGCCTTTGGTGCGGGTTGGTATTTCTACAATCCCATCATCGCAACCTTAGCGAGCCCGGTCTGTGATTTGAAAGCAGCACAACAATCCGGTGCTGCAAGTTGTGGAGCTCTGTATATCAGCGGTGTCTTAGGTCCCCTAGATTTACAGATCAAGGTTGCATTGTTAACCGGTGTCATCGTGTCTGCGCCATTCTGGCTTTATCAATTATGGGCATTCATCGCGCCAGCTCTGCATAGAAAAGAGAAACGAACCAGCATCCTCTTTGTTGCATCCGCGACACCATTCTTCGCCATGGGTGCGACTTTGGGGTATTTGATTCTTCCCGTTGCAATCAAAGCACTCTTTGGTTTTACTCCCAATGCGATTAGCAACCTGGTGAGATTTGATGATTATTTGGATTTCGTACTTCGACTCATTCTCTTTGTTGGTTTAGCTTTTGAACTTCCTATTTTCCTCTTAACCTTTAACCTGATTGGTTTCCTAAGAGGTAAAACAATTTTGAGGCCATGGCGTATTTGGATTTTTGTTATCTTTTTCTTTGTAGCAGCCTTGTCACCAACGGCAGATCCGCTGAGTATGGTGTTGCTATCAGCCCCATTAATCCTGTTTTACTTTATGGCTGGGCTGATTGCGGTCTTTGTCGATAAGCGTCGGGATAAAAAACTAGAAATGGTCGAAACCGGCAGTATGTCGATTGATGCACCAACCTCAATTAAGGAATAGCCGATAGGGTCATCCCATGTGGGCTTTGGTGATCAATCCTGTCTCAGGTCAGGGAAAAGGAACCACAGTTGGCACCTACGTCGCAGGGTGGCTTACGCAACGAAAGATCTCTTACACAATTATTACGGGAAACTCATCGATCGCCCTCACAGATCACCTGACCTCATTTATAGAAAAGAATCCAGAGTGTGACGGGGTAATCGCTGTTGGGGGAGATGGTTTGCTTCACATCATCTTGCAGCGGGTCGTTCCTTCTCAGATCCCATTTGCGATTGTTCCCGCCGGCACAGGTAATGATTTTGTACGAACACTTGGCTGGGATCTTGACCATATCGATGCGCAACTCGAAGCCATTACATCGACACAGCCAACTCCAATAGATCTTGGATTAGTAGATGGCGAATGGTTTGGTGCAATTCTTTCAACAGGCTTTGATTCAATAGTTAATGAAAAGGCCAACACCTTGAACTGGCCTAAAGGGCCCATGAAGTACAACGCCGCCATCGCAATTGAACTTCCACGATTTAAGCCACGTCATTATGAAATAACCCTTGATGATCGCACGATTTCCACAGAGGCGATGCTGATTGCGGTATCCAATGGTCGTTCGTATGGAGGTGGCATGTTGGTTTGTCCAAACGCTTCTATCTCTGACGGGCTCTTTGATGTCATGGTTCTTCATCCGATCTCAAAGATTGAGTTCATCAAGGTATTCCCACGTGTCTTTGCTGGAACCCACATCACACATCCAGCGGTAGAAATAGTGAGAAGCAGAACGGTAAGGATTGAATCTAAGGCGGTTGCATATGCCGATGGGGAACGAATTGGTCAGCTGCCTGTCGCTGCTGAATGTATTCAAGGCGCGATCAAAAGCTGGGTCGCATGACGACACCGGCGGAAAAGTATGCGGCGGCGAAATTGCGCGGCCAGCATCCCATCACAACTGAATTTCTCTTAACCTTTGATTTCGAGTTTGATCCATTTCAAATATCAGCATGCCATGCGGTTGAGGATGGCAAAGGTGTTTTGGTTGCAGCTCCAACTGGTGCAGGAAAAACCGTTGTGGGCGAGTTCGCAGCTTACTTTGCACTCCAAGCCGGCAAGAAGTGTTTTTATACAACGCCGATCAAAGCTCTTTCTAATCAAAAATACTCTGAGTTTGTTGCAAAGTTTGGTGAGGATCGAGTTGGACTTTTAACTGGAGACACCAGTATTAATGGTGAAGCCGATATTTTGGTGATGACAACTGAGGTGCTGCGTAACATGTTGTACGCAGGATCCAACACCCTCACAAATCTGGGATGTGTTGTGATGGATGAGGTTCACTACCTTGCTGACAAGTTTCGTGGTGCGGTGTGGGAAGAGGTACTGATTCACTTAATGGAGAGCGTTCAGGTCATATCGCTATCAGCAACGGTCTCTAACGCTGAAGAGTTTGGTGAATGGTTAGGCGAAGTTCGAGGCGATACAGAAGTTATCGTTAGCGAAATACGCCCGATCCCATTGTTTCAACATGTGTTAATCGGTAGCCGATTAATGGATCTCTTTGAACAACCCGGCAAAATCAACCCAGAAATCCTGCAGCGTGAAAGAGAGGCGATTAGACGTTCATCATTGGGTCGAAACCGTCGTGGTCGATTTGCCGAGCCATCAGATCGCATGAGCCGTGCCGACATTATTGAAAAGCTTCAGCGTGAAAATCTCTTGCCTGCAATTACCTTCATCTTCTCAAGGGTGGGCTGTGATGCAGCAGTAAAGCAATGCTTGCATGCGGGATTGCGTCTTACCTCGCCAGAAGAGAGAGTCGAGATTCGACAAACCGCTTTGCGATATACCCAAAACATCGCAGAAGAGGATTTAGAGGTGTTGGGTTTTGAAGAGTGGTTGACCGCGTTAGAACGCGGAATCGCAGCTCACCATGCCGGACTATTGCCAAGCTTTAAGGGTGCGGTTGAAGATCTATTTCAACGAGGTTTAGTTAAAGCGGTTTTTGCGACAGAAACTTTAGCTTTAGGAATCAACATGCCTGCCCGAACCGTTGTGCTGGAAAAACTCATTAAGTTCAATGGTGAAGCTCATGTTCCAATAACACCGGGGGAGTACACGCAGTTAACCGGTCGTGCCGGTCGACGTGGTATCGATATTGAAGGAAACGCGGTTATTCAATGGTCGCCAACCGTTGATTCCGCTTCAGCTGCGGGCTTGGCATCCACGCGAACATATCCATTGCGTTCCTCTTTTTCTCCAACCTATAACATGGCGATAAATCTAATCTCTCGATTTGGTAGAGAAACCGCACGTCGATCCCTTGAATCATCCTTTGCGCAGTTCCAGGCAGATCGCGCAGTTGTTGGATTAACCCGCCAGATTCGTAAAAATGAAACTCTCATCGCCGAGCTCATGAAGGATGCACAGTGCCACCTGGGGGATTTTTCTGAGTATGCGCGGCTACGACGCTCGATTAAAGAGGTTGAAG
Organism: Actinomycetota bacterium; assembly: GCA_029978465.1. Taxonomy (GTDB): domain Bacteria; phylum Actinomycetota; class Actinomycetes; order Nanopelagicales; family Nanopelagicaceae; genus Planktophila. The sequence continues at coordinate 22,819 of JAPOJK010000009.1, forward strand.
TTTTACTTGGTCGTCGTGATCAACGGAAAACATTTGATAACCGCCAACGTGGACATATGGAGGGTGAACTTTCCGATCTTCGCAAAGCTATGAAGGCGCATTCATGTCACGGCTGTGCCGAAAGAGAGGACCATGCGCGACTTGCTGAAAGAGCGGGACGATTAACCCGCGAAAATGATGGTTTAACTGCGCGAGTAGAAAATCGCACTCATGTTATTGCCAAGACCTTTGATCAGATCTGCCAAGTTCTCGATCACCTTGAATACATCGATGGTGAAAAGCCAACTACTCAAGGAAAGATTTTGACCAAGATCTACGCCGAATCAGATCTACTGCTCACTGAATCAATCCGCAGAGGTTTGCTTGATGATTTGAATGCAACGGAGCTGCTATCAGTTGTTTCCTGCATGATCTTTGAATCCCGATCTCAAGAGAATTTAGCTCCGAAACTGCCCAGCCAAAAAGTTACCTCTACCTTGACCGAGATCATCTCCTTATGGGCAGCTCTTGAAAAGATCGAAAATGATTTTGGCGTTAAAACCCAACGTGAACCAGATGCAGGATTTTGTTTCATCTCCTACAAGTGGGCCAGCGGAAACTCGCTTAATAGCGTTTTAAAGGGTAGCGACATGTCAGTTGGTGATTTTGTCCGATCAACCAAGCAACTTGTAGATCTTCTCAATCAGATCGCTGGAGCGAGTGAAAAACTTCGCCCAGTCTGTAAGGATGCGGTCAAGCGAATCGATCGCGGGGTAGTGGCCTACCTCATGGGGGATGTATGACATTAATGTTGTTGGATAGCGCATCCCTTTGGTACCGCGCTTATTACGGAATGCCAGATACCTTGTTAGCCCCTGATGGAACCTCGGTCAACGCAATACGTGGCTACATCGATATGACGGCGCGTTTGATGAATGTGTACAAACCAAATCGCTTAGTTGCATGCCTCGATGGAGATTGGCGTCCAAGTTGGAGAGTAGATATTTTCCCTGAATACAAAGCCAATCGTTTAGAGGAAGAGGGAGAAGAAGAGGAAGAGCCTGAAACCCTCACCCCACAAATCCCGATCTTGCTAGATCTTTTGGATCTCTTCGGAATTCCCGTTGTTGGCGTCGATGATTATGAAGCAGATGATGTGATGGCAACGTATGCCGAAATCGAAAAGGGTCCGATCAGAATTGTCACCGGAGACCGTGATTTATTCCAGATGGTTGATGACAAACGCGATATCAAGGTTGTTTATCTTGCAAAGGGCATTTCTCAACATGATTTAGTGGATATCAAATATGTTTCAGATAAGTACGCGATACCTGGCGATCGATACGATCTATTTGCCATGTTTCGTGGTGATCCTTCAGATGGTTTACCAGGGGTTAAGGGCATCGGAGAAAAAGGTGCAGCTGTCATCGCTAACAACTTCGCTACCGTCGAAGATGCGCTAACAGCAGCCCTTGAAGCTCATGAATCTTTGCCACCTGCTCTTGCAAAGAAAATCATGGCAGGTGCCGATTATCTTAAGATTGCTCCTAAGTTAGTACGTGTTGCACGCGATGTTCCATTGCCTAAGGTAGATCTTTCCCTTCCTAAGGCACCTGCAGATTTATCAGCTATCTATCAATTTAAGGAGCGTTACGCGCTAGGTGCGAGCGTTGATCGTTTGATCAGTGCATTGGGTTGGTAGCACCTCTTCTTTAAGCTCTTTCTGGAGCTTTACTATCTGCCGCCTTTGAGCCAGTGGGGAAGTGGTGGGTAGCACCGATCGCGATCGCGGTCCATATGTATGCCTTATCGATCTCCTCTAGAAAAGTTTTATCTTCATTTATCTTTGGTTTAACTCTCAATCTGATAGTTCTGCATTGGAGTAGCACCTTTGTTGGCTCGATTCCATGGGTGATCCTTGCGATCGGTTTATCCCTTTTCTATCTTCCGCTTGCTCTCGTTTCTAAGTGGAGGATTACCGCATATCCATTGATCTACATCCTGCTGGAAGAGGTTCGTAATCGATTCCCTTTTGGAGGATTTGGTTGGGTTCGTATCGCCTTTACTCAGGCTGATGCTCCGTATGCAAAGGTTGCGGCGATTGGGGGAGCAACGGCACTTTCCGCCGCAGTTGTTTTTATCGCACTTGTAATTTTCCAGATTTCACATCGGAAATTTTCATTACTACCGCTACTGCCTTTTCTGATAGTTCTCATTCCCGTAAGTACCACTGTTGTCGGATCAACAAATATTTTGATGATTCAAGGCAATGTTCCCCAATTAGGTTTGGATTTTAATTCTCGAGCCAAAGCGGTTTTCAATAACCATTTTGAACGAACACAAATGGAGATCGCAAAGAATCCCAATGTCGACTTTATTCTTTGGCCGGAAAACTCTGTTGATGTAGATCCATTTCTCAACTCCGATGTTAAGAAATCTTTGGATTCGATCAAACAACCATTAATTATCGGAGCGATCGTGAATAAAGGAAGCACGCTTCTCAATACCTCAATATTGTGGGGCGGAGAACTGCCAGAAACTTACATTAAGCAGCATTTAACCCCATTTGGCGAGTACATTCCGTTGCGTTCATTGGCCAGAGTTGTTTCGCCACTAGTTGATGAGGTCGAAGATTTTTCACCTGGAGACTCCGGGAAAACCTTTGAAATTGGCACAATAAAGGTCGGACCAGTTATCTGTTATGAGTTAATTGATGATGCTTTGCTGGAAAAAGCTGCAAAGAACTCCAATATTCTGGCGGTTCAAACCAATAGTGCGACCTTTGGAATGTCGGCAGAAAGTGCCCAACAACTGTCGATGACTCGCATTCGAGCTATTGAACATGGTCGAAATATTGCCTCAGTTTCAACAACTGGATATTCAGCAATTATCGACAGTTCAGGAAAAGTTCTTCAGAAAACATCAATGGGAACTGCCGACAGCATTCGCGCCTCAGTAGATCTAATAGAGGGCCAAACACCGAGGGATAGAGCTGGAGATTGGGCGCTAATAGGCGTATTGGCCGCCTTGTTCCTGGTTGCCCGTCGAGAATATACCTAACGCCGATAAGTTACATTATGTAAAGTAAGAAAGGCAGAGTTGAGCGTGAATCTGCCCAGACCCCTCCTATCGCCAGACTCCCTTAGCGGTAGTCGTCAAGCGGCGTGCAGGCGCAGACAAGGTTTCTATCGCCGTGAGCGCCATCAATACGTGAAACCGGTGGCCAGTACTTCATCCGAGAGCCAATTGATTCACCTGCAACCAAGCCATCCAGAACGACTGGATACCCGCCCTTTTCACGGCTGTATCCCCGATCCCAATCACTAGTGACCACCGAAAGGGCTGTGTGAGGGGCATGGCGCAACGCTGAGGCCTCAACCGAAATCTTTCCATCAATGATCTCTTGGATCTCAGCTCTGATCGAAATCATGGCATCGATAAAGCGATGAATCTCAGAGATATCTTCAGATTCAGTTGGCTCAATCATCAATGTTCCTGCAACTGGAAAGGACATAGTTGGTGCGTGGAATCCGTAATCCATCAATCTCTTAGCGATGTCATCAACTGAAACACCAGAGTCCTTCGTGATTCCACGAATATCCAAGATGCACTCGTGTGCAACTCGACCATTAGCACCTGTATATAGAACAGGGTACGAATCTTGCAAACGTGCAGCGATGTAATTTGCTGACAAGATCGCAACTTGTGTTGAGTGAGTTAAACCTTCTCCCCCCAACAAACGAATGTACGCC